>CAJKVX010000012.1 GCA_905203455.1 uncultured Eubacteriales bacterium
AAATATCCACCAGCTAAGCCGGTGGATATTTATTTGTTGAAGTAATAAAGTTTTGTTTAGAAATTTCTTATAAAATTTATTTTCAGGTTAAATTCGTTAAAAATAAACCTTTAATTTTTAAATGGGTATTGAAATTACAAAAATTTAATGATATAATCATGGAAAATGGAGGTTGAAAATGGTTAATAAGGTTAAATTTGATGATTTTAAAGCAATTTTATTAAGAGAATCTAAAAGGGGTAATTTAGAAATTGTTAATGGTGAAATTGTTAATGGTGAAGAGGAATATATTCCTTCTGATTCTTTTTTGAAGTTAGAAGAAATTGCTTTGCAAAATTGTAGTGTTGGGCAACTATATTTTTTGGCAAGAGATGTTGAAGGGTTAGATGTTAAAAGGTTTGGCGAAAAAGTTATAGAAAGTGGAGATGCTGAATTTAACTATAAATTTGCAGAAAATATTCCTGGTGCAGATGTTATGGCTCATGGTCAAGTAGTTATTGAAAGTGGCGACCCAAGATTTAATTATTTCTTTGCCAAAGAAATCAAAGGTGCAGATGTTAAAGCGCATGGGGAAGTGGTTATTGAAAGTGGCGACCCAAATTATAACTGTTGCTTTGCAATGTCTGTTCCTGGTGCAGATGTTAAGGCTCATGGAAAGGCTGTTATAGAAAGCGGACATGTTAATTTTAACTATACCTTTGCAAAAAATGTTGAAGGTGCAGATGTTAAAGCACATGGTGAAGTTATAGCCCAATTTGGCAGTGCGGAAGATAATTTTAGTTTTGCTAAATTAATTCCTGGTGCGGATATTTTAGTGCATGGTGAAGCAATAATGAAAAATGGCAAACAAAAACAAGTTAGGGCTTTTGAAGAGTATTTTGGAATTGATTTGAAAAAGAAACTTCAAGAGAAAGCAATTTATGATGCCTTTGAAAATGGCGAAGAAATAGAGTTTTGTTAAAAATAAAAATTACCGATTGTTTGAAACAGAACCAGTTAAAAAAGACCCTTTATGAAGATTAAAAACTTCATGGGGGTCTTTTTTATTTTTAAGCAATCAAATTGTTATTTTTCATTTTCTGTGTAGTTGGCGATTGAAAGAAGGTCGTTTTTCTCTCTTGCAATGTCGGTTATTGTTTGCCCTTTATTGTTTTGTATTGTGTGAATTCCTTTCACTTTAAAGGCAAGGTTTGCAAGGCGGTAATTTGAATTGCTGCAAAAATAATGAGCGGGGGTGTTGCCAAGATAATCTTGTTGCTTTAAAGCAATGTTATCATCACAGGCTTTAAGAGTAAGTTTTGGCTTTCGGTTTTCAATTGCAATTAAGTGAACAACTGATTGCTTATATTTATTTTGAATTCTGCGAAGGGCTTTGTTATCTATCCATTCTTGCAAAACACTTAAATTCTGTTCATCAAAGGCAATGTGAGCCATGGTGTCGCCATCAACATTTTTTAGTTTTGCAATTTCTGGGCGTTCTTTTATTAATTTAATTGCTTGTTTTGTTTTTTTGTTTCTAACTAAATAAAAGCCTATGTGTTCATGAAATTCGTCTTTAAGGGTAAGATATTGTGGAAAATTATCTATAAGGTTATTTAAAAACGGAACACTGTTAGCAAGTTTTGTTGCTTCAAAAATAAAATAGGTTCCATTGCACTTTGTTTTAACCAGTTCAGCGTTGTTTAGGCATTTATTTGCGACTGCAAAATTATTGCAGTTTACTGCACAAAATGCCATGGTTTCGCCCTTTTTGTTTTTTGCTAATGCCAACTTATTGTGCTTTAAAATTTCGTTTGCAAGGTTGTTTAAATTAAGCATGACACTTACATGACTTAAAAAATTTCCGTCTTCACTTTGAAGGTTAAAAAGGTCGCTTGTGCCTGTTTGTTTAACATCTTGACGAATTCTTTTTATAATTTGTTTTTCAAAAGAAAAAAGTGCCTGTTGGTCTTGGCTGCACAAAGGCATAAATGCTTTTATTTGAAGCAGGGTATCTAAAAAGTTTTTCATAATGGAGTTTAATTTTAACACCTGAAAAATTAGTGTGTCAATAAGTTATTTAAAATTGATTTATTTTTGTTGTAAAATTTGCCGTTGTTAGTTATAATTATTAAAGAAATTTAAGGGCTTAATTATGAATTTAAAAATTTATTGGTTGAAGTTTACATCTGCAATTGGAACACTGCTTGGAAGTGTGGTGTATAATTTTCATAAGCACATAAAAGGCATTAAAACAAAGAAAAACATCAAATATATTAAAAATGGAAATGTTTATCAAAAACTTGATGTGCATTTTCCCGCAGATGCAAAGTGCATTTACAATAAAGAGAAAAACAGAAAAAAGGTGTATCCTTGCTTGATTTATTACCATGGTGGGGGTTGGGCGTGTTATTCAAAAAACCTTTATGTAACACTTTCAAGAAGGCTTGCTAAAATGGGGTTTATTGTTTTTTGTTGTAACTACACCCTTGCACCAAAAGCAAAACTTGGGGATATTGAAAAAGATTGTCTTGATGCTTTTGATTTTGTAACAAAAACTGCAACAAACTTTGGAGCAGATGCAAACAACATTATGCTTGCAGGTGATTCTGCAGGAGCCCACATTAGCGCTGACCTTGTTGCTAACTTTTTGCGTGAAGGTGATAAACTTAGGCTTGAAAGGGTTAAGGGGCTTGGGTTGTTTTATGGGGTTTATGATTTGTCTACCCTTACAAAAACTGGCTTTCCTGGGGCAAAAAACTATGTTAGAGCAAGCATTGTTGGTGGAGAAACAAACACGCAAGAGTTAGATTTATATTCGCCAATTAAAAAAGACCTTTCGGGGTTTCCGCCATGTTTTCTTGCAAGCGGAGAGATTGACAAGTTGCATAAAAGTCAGTCAAAACTTATGGCTGAAAAGTTGAAAGAGGCAGGTGTTACTGTTTCAACAAAGTTTTTTAAGAAAGATGAGGCAAGGGCAATGCACGCTTTTATGAATTTTGATGGGCTAAGCACTAATGTTGACACCCTTGCAAGTTTAGAGCGGTTTGTAAATAAACATATAATTAAGGAGAAATAGATTGGTAATTTTTGCACTGGCTTTTGCCTTAGTTTCAGTTGCTGTTGACCAGCTTACAAAAATTTTTCTATATGGCAAGTCGTTTAGTGTTATAGGAGAGTTTTTGTGGGTTGAGTCTGCCTTTAATGATGGTGCGGCATTTGGATTTTTTAGCGGTGGACTATGGTTTTTTATAATTTTAAGCATTATTGTTATTGCCTTTGTGTTATATGTTCTTTTTAGTGGAAAGGTTGGCAATTCTAAGTTTTTAGGAATAACCTTGGGGCTTCTTTTAGGTGGGATTATTGGTAACCTTATTGACCGCATTGTTTTTGGGTGCGTAAGAGATTTTATTTATTTTAAATCAATTGGCTTTGCAATTTTTAATTTTGCTGATGCTTTTATTTGCGTTTCAATGGTTATGCTTATAATTTATGTTCTGTTTATTTACAAACCGCCTGAAAAGGTTAAAGTTAAGGAAGAAGAAAAATAATGCAAGATTTAAAACAAATTTTAATTGCACAAACGCAAGGTAAAGTTAGGCTTGATGTTTATTTAACATCGGTTTTAGAAGATTGGACAAGAAGCCAAATAAAAAAACAAATTGATGAAGGCAGGGTGCTTATAAACGGCAAAAAAAGCAAGGCTGGAAAACTGGTTTCAAACGGAGATGCCATTGAACTTGACCTAATTGCAAACCCTGACATAAATAATGTTGAACCTGAAAACATTCCGCTTGACATTGTTTTTGAAGATGACTATATCGCTGTTATCAACAAACCACAAGGAATGGTTGTTCACCCAGCAGTTGGAAATTATAACCACACACTTGTTAATGCACTTCTTTATCATTTCCAAAGCATAAGCAGTGTGGGCGAAAAATTCAGGCCGGGCATTGTTCACAGGATTGATAAAGACACATCAGGGCTTATTGTTGTTGCAAAAAATAATGAAGCACATCTTTCCCTTGCAAAGCAAATTGCAAATCACACTTGTTTTAGGCACTATGTTGCACTTTGTGAAGGCGAGTTTAAACAATTGGAAGGCGACATTATTTTGCCAATTGCAAGAGACAAAAAAGATTATAAGAAAATGGCAGTTGACTCTGACGGGAAATATGCCGAAACCCATTTTAGTGTTGACACAATTTATAATGGCTATACTCTTGTGAACTTTCAATTAAAAACAGGAAGAACACATCAAATTAGGGTTCATTGCAAGGCAATTGGTCACCCAATTGTAGGAGACATGGTTTATGGGTTTAGCCACCAAAAATTCAATTTGGCGGGGCAATTGTTGCACGCTTGCAGACTTGAACTGGCTCACCCCAAAACGGGCGAAAGAATGGCGTTTTCTTGCCAAATTCCGTCATATTTTAAAAATATTTTGGAAAAACTATCCGTCAAATTTGTAAAAAATGATGGACAATAAGTTTATTTAAGGTTAGAATTATTTTCAAGGAGAAAGAGATGACAAAGAATGTTATATACAATATTTTCTATATTGCCGAATATGTTGCGTTTATTCTTGCAACAATAGCAGTTATTGTGTTTCAGTTTACAGCAAATGAATTTTTGGTTATTTGCGCTTTGGTTCTTTATGTTATTGCGTTTGGAATAATGACAACTAATGAGTGCATTGGGGTTGATTATTTAAAAAAGAGCATTAAAGATTTAGACGAAAAGTTTAAAGCAAGCATGGCACAAAATGTTAGCATTGCAGAAGAAGTTAATGAAACTGAAATGGCAAATCTTGAAGGCTTTGAGGTAAGCAAAATGCCTAATGAAACAACAGCAGATTACCAAAAAGAGTTAAAAGAAATACGCAAGCAAATTAATTGGGGATACACAAAAATTGTGCTTTGTGCCGCATTTTGTATTTTTGCATTTGTTGTTTTAATTTTATTTTAATTTGGGCTTGAATTGATGTGTTAAAACTTGATTTTTTATTAAGTGTGGTGTATCATATAAAGGTATTACTGCAATAAAGAGGAGAAATTTTTATGAAATACAAAGTTGGTGAAAAGAAAAACAATAAGGTTGAAATAGAATTTACTATTGATGCTAAAGAGTGGGAAGAAGCAGTTGAAAATGCTTACCAAAAAAATAAAGGAAAATATAAGAAAGAGGGGTTCAGGCAAGGTAAAGTTCCAAGAAAGGTGTTAGAGCAAACCTATGGTGAATATCTTTTCTATGAAGATGCGTTTAATGATTGTTGCCCAGTTTATTATTCACAAATGTTAAATAAAGAAAAGGCTCTTGAACCTGTTGAATATCCTGAGGTTGATATCAAGAAAATTTCAAAAGATGGTGTAACTTTTACTGCAACTGTTACTGTTATGCCTGAAATCAACTTAGGTAATTATAAGGGTATTACAATTAAAAAAGAAAGTGCTAAGGTTAAAGAAAGCGAAGTTAGCCATGAACTTGAACACCTTCGTGAAAAACAAGCAAGGTTTGTTGATGTGACAGACAGACCTGCAAAACTTGGTGACTTAGTTAACCTAGATTATTCTGGCTCTGTTGATGGCGTTGTTTTTGAAGGTGGCACAGCAAAAGACCAAGAACTTGAACTTGGAAGCCACAGTTTTATTGAAGGTTTTGAAGACCAAATGGTTGGAATGAACATTGGTGAAGAAAGAGATTTGCATGTAACTTTTCCTTCAAATTATCATGCTCAAAGCCTTGCTGGAAAACCTGCAATTTTTGCTGTTAAACTTTTGGGAATAAGGGAAAAAGTTTTACCAAAACTTGATGATGAATTTGCAAAAGATGTTAGTGAATTTAACACATTAAAAGAGTTAAAGGCAGACATTTTAAAGAAGAAAACAGAAGAAAAAGAAAAGCAAGTTGAAATTGACGCTGAAAACAAATTGGTTGACACTATTGTTGATGCAACAAAAATTGATGTTCCTGATTGCATGGTTGAATCTCAACTTGACAATTTTGTTGAAGACATTAAGCAAAGGTTATCTTACCAAGGGTTAAACTTTGATGATTACCTTAAATACACAAACACAACTCTTGCTGATTACAGAAATTCAAGAAAGAAAGAAGCGCAAAAAGCCGTTAAAACTTCACTTACATTGCAAGAAATTGTAAAGGCTGAAAAAATTAAAGTAACCGAAAAAGATATTGATAAAAAATTAGGTGAAATTGCTGATTACACAAAAAGAACTGTTGAAGAGTTGAAGGCCACAATGAAGGGTGCTCAGGAAGACTTTATTAAAAACAATGTTCTTACTGAAAAACTTATGAAAAAGTTAAAAGAATTAAACACAATTGAATAAAAAAATCAAATTATTGCAAAATTAAGGAGAGGGTATGGAAAAGAATGTTTTAGTGCCTATGGTTATTGAACAAACAAACCGTGGTGAAAGGTCATATGATATTTATTCAAGATTGCTTGAAGATAGAATTATATTCTTGTCAGATGAAATAACTGATGCAACTGCAAACTTAGTTGTTGCACAACTAATATTTCTTGAAGGGAAAGACCCTGATAAAGATATTATGATGTATATCAACAGTCCTGGTGGAAGTGTTGTTGCAGGAATGGCAATTTATGACACAATGAATTACATTAAATGTGATGTTTGCACAATTTGCGTGGGCATGGCTGCAAGCATGGCTGCAATTTTGCTTTCAAGCGGTGCTAAGGGAAAAAGATGTGCTTTGCCTAACAGCGAAATTATGATTCACCAGCCTTTGGGCGGAGTGCAAGGTCAAGCAAGTGACATTCAAATTCACACAGACCACATCATAAAAACTAAAAAGAAAATTAACAAAATTTTGTCAGACAACAGTGGGCAACCTCTTGAAGTTATTGAAAAAGATACTGACAGAGATAATTTTATGACTGCTGATGAAGCATTAAAATATGGCCTTATTGACAAAATTTATGATAAAAGAAAATAGAACACAAAAGAGTTAATTTTATTTATTTGGTAATCATTTTGTTTACCAAATATTTTTGTTAGTAAGGAGATGTGAATGGAAAATAAAAATAACCAACAAAAAAGTGATTGCTGTTCTTTTTGTGGAAGAAACAGAAAAGAAGTTAACAGAATGATTGAAAACCCAAATGGAACGGTAACCATTTGTGAAGATTGTGTTGAAATTTGCAAAGCAATTTTAAAGGCTGAAGATAAAAACAGATATAAGGAAAAAGAACTTGAACTTCCAAAGCCCGAACAAATTAAAGACATTTTAGATAAATATATTGTTGGGCAAGACCAAGCAAAAAAGGTTTTAGCAGTAAGTGTTTATAACCATTACAAGAGAATTAACTATTTAGTTAAAAATAAAGGTAAAAAACAACAGTTAGATGATGTTGAACTTGAAAAAAGCAATGTTCTTATGCTTGGCCCAACGGGTTGCGGAAAAACTTTGATTGCAAGAACTCTTGCAAAAATTTTAGATGTTCCTTTTGCAACAAGCGATGCAACAACTCTAACCGAAGCGGGATATGTTGGAGATGATGTTGAAAACATTTTGCTTAAATTAATTCAGGCTGCTGACTATGATGTTTCAAGGGCTGAAAGAGGCATTGTTTATATTGATGAAATTGATAAAATTGCAAGAAAAAGTGAAAATGTTTCAATAACTCGTGATGTTTCAGGTGAAGGTGTTCAGCAAGGTCTGCTTAAAATTTTAGAGGGAACTGTTGCATCTGTTCCTCCGCAAGGTGGAAGAAAGCACCCAAACCAAGAGTGCATGCAAATTGACACAACTAATATTTTGTTTATTTGCGGTGGGGCATTTGTTGGGCTTGATAAGATTATTGAAAAACGCTTAAACTCTTCTGTTCTTGGCTTTGGCGGAAAGGTGCAGGCAAAAAGCGGTAAAGACAGTAGTGAAATTTTAAAACAAGTAGAACCTCATGATTTAATTAAGTTTGGCTTAATTCCTGAGTTTATTGGAAGGATTCCTATTGTTGTTTCGCTTGATAATCTTGATGAAAATGCATTAAAACAAATTTTAACAGAACCACGAAATTCACTTACAAAACAATATAAAAAGATGTTTGGTTTAGACAATGTTGATTTGGAATTTGATAATTCTGCAATTGCAAGTTTTGCTAAAAAGGCAATAAAACTTAAAACTGGGGCAAGAGGGCTTAGAAGCATTCTTGAAGATGCAATGTTGCCACTTATGTATAAAGTGCCAAGTGATAACTCAATTTCAAAAATAATTTTAAAAGCCGATAAAAATGATGATACTAAAATTGAAGCAGAATTTGTTTATCATGAGCGAATGGATAATAAATTGCAAAATCAAAAAGAAGAAATTGCGTAAAATAAGAGAAAAATTATTCTCTTATTTTTTTGAAAATTTATTTGTCCGTTTTGTGTGACAAATGTTTGATTAATTTGTTTTTTGTATGATAAACTAATATTAATTGGGGGAAATATGAATAGTGTAGTTTTAGCAAAAGAAATAAGAAAAGACGCTGTGATTGCAACAAGCATGGCACATGCGGGGCATATTGGCTCAATTCTTTCAATAGCAGATATTGTTGCAGTTTTGTATGCCGATGTTTTAAGAAAAAATAAACAAGGTGCAAAACCAGTGTTTTTTGATAAATTTGTTTTAAGCAAAGGTCACGCAGGGCTTGCCGTTTATAGCGCTCTTGCCGAACTTAAAATAATTGATAAAGATTTGCTTCTTAAAACCTATTATCAAAATGGAAGCAGGTTTTCGGGTCATGTTTCAAGTTATAAAAATGAGGGCATTGAACTTTCAACGGGCTCATTAGGGCAAGGAATTGGTGTGGCAGTTGGGTTTGCATTGGCAGAAAAATTAAATAAAAGTTCTGCAAAGGTTTACACACTTGTTGGCAATGGCGAATGCAACGAGGGTTCTGTTTGGGAAGCAGTTATGTTTGCAAGCGCTCATAAACTTGATAATCTTGTTATTATTGTTGATGATAACAAACTTCAATCACTTGGAAAATCTGCAGAAATTTTAGATATGGGCAGTTTAAGTGGCAAATTTTCAAGTTTTGGTTGTGAAATTGCAGAAATTGATGGGCATAACCACAAGCAAATTAAACTTGCTTTAACTAAAAATGTTAAAGATAAACCTTTGGTTGTAATTTGCAACACAATTAAGGGCAAGGGTGTTAAAATGATGGAAAATAACAATGATTATCATTCAAAATATGTATCAAGCCAAGATTTAAATAAGGTTTTGGCTGAAATTGAGGGGAAATAAATGAGAGACACATTTGTTAAAGTTTTAATTGATTATGCAAGAAAAAATGAAAATTTGATGCTTCTTACTGGCGATTTGGGTGCTGGAGCATTAGAGCCATTTGAAAAAGAGTTTCCTGAAAGGTTTATAAATTGCGGAATTGCAGAGCAAAACATGATTGCCGTAGCAACTGGTTTGGCACTTTCAGGCAAGCAAGTGGTTGTTTATTCAATTGGCAATTTCAACACATTAAGGGTGTTAGAGTTTATTCGAAACTTAGTGTGTTATAACAATGCTAACATTAAAATTGTTTCAATTGGCGCGGGGCTTGAATATGGCCCGCTTGGGTTTACTCACCATGCAACTGAAGATATTGCCTGCATGAGGGCAATGCCTAATATGTCAATATTTTCGCCAGCAACAAAAGGTGAGTGTGAGTTTTGTGTGAATGAAATGCTCTCATCAAACACCCCTTGTTATTTAAGGCTTGCTAAAAAAGAAATAACTAGTCCTATTGAGTGGATATATCTAAAAGACCAAAAAACTTATTCTGTTAGTTTTAATTTTAAACCCAAAGCATTTAACAAAATTTTTACAGGTCAAAAGGTTGCCATTGTTGCAACTGGAAGAAGTTTAGAAGAGGCAATTGGTGCAGGGGCAAAACTTACTGCTCATCAATATCAAGGTGAAGCCGTTTCCCCAGCAGTGTTTAGCATGCCACAATTAAAACCCGTAAACGAAAGTTTAATTGCAAAACATTTGAGCAAATTTGATTATGTTTATACAATTGAAGAACATTCTGTGATTGGTGGGCTTGGAAGCATTATTTGTGAAATTGTTGCAAAGTTTAATCTTAATGTTCAAGTTATTCCAATTGGAATAAGAGATGAAATTAAACCAGTTGTTGGCGATGAAGAATATTTAATACACCAAAATGGCTATGACATTAGTGGCAACACAATTATTCTTGATGTGCTTAAAAGAGTGGTTGGCAAAAATTCGCAAAAATAATTATAAACAAATAAAATTTACATGAAAAATCAAAAATTAACTTAAATTTTGCGGAAAATAAAATAAAAAATTAAGAATGCAAAAGTAAAAATAAAAGAGTAAGATATGAAAATAAAAAATTTTAAGTTTAAAAAATCTTTGGCAAAATATGATAAACTTGAAAACCCCACAAACCTTCCTGAAATTGCCATTGTTGGAAGAAGCAATGTTGGGAAATCAAGTTTTATTAATATGCTTGCAGGTAATAAAAAACTTGCCAAAACATCATCTGTTCCTGGGAAAACTAGGCTTATTAATTTGTTTAGTGTCAATGACGAATTTTATTTAGTTGATTTGCCGGGTTATGGGTTTGCAAAGGTTAGTGATAAAGAGCAAAACTCTTGGGCGGTTATGATTGAAGATTATCTTAAAAGCAGTGAAAATTTGAAGGCTGTTATTATGCTCGTTGACATTAGGCATAAGCCAAGTGTTAAAGATGAACAAATGCTAGGATTTATTGTGCATTATAATTTGCCTGTTATTTTTGTTGCAACAAAATTTGATAAAATCAAAAAAAGCGAAAAAGAAAAATGTTTAAGCCAAATTGCCCAAACTTTAAAAACAGGAATTGGCAATATTATTGTTACAAGTGCTCAAACTGGTTGTGGGAAAAGCAAGGTTGAAGAAAAACTGTTGCAGATTTTAGAAAGTACAAATTAAAGGAGAAAAGGTTATGAAGTTTTGGGCGTTAAGTGATTTACATTTAAGTTTTTCTTGTGATAAACCAATGGACATTTTTGGGGATAATTGGTCTGATTATGTTTCAAAAATTAAAGCAAACTGGCAAAAGAAGGTTAAAAAAGACGATGTTGTTTTTGTTGCAGGAGACATTAGTTGGGCGCTTAAACTTGAAGATGCCATTGCTGACCTCAAATTTTTAGGTGAACTTAACGGAACAAAAGTTATAATAAAAGGTAACCACGAATTGTGGTGGAGTTCAATAAAAAAAGTGAGAGAGATTTTGCCTGAAAGTGTTATTGCCCTGCAAAATGATAGCGTTAGGTTTGGCAATGTTTTGGTTTGTGGAACCAGAGGCTGGGCTTGCAAAGAAATTAATAAGCCATATTCAAGTGATGATGAAAAAATTTTTGCAAGAGAAGTTATAAGGCTTAATTTAACCCTTAGTGATATGCAAAAGAAAAGAACCCCGCAAGATAAGGTGGTTTGTTTGTTTCATTTTCCGCCGTTTAATTCAAAAAGAGAAGATAATGAGTTCACAAAACTTTTTGAAAAATTTAATGTTGATGTTGTGGTTTATGGGCATCTTCATGGAAAAGATGTTAGAAGTGATAAACTTATTGTAAAAAATGGAATTAGATATTATTTAACTTCAACTGACCAAATTAACCATGACCCTGTTGAAATTACATTTGAAACAAATTAAAATATCATTTGAAGAATGAAAAATGATGATATTAAAAACATTTTGGAAACATTAATGTTGTTGAAATATAATTATTTTAAAGTGCTATAAATTTAAAGTAGTAAAAGGATAAATAATATAAGGTTAAGTTTTATAAATTGCCGCAATCTTTGGTTGTGGTTTTTTTGTCATTTTTTGCGGTTTTGTGTGGGGCATAAAATGTGTAAGCAAAATATGACATAATGTTTTACAATTAAACAAAATTCATTGTGGACAAAAGTGGACAATTTGCACAAATTTTTATTATTTTTTAAGTGTTTGACCACTTTTTTTATCCTTAAAATTGTTAGGAAAAATCTAGCAAAGAGTGGGGTGGGTGGTTTAAGTTATCAACATTTGTTAATAATTTTGTTAAAAAAGTGGTCAAAAGTGGTTGATTTTATTTTTTTGGTTTATTATAATCAACTTGAAATTAAAAAGGAGTAGTGTCGGCTTATGCTTATTGGAACTTATAGGCACAGCTTAGATGAAAAAAAGCGTATGCGCGTTCCTTCAAAGTTTAAAGAGTTTTTGGGCTCTGGCTTTGTTATAACCAAAGGAAACGGCGGTTGCTTGTTTGCTTTTTGCCGAACTGCTTTTGACCAAGATGTTGTTGCCAAAACTAAGGCATTTTCAATGTTTGATAGTGCTAGTCAAAAACCTTTGAGAATGTTAATGGCATCAGCATTTGAAACTGAAGAAGATAATCAGGGAAGAATTTTGTTGCCGCAAGAACTTAGAGATTATGCACAAATCAAAAAGCAAATTGTTTTTATTGGCGTTGGAAACAGAATGGAAATTTGGGCTGAAGAAGTTTGGAACGCTTATAGCAACGATTGCAATTTTGATGAGGCAGTTAGTGAACTTGCAAAGTTAGGTGTTTAATGGAGTTTGTTCATGTTCCTGTTATGCTTAGTGAGTGTGTTGAAGCCTTAAACCTTAAAGAAGGCGGAATTTATGTTGATGCAACAATTGGTGGCGCAGGGCATTCAAGTGAAATTTTAAAGCGAACAAAAACAGCAAAACTTATTGGCATTGACCAAGACAAAGACGCTATTGCCTTTTGCACAGAAAAGTTAAAGCCTTATAAAGATAGATGCACATTAGTTCATGACAATTTTTCAAATCTTCCATCAATTCTTGAAAAATTGAAAATTGATGAGGTTGATGGAATTTTAATAGACCTTGGGGTTTCAAGTTATCAACTTGACACACCGCTTAGGGGGTTTTCATTTAGGTTTGATGCACCACTTGATATGAGAATGAATCAAGAAAACCCATTTAGTGCTTATGATGTTGTAAATAATTACACCCAAGCACAATTAAAACAGATAATTTCTAACTTTGGCGAGGAGCGTTTTGCCTCAAACATTGCTCGCCAGATTGTAAAAGCCCGAAGCAAAGAGCCAATAAAAACAACGCAAGACTTAAAAAAGGTTATTCTTGCGGCCGTTCCAAAATATAGGGGAAAAGATGGAATGGACAATGTTCAGCGAACTTTTCAGGCTATAAGAATTGAGGTAAATGGCGAACTTAGCATAATTCACCAAACTGTTATGAGTGCAATTAGTCACTTGAAGGTTGGAGGAAGGCTTGCAATTCTTACATTTCACAGTCTTGAAGACAGAATTGTAAAAAACACATTTAAAGATTTATCAACTAATTGTTTGTGTCCGCCTGAGTTTCCTGTTTGTGTTTGCGGGGGAAACAATGCGGTGATTAAGGTTTTAACCCCAAAACCCGTTGTTGCAACAAAAGAGGAAATTAAGGAAAATTCAAGAAGTGCAAGCGCAAAGTTAAGGGTTGCCGAAAAGATAAAACAAAATTGAGTTTAGGATAAAAATATTTTATTTTAAACGGATAAAACAAATGGGCATTCGCTTTGGGAAGAGTGCAATGCCACAAAAAGGGAGGTAAGGAATTATGTTAGCAACACAGACCAGAACAAGAGATATTTACAAACAAGACACTTTTGTTCCTGAAGTTGACACGCAAGACGAAGAGTTTGAAGATGATTCTTCTGGTTTTGGCAGTGATTTTGGTAATTCCTTCACAACAACAACTTCACAAACAGAACCAGCGTTTGAAATTGAGAAGGAATATAACACCACAATTGCTCCACAACAAGATGAATACAAGGTTGTTAGGCCTTTAATGCAAGAAGTTGAAAAGAAGCAAGTTTTAACTCAAACAAAAAGTAAAACTGCCCTAAGCCCAAGGCTTAAAATAATGATAACAGTTTATAGTTTGGTTTTTGCTTTGCTTTTGGGCTTTTCAATTTACAATGCAGTTGCAATTTCAAACACTGCGTCAATGCTTTCAGCTAAGCAAATTGAAGTTTCGGCAACAACTGAGGTCATAAATGACCTTACAGGACAATATAATGAGTTAGGAACAGACGAAGCAATTAGAGACCAAGTTTCAGGTGATTTTGTTGAGGCTGACAGTTCTAACACAGTTATAATAAACAAGCCTGATGTTGACGCCGTAAGCACTTATCAAGCCCCAACAAATTGGTTTGATAAGATTTGTGAGTTTTTTAGTAGTCTGTTCTAAACTTTAAGTTTAGGAGACTGCGGGGTGGAAGTTAAATATACTTCATTTAGTTTGCAAAAGAGATTATTAGCCATTGTTTTGCTGATAATCTTTTTTTTGATGTTGCTTGTGGGAAGATTGTTTTATTTGCAGGTTATCTGCGGAAATTCTTTGCAGGCAAAGGCACTTAGCCAGTGGTTTAGAGACATTCCAACCGAAGCATTAAGGGGAACAATTACTGACAGAAATGGGGTTGTTCTTGCAAGTGATGTAACTAGTTATGATGTTTATGTTCGTCCTGCTGATGTAAAAAATAGCAATAGCGTTAGCCTTGTGCTTTCAAGCGTTTTGAATCTTGATTATGACGAGGTTTATGAACAAGTTACAAAAAAGGGAATAAGTGAAATTAAAATTGCAGACAAAATTTCTCATGAATTAATGCAAGAGATTTTGAAAAATTATCAAGACGGAATATTTTTCACCCAAACCAGCACCAGAAATTATGCCTATGACGATTTGCTTACGCAAGTTATTGGGTTTACTAATATTGATGGCGATGGGCAAACAGGGCTTGAAGCATATTACAATAAATTTTTAAGTGGGGTTGATGGGGTAAGTTTGGTTGAAAGCGACATAAAAGGGTCAACTCTTGACAGTTCTTCAACCTATTACATTGAACCAATTGATGGGCTTAACCTTACTCTTACAATAGATTTTAAAATTCAGCAGGCAACAGAAGAGATTATGCAACAGTGTTATCTTGAAAACGTGGCAAAAAGTGCAACTGCTGTTGTGCTGAACCCACAAACGGGTGAAGTTATTGCAATGACTTCAAAGCCTTCATTTAACCTTAACGATATCCCGCGTGATGATGTTAGCACACTTATGCAAATGGCAAAACTTTTGGCAGTTAGTGATGTTTACGAGCCGGGGTCAACCTTTAAAATTTTAACTGCTGCAATTGCACTTAATGAAGGGCTAACTTATGAGCATGACTATTTCTATTGCAGTGGGTTTAGGATTGTTAACGGGGTTAAAATTAATTGCCACAGAAGAACGGGGCATGGTTCACAAAGTTTGCTTCAAGGGTTGTCTAATTCTTGCAACTGTGTGTTTATGGAACTTGCTAACAGAATTGGGCTTGAAAAGTTCTATGAATATATGGAAATTTTTGGGCTAACTTCGGGCTTTGGGGTTGACATTGGCGGTGAAGGCAAGGCAGTTACAATGCCAAAATCATTAGTTACACAAGGCGACCTTTTAAGAATGGGGTTTGGGCAGGCAATTGCTGTTACTCCGCTGGGGCTTGCAAATGCAGTTAGTTCGGTTATTAATGGCGGAAATTTAATGCAACCTTATTTTGTTAAAAACATCTATAACAATAGTGGCACAGTGGTTTACAGCAAAGAAAACACCGTTTTAAGAAAAACTGTTAGCAGTGAAGTTAGTGCTCTTATGAACAAAATGCTTGAACAGGTTGTGTCTAGCGGTGGCGGAAAGCAGGCAAAAATTGCAGGTTACAGCATTGCGGGTAAAACGGGCACTGCACAAAAGTATGAAAATGGTGCCATTGCTCAGGGTAAATATGTGGCGTCATTTATTGGCTACACACCAGCGGATAACCCTGAGTATCTTGTTTTAGTTACCGTTGATGAACCAAAGGGAGCATATTACGGAAGCATTGTTGCCGCCCCAGTTGCAAGAAAAATTTTCGAGAAGATTTTTGAAATAAGGGGCACTCAAACAAACCAAAATTTTGAAGAGGATAAAAAAGATTTAGAAGCAAACATTAAACTGCCAAGTTTTGTTGGCATGAGTTTAACAGAAGCCGCAACCACAATAGTTGGCATGGGACTAAACTATCTTGTTAGCGGAACGGGAAGTGTTGTTACTGCTCAAATTGCAGCGCCAGACACAATGGTGTTTAGTGGTGACACGGTTTTACTTATTATGGAATAGGAGGCAAAAATGGAACTAAGTAAACTTACTAAAAATTTTGATGTTTACATGTTGGGAGAAGATAAAGAAATTTCAGGGTTATGTTGCAACTCAAAAGAAGTTAAAGCCAACGACTTGTTCTTTTGCATTAACGGCACACACACTGATGGGCATAAATTTGCCTTAGATGCAGTAAAAAATGGGGCGGTTGCGGTTGTTTGTGAAAAAGAACTTGATTTACCTAAGCAGGTTACTCAAATTATTGTGCCATCTTCAAGAAGGGCAATGGGAGAGTTTGCAAGCGAGTTTTATGGCAACCCACAAAAAAACATGAAAGTTATTATGGTTACTGGAACAAATGGAAAAACCACAACAACTTATCTTTTAAAAAAGGTTTTGGAAGATGCTGGATTTAGTGTGGGGTTAATTGGAACAAACGGAACTCTTATTGGAAATAAACACATAAACAGCAATCTTACAACTCCTGACCCAATCGAGTTGTTTAGCATTTTAAGGCAAATGGAGAAAAACGGTTGTGATTTCGTTTGCATGGAGGCAAGTGCTCATGCGATTTATTTAGATAAACTTTCAGGTTTAAAGGCAGATATTTCAATTTTAACAAATATAACGCAAGACCATTTAGATTTTTTTAGAACAATGGAAAATTATGTTAAAGCAAAAAGCAAACTTTTTGAACCTGAAAGCAGCAGATTTTGTGTGATTAACACTGATAATAGCCTAGCAAAGTCAATTTTTGAAAACTGTGCCATTCCTGCAATCAGCGTTGGAACAAGCAAAGATGCTGACATAAATGCGTTTGATATTGCACAAAATAGAGTTGGTCAAAGTTTTACTGCAAATATTGTTGGTGAACTTCAAAACTTTAACTTAAAACTTGATGGCAAATTTAATGTGTCAAATGCTCTTGGGGTTATTGCGGTTGCAGAACTTTTGGGGTTAGACCAAAAGCAAGTTTCTAAAAGTCTTTCTAGCGTTGAGCCTATTCCTGGAAGGTTTAACAAGATTGATAAAAACGGGGTAAGCGTTATTATTGATTATGCTCACACTCCTGATGGCATTCAAAACATTTTAACTGCAACCCGAGAGATTGCAAAAAAAGGTAAGGTGATTGCCGTTTTTGGGTGTGGTGGAAACAGAGATGCAGCAAAGCGACCTATTATGGGGCAAATTGCATGCAACTTGGCAGACTGCGTTGTTATAACCAGCGATAACCCAAGATATGAAGATCCCGAGGTGATAATTGCAAACATATGCAAAGACATTTCGGGTTACACCAATTATATTTGCGAGCCTGACAGAAGCAAAGCAATTAAAAAAGCGTTAAGTTTGGCAAAAAGCGGAGATGTTGTTGCCATTCTTGGCAAGGGAAATGAAAATTACTTAGATGTTTGTGGCAAAAAAATTCCATATAGCGACCAAGAAGAAGTAGAAAAAATTTAGCGAGGGATTATGAGTTTTAGTGTAAAATTACTTGTTAGTTTGTTTGCCTGTTTTAGTTTAACGGCTATAATTTTGCCAATTTTAATTTGGTTTTTAAGAAAGGAAAAAATTAAACAGGTTATTTTACATTATGTTGACATGCATTCATATAAAAGTGGTACCCCAACAATGGGCGGAATTGCCTTTGTTCTTTCAATTTGTATTTGTGGTTTAATTTTTTGTAATGGGGAAAGCACATTAAGTTTAATGACAATTATTGTTACTTTTTCATATGGGCTTATCGGCTTTCTTGATGATTTTATTAAATTTAAATTTAAAAGAAATTTAGGTTTAAAGCCTTATCAAAAAATAATTTCACAACTTGCAATAGCCGTGGCGGGTGCAGGGTTTGTTTATAAAAGCGAAGGGCTGGTTGGCAGTGTTTTGTATGTTCCTTTTGTTAACACCTATGTTGATTTTGGAGTGTTTATAATTCCATTTGTTATTTTAATTTTTATTGCGTGCACCAACAGTGTTAACCTTACTGATGGGCTTGACGGCCTTGCAGGAACAACAACATTGAGTTTTTTGTTCACATTTGCGCTGCTTATGATTGTTATGCTTTTTTCAAGGTTGGGCGGAATTAATGAATTTAGCATGAACGAATACCAAAACATTGTTACCCTTTGTTTTATTGGAATGGGGGCGTTGCTTGCGTTTTTGTTGTTTAATGGGTATCCCGCAAAAATTTTCATGGGAGACACAGGCTCACTTGCTCTTGGTGGCATGGTGGCATCAGTTGCAATTTTTACAAGAAATTCATTGTTTATTCCAATAATTGGGTTTATGTTTGTGCTTTCAAGTGTTTCTGTTATTATTCAGGTTTTGCACTATAAAAGAACTCACAAAAGAGTGTTTTTAATGGCACCGCTTCATCACCATTTTGAAAAAAAGGGAATTCATGAAGTTAAAATTGTTGTGTGGTATAGCATTATAACCTTGCTTTTAGGGCTTATTTGTGTTCTGTTTGAATTGATTTAATAAGTTTTAATTATAAGTTTTATAAATTA
>CAJKVX010000013.1 GCA_905203455.1 uncultured Eubacteriales bacterium
AGTTAATAAAAAATTTACAAAAAATTTTGCTAAAAAAGGCAAAAGGTTTTTATTATCAAGAGGAAAGTTTTGAATATGTTATTGAGGCAAAGGAAAAACCTTCTCAAAAAAAATCACAGATTTCAATGTTTGATAATTTTGTGAGCGATGACAATTTTGTTGGAGTTGATGGTTTTGTTGGTGCAGATAATAGTGAACATAAAGGTGATGATGAAAATTTTTTGTCAAGTGATGAATGTGAAAATTTTGAGGAAGGCGAAAACAAAAAAAATAAAAAAAATTGTCAAAAATGTGTCACTAAAAATGGAAAAACGAAAAATCATGATGTAGAATGTGGGCAAGAGCAACAAAGAGTGACAGGGGGAAACTGCAATGGTGGAAAAATAAATGAAAGCAAACAAACGCTTACTCTTTCTAAAAAGAAAGTTACCACGCACTTTGTTCCGCCTGATATGCTTGCTATTAAAATGTTGCTTGAAATTAATTCAAAAGAAATGAGTTCAAACTTGTTAAATTTAAGTGATGAAGAATTGCTAAAACTAACGGTTGAATTGAAAAATGAATTAGGGTTATAAAAATAATTTCAATTTTAAATTTAAATGTAACTAAATTTTTGGTTGCATTTTTATTTATAAAATTTTTATTTAAAGGAGAAGAAATGAAAAAAGAAGAAAAAAAACAAAATTCGCAAAAATTCTTTTATGATAAGGAAAAAGACGAACTTATTGTTAATTCTGTTAAGCAAGATTATGAATTAAGAAGACAGGAAAGACGCCCATTTGACCTTGCTTGGGAACTTAACATGAACTTTGTTTTAGGGAATCAATATACCGCAATTTCCCCAACGGGAGAAATAAGTGATATTGAAAAATCTTTTTATTGGGAGTGCAGAGAGGTTTATAACCACATTGCGCCTATTGTTGAAACAAGGCTTGCTAAACTTGCAAAAGTTAGACCAACGCCAAATGTTAGGCCAACAAGCAGTGAGCAAAATGATGTTTACTGTGCAAAACTTGCAAAAGCAATTATTGATTACACAAGAAATAAATTACAAATTCCTAAAATCATAAGTGAAGCAACGGTTTGGAGTGAAGTTTGCGGAACGGCATTTTACAAAATTGTTTGGAACTCGCAGGCGGGAGAAGTTATTGCCCAGGAAAACGGAAAAGATATTTATTCGGGTGATGTTGAAATTTCAGTTTGCCCACCGTTTGAAATTTTTCCTGATTCTTGCAGTGCAAATGATATTGATGGGTGCACAAGCATTATTCACGCACGAATTATGCCAGCAAGTGATGTTGAGGCAAAATTTGGCGTTATTGTTGAAGGAAAAGACTTTGACACTTATGCCTTTGATAACCATGCTTTTCTTTCAGGAATTTCAGGAAGAAGCAATGTAACCAAATTAACAACATTAATTAAACATGACCATTGCCTTGTTCTTGAAAAATATGAAAGGCCAAATGCAGACAATAAAAACGGAAAGTTAACCATTGTTGTTGGTGACAAACTTGTTTTTGATGGAGATTTGCCTTTTATTACAAAAGAAGATGGAAAACGGGGTTTTCCGTTTATTAGGCAAATTTCATGTGCTCAGGTTGGAATGTTTTGGGGGTCAAGCGTTGTTGAAAGGTGTATTCCAATTCAAAGGGCTTACAACGCAATAAAAAACCGCAAGCATGAATATTTAGCAAGGCTTACAGGCGGGGTTCTTGCGGTTGAAGATGGCTCAGTTGACATTGATAACCTTGAAACAGAGGGGCTTGCACCTGGCAAAATTTTGGTTTATCGCAATGGGTCAACCATTCCAAGATATATGGACTCAGGTGAAGTTCCCTATGACTTTAACCGAGAGGAAGACAGGCTTCTTAGCGAGTTTATAACCGTTAGTGGGGTTAGTGAACTTATGAGAGACAGTGCAGTGCCTTCAACTGTGTCAAGCGGAACCGCTTTAAGTTTGCTGATTGAACAAGATGAAACAAGGCTTTCTGTTACTGCTGAATACATTAGAGAAGCAACTCGCAAAATGGCAGATATTTTGCTTAAACTTTATAAGCAATTTGCAACTACTAAAAGGTTATGTCAAGTTTGTGATGAAAACGGAGATGTTGAGGTTTATTACTGGACGGGCAGTGAACTTACTTCTTGCGACATTGTGCTTGACACAGTTAACGAACTTACCGAATCTCCTGCACAAAGAAAAAGTTTAATGCTTGACTTATTTAAAATGGGGCTTTTTCATGATGAAAATGGCAAACTTTCAAACAGGGTTAGATATAAATTGCTTGAAGGCTTAGGCTTTGGAATGTGGGATTATGCTCAAGATGAAAGAGTTCTGCAAACAAGAAGGGCAATAAAAGAAAACTTAAACATGACGCCTAATTTGATTCCAAGCGAAATTGATGACCATCAAATTCATCTTGAAGAGCACCGAAAATATATGCTTACAAGCGAGTGCGAAAAACGGGGTAAGCAATATAAAGATATGCTTAGTGCTCATATTGTGGCTCACAAAAACATGAGCATAAGTGACAATGCTTTTAAAAACATTACTAATGGAAATTTAAATAACAACACTTTAACTAATGTTTAATTAAACCCTAAATTTTTAAAACTGAAATAATTAGGGGCAACAAGACCCTGATAGGCTTAGATTAGGGTTAAAGCAAATTTACTTTACAAAAAATTTTTTAAAGGAGAAATAATGGAAGGAATGAATTTAGGGGAACAACCTAGTGTGCAAGGAATGCAGGGTGCAGGTGCACAGAGTGAAAATTTAAACAATCAAACAACGGCAAAAACTGAAACACAAGGCTCCTCTTACGGAAAGTTTAAAGATGCAACAAGTTTACTTGAAGCGTATAACAATTTGCAATCAGAGTTTACAAGAAAAAGTCAAAAACTTGCGCAACTGGAAAAAGAGACCCTAAGCAAAGAAAATGATGCCTTGCACAAAGATAATAGTGCAAGTGAAAATAGGGAAGTGATGTATAAAAGTGCAACTTGGCGACAAATGGTGGCTGACTTTTTGGCAAAAAACCCACAAGCAAAAAGTGAAGCTAAGGAAATGAGCAAAATTTTGCTTAATAACAAAGACATTGCAACAAGCAAAGACTGCTTAAACCTTGCTTATAAACTTAGCCTTGCAAATAAATATGTTGAACCTGCATCTTTACTTAATAATGACGAGTTTTTAGAGAAATATGTTGCTTCTAATCCGCGCGTTCAAAAATTGATTATTGGCAATTATATCAATTCGCTAAAAAATCGCCCAACGGCTCCTGCAACAATTTCAGGAGAACCAAAAAGCCTTAGCAAAAGTAATGCAAAGAAAATTTCAACTTTAACTGAGGCAAGAAAAACGATTGAAAAGATGTTTTTATAAAGGAGAAAATAATGGTTACATTATCAAACGCAGACAAAGCGCTTAAAGAAGTTTACCTTGGCGTTGTTAGTGAACAACTTAACACCACAGTTAATCCACTGCTTGCAAAAATTAACCAAACAACCAATGATGTTTGGGGCAGTGAAATCAAAAAAGTTGCACCTTATGGCTTAAACGGCGGTATTGGTGCAGGAACTGAAACAGGGGATTTACCTGTTGCCGCTGGAAACAATTATGAACAATTTACATTAACTTTAAAAAACCTTTACGGCAAAATTGAAATCAGTGATAAAGCAATGCGTGCTTCACTTAACTCAGCAGGCGCATTTGTTAATTTGCTTAATGCTGAAATGGAAGGGCTAATAAAAGCAAGTTCATTCAACCTTGGAAGAATGCTTTATGCTGACGGCTCAGGCAAACTTGCAAGCATTAGCGACAACTCAACTTCAACCTTAACTGTTGACACAGTAAGAAACCTTCTTGAAGGAATGGTTATTGATGTTGTTGATGGCTCAGGAAATGCAGTTACTGGGGCAACAGCAAAAAGAATAACCAGCATTGACAGAACAAGTAAAATTGTTACCCTTGAAAATGTTAGCCTTACTGCTAACCAGTTTAAGGTTGTTGAAGAAACTCAGCCAACACAATATTACATTTGTGTTCAAGGTTCTTTTGGAAAAGAACTTACAGGGCTTGGTGCAATTTTTACAAGCACTGGAACTCTTTACGGATTATCAAAATCAACTTATAGTTGGCTTGTTCCATACATTAAAGATTTGAAAAATGATGGTTCAACCGTTCAAATTAATGATGTTAAAATTCAAACTGTTCTTGATACTTTAAGTGAAACTTATGATAGCAAAATTGACTACATTTGCTGTTCATCAGGTGTTAAAAGAAATTATCAAGATTATTTCAGTCAATACAGAACCAACATTGATTATCTTGACTTAAACGGCGGGTTTAAAGCAATTAGTTACAATGGTATTCCTATTGTTAGTGATAGGTTTATTGAAAACAACACCATGTATTTGCTTGACACTAAAGAATTCAACTTGCATCAACTTTGTGATTGGAAGTGGCTTGAAGGTGAAGATGGCAGAGTTATTAAACAAAATGCTAACAAACCAACTTACAGTGCAACACTTGTGAAATATGCCGACTTAATTTGCAACAAACCAGGTGGGCAAGCAAAACTTACAGGAATTTCAGAGTCTTAATAAGCGAGGTTTTAATGAAAGAGTATTTAGAAAAATATGATGATTTATTTGGATTAAGTTTAAGAATTAAAGAAATTGACAGCAACTATTTATTGCTTTTAAATAAAAAACTAAACAGAGTTGAAGTGCATAACACAAACCAGCCAATTACTAGTTTTGTTTGTGTTGCAGAACCCTTAGATGCAAGGCTTATTGTTAAACTTAAAAGAACAAGAAGCGAAGTTGCTCACAAATTTTTTGCTGAACTTGATGATTTTAATGAGAATTTAAAACAACAAAAAATGCAAGAGTTAACCCAAAAAACTTATGACATTAATCATGAAATTGCTAATTACTCTTTCACAAAAAACCGAGATTTAACTGACAATGAAATTAAAAAAATAATAAACAATTAGGAGAAAAGTATGCTTAAAGATTTAATAACCATTGCAGCAACTTACCTAAAACTTGACGCAGTTAATGATTATTTGGCGTTGCTTGAAGAGCAAAGTTTATCACAAACACAAGCAAACCAAGATGATGTTTTAATTGACCAAGAACCCGAGAATGAAACGGCAGCGCCACAAGAAATTAAACTTTTAACAAACCTTGCTAACTTAGTTTTAAGGCAAATTGTAAGAGAATATATGCCACTTTTTGTTGAAGAAGAACTGATAAGCAATGAAAACTGCCAAATTGAATACAGCAAATTTAAAAACAGTGTTAACCAAGTTGTGGGAGTAAGTTTTAAAGACCACATAAGCTCAACTTTTAGAGTGTTTCCTGAATATATAAAGGTTGGGTATCCAAATGAAAAATATATTGTGCTCTATTCATATTTTCCACCTGAACTTAAAAACTTAACAGACAATGTTATTTGCCCAATGGGGTTAAGCCATGAAGTTATTGCCCTTGGAATTTGCGCCGAATATTGTTTAGTTAATTCACTTTTTGATGAAGCAGATATGTGGGAAACCAAGTTTGCAAACAGTCTTAGCAATGCGTCAAGAAGGTTAAAAGAACGCAAATTGCCAAGCAGGGGGTGGATTTAGGTGTTTAATTTTTTAAAGTCAAATAAACCTTCAGGGCTTATAAGCAAAATAAAACTATCTGATTTTGAAGGTGGGCTTAACTTAAAAAAAGATGAAAATTTGCTTCCAATTAAATATGCCTTCACAACATATAACTTTTCACATGATAACGGGGCACTTACAAAGGGACTTGGCATTGCAGATTTTGCATCAACCTTGTATGGTCAAGGAGATGTAAGCGAAGATGCAGAGGTTGCACTTTCAAACATTGGGTCAATAATTGGGTCGTTTCATGCAAAAAAGTATGACTTTGACAATTCAAAGCGAACTGATAAATTAATGTTTATGTCAGCAGATAAAGTTTTGCACTATTTACCAATTGATAAAGAAGAAATTGACCCCAACACTTCGGGGGTTGAAACAATTCCAAACTTGATTTTTAGCGAAAAACCTGTTGCAATTAATTACAGACTGAATGGTCAAGACTGCACAATATTTTCAAGTGCAAGCGACCCTATGATTGTTTGGGGGCTTACAGATTCAATAATAAAAGTTGCAGATGCTCCGCATATTTCAAGCATGGCACTGCATTATGAAAGACTTTTTGCAACGGTTGATGGCGAGCAATCTAGCATTTGGTTTTCAGATGACCTTGACCCAACAAATTGGAGCGTCAGCCTAACAGAAGCAGGGTTTATTGAAATGCTTGATGAAAGGGGAGCCCTTAAAAAAGTAATTTCGTTTAATGATTATGTTTATATTTTCAGAGATTACGGCATAACAAGGCTTAGCGCTTATGCTGACCAAACAACTTTCAGCGTTGCTCAACTTTTTATTGCAAGCGGAAAAATTTATCCTAACACTGTGGTGCTTTGTGGAGATGTTGTTTTGTTTCTTGCAAGTGATGGGCTTTACAGGTTTGATGGTTTAAACTGCACCAAAATCATGACAAACATTGAAAATGGTTTTATTGGAAAAAACAATGCAAGTGCGGTTGCGGGATATTTTGAAAATAAATATTACCTTGCATGTAACTTTGCTTTTTTTGATGATAGTTTTGAAAATGAAGAAGATGCAACAAACAACTGCTTGATTGAAATTAATCTTGACACCATGCAGGCAATATTTTTAAGGGGTGCTGACATTATTGACATCAACACTGTGCTTTGTGACAACTTTAATGGGGTTGTTGTTTGTGCAAAAAAGTTTGGAGAAACTTCTTACAAATTAGGGGTAATTGACCACAGTGGCAAAATTTTTGGTTCAACAACACACAAAGTGTGGATAACACCCCAAACAGACCTTGGTTACCCTCAACGCAGAAAATGCGTTAGAAACTTTTTTATAACCTCAAAAACAGATATGAACATTGTGGTTAAAGATGAAGAGAATAATGAAACCATCATTTTTGTTTCAGGTTCAGCAAAACCTTCAACAATTTCAACAAGAATATTTGGCACAAAATTTTCTTTTGAATTTAGTTGTGATGAAGATGAGTGCAACATTTCAAACCCAAACATTTTAATAAAAATGGATAATAGGTTTTAGGAGAATATTATGAATTACGGCAAACTTGCATATTTAAAGGTAAATGACCTTGAAAAACAACTTCAACAAAACGGCTCTGACACCATTAACCCAAATGTTGATTGTTTTGAAATAACTGAAAGTGAAATCATTGAAATTTCATCAACCTACACCCATAAATTTGCTACTATTACAACATCAAACACAAGTGATTGTTGTATTTTTTTAAATTTAAATATAACTTCAACAACCGCTCAGTCTGTTACAATAAGCCTTAAATTTGATGGAGTTGTTATTTGCTCACAAACAAAAAGTTTAAACGCTCAAAACAATGAAATAAACATTTCAAGTGTTGCTTCAAGCGTTGCAAAAGGGCAAGGAGACCTTGAAATGACAATTTCAAGTGAAGGACAAATAACCTTAAACAATTTTAATTTAGTGGTAATTGGGGCAAGCATTAATTCAAACAAATTAAGCGTTGAACTTAAAGCCTGTGAATTTGGCTCTCTTATTGCAGTAAGTTACATTAAAGATAACAAAATTTATTATCATCAAACTTCAACTGATAACATTAACCTTGCAAGTGCACAGTTTGTTGAATTTAAACAGGCGCAAGCTCATTCAGTGTGCTTTGATTTATACAACGACGAAGATAAATCCTTAACATTTTTATATGTTGGAACAGATGGCAATTTGTATCTAGCAAGAGTTGGAGATAATCAAGAAATGTTTGTTGACAGTTGTGTTAGTTCGGTTTGTGTTGGCAACAACCCCGAAGAGGGAAGCATGGTAATTGTTTATGTTAAAGATGGCAAAGTGCTTTACAAAACTCTTAAACAAAATGTTTTAAGTCAATCTTCAGTTCTTAACTTGCCACAGGCTGATTTTATTAGCGTTAGAACAGTTGCAAGTGAAGGAAACAAAAGTTATGTTATTGCAACTGATAAAGATTACAACAATTACATTTGTTCTTCGGTTGGGGCTCCAAATGTTTCTAAACTTCTAGAAAATATTAAGTTTGGGCTAAACATTTTGCTTTCAACCTACATTTACAAAGAAAGATATCCAGTTGAAGAAATTAACAACATAAGTTGCACGCTTGCTGTTGTTGCAACTGCAACAAGATACGCAAAAACACATTATAACTTTACAGATATCACCGATTTATTGGTTGAATGCAATTTTAGGGTTGAGTGCTTTACCATTCCCGAAAACGGAATTGTTTATGGGGTTGATTATGACCCTTCAAGTGAAAATGCGGCTGATGGGGTTTTAAACTGCGTTTATGTTGAGGATTGCACAGGGTTTACCCCTGCAAGTATAACTTATGACTCTTCAACAATGACCGCCCCAGTTTACGCTGACGGCAGTTGGACTGATAAATGGCCATACAACGCCATTAAACCTTGTTTATTTAAAAGTGAAAGCGAGATAACTTATTTATGCCAAACAGACCTTACAAAAAGTGAAGATTTAACCCAAGAAAATCTTGATATTGAAAGCGGGAATAGTGGAGATGTTATGGTTGAAATTCCAAAAATATATTATCGTATTCATGAAAATGAAGATGGAGTTTTGCAGTTTAGAATTTCAAATCATAAAAGATTTGGCTATGAATGTTTTGCCTTTTATTATAAAGGGCAGATTGCCCAAAAACTTTATGTTGGGGCATATCCAAGCACTTTGAAAAATGACCTATTTTATTCACTTTCAAACAATGAAAAATACCGAGTTCAAGGAAAAACGGTATCACAGTTGCAAGCATTTACAACCCCAAGGGGAACAAATTTTGCAATGACAAACCTTAATGTTAGCCTTCTTTTACAATTGTTATTTATTATTCAGTTTAAATCTATTGATTACCGCAGTTCAATTGGTTATGGCTATTCATTTGTTGCACCAACAGGTGAAAGAACAACTGGTTTAAGCAACAGTTACCCAACAAGAACTTATGGATATTTAAAAACAACTCAACGCTCGGTTGAAAGATTTTTAAACATTGAAGGCTTTGCAAGTTTTGGACATTATTGCCTTGAAGGAACTTACCCGGGTGAAAATTTCATAGGGTGCATGGATGTTGAGGGGTTTCATAACAACTGGGTTGATGAAACAAACCATAAAGATTATTTAAATTTTTATAGTGCAATTCCCAAAGGAAACTTTGAAACGCTTAAACATTCGGTTAACACTTACACTGGGCTTATTCCAACTCAAATTGGAACAAGTGTTGTAGTTGTTGATGGGTTTGACTTTTTCAGGTCAAGAATAACACGGCTTGGTGAAACATATTACCGAATGCATTACCCATGCCAAGGCATTGGTATGCTTGGAGTGTTTAGTTACATTATTAATGATTTATATACAACAAGTGCAGTTCAGGGGCACAGGCTGGTTTATTTTAAAATTTAATAAAGGAGATTTAAATGAAAATAAGATTACACAATAAATATGAAGTAACATGTGGTGATAAAACTTATGTTGCTTATAACACAATGCTTAAATCAGTGTTTGATAAAATTAAAAATCTTGAGCCGTATAATTCATATTTTGCTTTTGGAACAGGGTCAAACGCAGTTAACTTTGAAACAAGCAAACTTGGAAGTTATGTTGCAACTTATGCTGCCACCACAGAGCAGGTTCAGCCAGACTGCAAAGCAGGGGATATGTTTGTTATTAAAAGCAAGGTGTTTGGTGAAAATGAAGGCAATGGTTTAACTTTTAGTGAAATTGGGTTAACTGACACAACTGACAGTAACCCAACCATTTACAATCATGTTGTTTTGACTGACGAAGACGGCGAAATTGTGAGCGTTACAAAACAGGCGGGCAAAGAAATGGTTATAAGGCTTACAATTTATCTTGAAAGCGTTTCGGGTGGCAACGCAAAACTTGTTGCAGGAGATAACCTTCTTGTGAAACAACTTCTTGGTGAAAACGCAATGACTAACACTAGTCTTACATTTACAAGGGGAATAAACAACCAGCCAAATGTTGAAATTTACCGAGAACCCCCAAAGCAGATAAGTGCGTGTGAATATGAAAAACTCACATACGATTTAACTGATTTTACTGGCGTTGGAATAAAGTATGACTGCAATTTCGGTGAAAATGAGGTAAGAGAAATTGTTGTTCTTGCTGATGGCAAACCTGTTATAAGGTATAACTGCCTTGGGGCAAGAAGCCCAGAAGAAGTAACTGCCACAAAAACAAAAAACACAAATAACTGTGTTGATTTAGGTGATGATGTAAAACTTGTTACAAGTTGCACTTCAACAGACTCTGCCACAACAGTTGAATTTGTTTTAAACAGTTATGCCCACAGTTTTGGAGATTACATCAGTTCGCCATTTGATATGCCGTTTGATGACCAAACCACACGCTTTGTTGCCAAAGACGGAACAATGATTGCTTTTATTTTAAACCAAGCAATTTATATTTATAAAAATGAAGATTTGTTAATTAAAAAACTTGACACAAGTGCAGTTTCGGCATCAAATGTTGATCACATTTTTATGTTTGGTGATTTGGTTTTTACAAAACTAACAACTTCGCCATATCTTAAATGTTATAAAGTAACAGATTATGTTTGCGAGCCTGTTACACTTTCAGCACAAACTTATAACCTTAACTTAACAGGAATGGACATAACCCAAAGCAAAGATAATGTGGTTAGAATTGTAGGAATTGATTCTTCAACGCGTGGCGTTTGCCTTCTTGCAAGTTTTAATGATGCGGGCGAACTTGTGGTTTCAAGTAAAATTGAAAGCACATACACAGGCATTGAAAAGGTGGCATGTTTGTATCAAAACAACTATTGTGATAGTTTGGTGTTCTTTCTTACAACGCAAAGCAACGGAATCACGGGCATTCCAAGTGTTGACATGGTTGATGAAGATGGGCAACTTGATTCATCTGTTTCAAGCAGCCTTGCAACAATGATAATTTCTGGGTCAACTGAGTCTTACGGCACAGACAGAGTTCTGTGTTGCAAAAAGCCAAGCGTTGAGGGAAGTGCAATTTACAACACTTATTTCTTTCCAGAGGCAATAAGATATAACATTTCTAATGACGGTGAAATTGATTTGTATGCTTCGCCAGACTTTAAATATGTTATTAAAAAATATAGTAGCACAAGTTATAAAATTTTTAACATCATTGGTTATAATTTGCCCGTTGAATTTGACGATAACTTTTTTTCAACCTTAACGCAAAGTGAATTTTTAAGTTTTGAGTTTTTAAAAGACAGTTTACTAATTTTCACATCTAACACTCAAAAGCCAATAATTGCCATAAACTTAAACCAAACAAGCGCAATGCTTGAAGGGTTAAAATCAACTGACCCAAGTGAAGTTAGTGTTACTTACCAAAAATATCAACCATTGGGTTCAGGTTCAGGCGAAGTTGTTGAGGCAAAACTAACACTTACTGTTGGTGGTTTTAATGAATAGGGGATGGTGAAAGAGATGGTGTTTTCAAAAAACATAATAAAACTTGGTAAGGCAGAAATTTTAAACGGGGTTATAACAGAAGATGAAGTGCTGACTCTTTATTATTCAAAAGAAGGAGACAGGGTTTATAAAAAAATAATAAGCCTTGGCACAAAACTACCTGTTTGGGCAAGCAGTGAGCCCATTTCATCAAGTGAAATTTTACCACTTTTTGGTGTTACTTTAAACAGAGTTGGGCAGGAAATAGGAGTGTTTGATGAAACATAATTTAAATATAAAAAACTTAATTACACTAACTGATAAACAACAAACAGCAAATAAAATAATGCTACACAATTTATTACAAAATTTAAGAAAAAATGGAGGAAGATATGTCTAAGGCGTGGTCAGATTATAAAAGTCTTTACAATTATGCACAAGAACAACAAAAAAAGAGAGAAGAAGAGGCAAAAATAAACGAAGAATTAAAAGAACAATTAAAAAATGAGGGGAATCAGGATAACACACAAACGCAAGAACCTGAGGTTAGCAACCCAGAGCCATCAACCCCAGAAACAAATAAAAATTTATATCCATCAGATTTACAACTTGATTTTTCAACCAAAGACCCATTCACTGAGTTTGAAAAGATTGATAATTATTATAACAACAAGAAAAATCAAGAAGAGCAAAATAATTTAACTCTTGAAAGGCTTGAAATGCCAACACAAACACAAGAAGATATAACAGAACTTGTAAAAGCGCAACTTGACAGTAAATATAACACTCTTAAAAATTCACAAACTGAAAGTTATAACACAGAGCGTGAAGCAAAAGCACAAGAAAAAAACACCGCAAGACAATATGCCAACGCAAGCAGAGATGAAATTAACGCAATTTACGACTCAACTGTTACAAGTGCTGAAAATCAGGCTCTTAAAAGGGGGCTTGCAAGGTCAAGCATAATTATTAACCAACTTGATGGCATTGAAAAATCAAGGGCAAGTGAACTAAGCCAAGTGGCAACAGAATTAAATGAAGAACTTTCAGCAATTGACAGAGAACTTTTAAACCTTGAAGCAAGGCAAGAGAACGCTCTTAACTCTCTTGACCTTGATTATGCAAGTGAACTTCAAACTCAAATTCAAAGCGAAATGCAAAAACTTGAAGAGAAAAAACAAGAGGTTATTGAGTTTAACAACGAGGTTGAAAGGCTTGAAGCCCAGTACAGGTTAGAAAGACAAGACCAAGAAGTTGGGCAACAAATTGATATTGCTGAACTTGAGGCTAAATATGGCATTCAAATTGGGCAGCAAAGCGACCAAAGATTAACAAAACTTGCTTATGCGTTTGATTACCTTAATCAACTTTCAAAAAATGAAGCACTTAAAATGTTAACAAGTGATAACATGTTTGCTTATTACCTTGGCGACCTTTGGGATTTAGTTTACTATCAACAACAATTAAGACAAAACTAAAAGGAGAAAACAATGACTCTTAAAGACAAAATGAAAACATATAATTTCTGGATAAGTCTTGTCAGTGCAATTTTGCTTGTGGCAAGAATTATTGCAGATAAATTCAATTTTGAAATTGACAGTTCCCTTGTTATGGACATAACAACTGGGCTTTGTGGAATTTTTGTGGTGCTGGGGATAATTTCAGCCCCTCAAAAAACAGATGGCAAAACAGTTGAAACTGCAAAAACTGAAACCTCTTTGTTTGAAGTGAGTGGTGCAAAAACAGAAATTTCTTCACCAGAATTAAGTGGTGCAGACCCTGAGATTATTTTGCCAGAAGAAAAAGAATTAAATATTGAAAACACTTTGGCAAGCGAAGTTGTTGCAAAAACCGAAATTTTATCGGCAAGTGAAAAAGTTGCAGAAACTGGAACCTTATCAACAGGCGAAATTGTTGCAGAAGATGAAACAGTTGTGGTGCAAGGAAATGATTTGAAGAGTGAAATGCCTTCAACAAACGAAAATGCCACTAAAACTGAAATTTTGTTGCAGGGCGTTACCAAAACTGCTTTTGAAAGCGGAAATGAGTGTGCTACAAAACCTGAAACTTTGTTGCAAACAGCAAGTGTTGAAAACCCAGTTTTTGTTGAAACAAATTTAGCGAATGGTGAAACATTAACTGCACAAAGCCAAAGCGTAAACGCTAGCAACCAAGGCTTAAAAGATGTTTCAGGTGAGTTAAAATAAAATGAATTAAAAAACATCTTTTATAACCACAACTGAAAATGAAACAAGTAATAGTGCAAACTAAATTAAAGTTAATTAACCACAAGTGTTTTGCAAAGTGGAAATATGGCTGATGGTTCAGTGGTTTAATTACAATTAAATAAATTCTAAATATATGAAATAATTTAAAAACATAATTAAACAAATTCTAAAGATATGAAATAAATTCAAAATTATAACTAAATAAATTTAGAAAGGTCTTTAAAAATAAAAGACCTTTTGTTTTTTTCTTATTAATTTTTCATTGGTGGTTGACATACCGTGTGTTATATGCTTAAATTAGCGTTGGAATTTTACAAAAGAGAAGGATATAAAATGAAAAATTGGTGTTTTGCAATTATTTTTGCGTTAATTTTTCCCGTTCTTACAATGCTTTGTGGTTGCAATCAGGGGTCAACTTTGCCTAGTAGTAATGACGGGCAAAATGTAAACGACGCAAAAAGTGTTGTTGGGTTTGAAGTTTATGTTGATAACGAACTTTATTCTTCAACAAACAACATAATAGTTTTAACTTACGGGCAATCTTTAAATCTTGAAGAAAGGGTAACTTTAAAAAGAGTTTGTAAAGACAATGCAAAACAAACGCTAACATTTAAAAGTGAGGGCGTTGAAGTTTCAAGCCTTGGGCAAAACCTGCCTGCAAACAGTGAAGGATATGACTTTGAAATTAAGTATCTTGATTTTAACCCTGTGGTTATAAAAGTTGTTGTTTTAAAGGCAATTCCAGCATTTACAATACCTGAAAATTTAAATGCCGAATTTGGGCAAAGTCTGTCAGACATAACACTTCCAAAGGGGTTTAATTTTGAAAATGAAAACACCATTTTAAATCAAGTTGGTTCAAATGTTTATTATGCAACTTTTACCCCACAAGACACACAAAATTATGAAACTGTAAATCATATTGAAATTTCAGTTAATGTTGCCGAGCCAGAAATTGAAATGCCCACAGGGCTTGTTGCAACTTATGGTGATAAACTTTTTAGTGTTAAACTTCCATCAAGTGAGTTTGGAGAGTGGAGTTGGAACAAAACACTTTATAACAATGAGGTGTTAGTTGGCAATGCGGGAATTCAAAATTTTGAAGCAGTGTTTTATTATCACGAAAGCATAAATTTGCCACCATTTAGTTGTGAGGTTAGCGTTGTTGTTAACAAAAAAGAACTTTCAAAACCTTACCTTGAAAATAAAACATATTACTATAACGCACAACCTCAAACAGCAAGTTTGTTGAATTTTGAAGAGTGTTTAATGGAGGTTGAAAACAACACAAGAACTGATGCTGGCAAAAGCGTTATTACAGTAAGCCTTACAGACCCATCAAATTATATGTGGCAAGATGGCTCATTAACCAGTGTTTCTATTGAATGGGAAATTTTAAAGGCAAAATTAACTCTTGCATTAAATAGCGATATAAATTTAGTAAGGGAATATAACGGGTCAAATTATTTTAAAGATGAAAATGAATTGTTTCCAACAACTGTAACTAGCAAAACTTTAAATAAACCATTTTTGGTTTCCAGCCCAAATGGAGAGTTTTTAGATTATTCTTTTGAACTTGACATTCATTCAAATTTTGCAGTTTATCAAAATGGAACCGTTTTCTTTCTGGTTACAAGTAATGGCCAAAAAGAAAGTGAAGTGGGAAAAAATCAGCAAATTGTTGTAAGATATAAACTGAGTGAAAGTTGCAAAAACTTTGAACTTGAAAATGCAGATTCTAGCGGATATGTTAATTTAGTTTATAACAATGTTGAAACTGTTGCAACAACACCTGAAATTTTAGAGTTGCCTTCGGGAACGCAAATTTTAAGCGGACAAACTTTAAATTACAGCATTCTTAGTGGTGGCAAGGCTTATGCAATGCTTTCATCTTCACAAGATTTGGTTGACTTTGGTTTAAGTGAAGTTGCGGGCAGTTTTTCTTGGGCGAATGGTGAAAGTGTTGTGACCAAGGCAGGGTGGTTTGATGTTGTGTTCACGCCAACAAATTCAAATTTTAAAGGTGTAACAATAAAAGTTGAGGTTAATGTTAAAGTTAATGAGCAAGTCCCTTCAAGTTTCACATTAACAAGTTATGTTGATGATTTTTATTCAATTTATTTAGTTAGAGATTTTAATGAAACAGAGGGGTATGACAAAGTTTATTACTACGAATATAGCGACCTTGATGGAATGATTTATAACGAAACCCTTTACATATTTGATCAAAATTTAGGGGGTTATGTTAAATTTCAACCTGATGAATTTTACAATTGGAACCAATGTGAAACATTAACAACCATTGAAGATGTGATAAGTGATGTGCCTTATTTTGGTGAGTATTTAAAGGTTCAAAACGGCGGTTTAATTGAAAGTGGCAAAGGCGAAGTTGAGGGAGTTGAATGCACAATTTATGTTTGTTATGCTGATGAAAATAAGTCAAATTACACAACGCTTTATATTAAAGATAAATTAACCTTAAAACAAGAAGTTACAACAAACGGGCAAACAAATGAGGTTTTTGCCATAATGACTTTTGATGAGACGGGCGATTTAAAAGATATGGTTATTTAACTGTTGTTATGCAATCAACAGAAAATTTGAAGTGGAATTTTAAATAAAAATTAAATTTAATTGCCCAGTTTCAGTCTTTTTTGTTGTGTGATGCAGGCATTTAGTTTCTGTTATTAAAAGCAACCTTAGTTTTAACACTTTACTAATAAAAATATAAAAATTTATGCGAGCGACCTTTTGGGTTGCTTTTTTATTTATAAAATTTTGCAGTTTTGCCAACTGGGCTTTTAAAATGGTTTTTAGTTACATTTGATAAAAAAATAA
>CAJKVX010000014.1 GCA_905203455.1 uncultured Eubacteriales bacterium
TTTAAATTTTTAAAATTAAAGTGGTTTTTTGGTTTACTTCGGGCTAAATTTAGAAAAATGCTATTGTAAAAGTGTGCCAGGTTTGCTATAATTTGTTGGTAATGGAAAAACAGGTTAAACAGTTTTTTAATTTTTTTGATTTAGGGGGAGATTATTCTCGCCTTATTTCTGCGTGCAAAAATAATGAAAAAGTTTCGGTTTTGTCAATGGGGCAGAATGAAAAAATAGCAATATGCTCTAACATTGACGCGCCCATTGTTTATGTTGCAAGTGATTATGTTAGCGCAACAAAAATTTATTCACAATTTGAATGCATATTTAAAGATAAGGTCAGCCTGTTTCCTGTTTATATTGACAATTTGTTTTACAAGCGTGCCCAAACAATTTTGCCAAACATTGAAAGAATAAAGGTTTTAGCAGACCTTGCAAGTGGGGAATGCAGGGTGCTTGTTGTTAGTGCAGATAGTCTTTGTGCTTTTTTGCCAAAGAAAAAAGATTTAACTGACAACATTATTAACATTAAAGTGCATGATGAAATTGACCTTGAAAAATTAAAAACACAACTTGTTTATTTGGGTTATACCAGGGAAGAACTTATTTTTGAGTGTGGTCAGTTTGCTTTAAGGGGAGATATTTTAGACATTTTTCCAACTGGGGCTAAAAACGCATTTAGAATTGAGTTTTTTGGTGATGAGGTTGAAAGCATAAGTGTTCTTGATGATAACTTGCAGGCAGGAAAAGTTAAGGCAAGTGAAGTTGAAGTTTTGCCTTTTACCGATTTATTTTTAAGTGAAGATGAAATAAATTATGCAATTGAAAAACTTAAAAAAATTGCCCAAAATGCACAAATGGGAAAACCTGAGCAATCTGCATTTGTTACAAGCATTTATGAAATAATTTCAAGGCTTGAAAATCATGACAAAAACTTTACGCTTGATGTTATTTTAAGTTTATTTGAAAACAAGTGCGACAGTATTTTTAATTATTTAAAAGAAAACACTTTGATTATTTTTGATGAAGGAAAAATGTGTTATGACGCCATTATCAATTCAAGTGCTGAAATTGAGTTAAGGCACAAACAAATGGCAAATAACGGAGAGGTTTTTAGCAAAAAATGTTCGGGATATTTTTCTGCCAATTTTGTTTTGCAAAAGATTTTAAATTTTGGCGGAATTGTTCATCAAAAAATAACAAACTCTAACAGGTTTTATAACCCTAGCCAGGTTTTTTCTTTTAGAAGTTTGCCTGTTTCAAGATATTATCACAATTTTGTTGAACTTTGCACAGACCTTAAAAACTGGCAGTTTAATGGCTTTAAAATTTTTCTTCTTGCCCAAGATGAAAAGCGAGCAAACTCTTTAACTGCTAGGCTTGAAGAAAATGAAATTTTTATTGAGCAGAATAAGTCTGCTTCAATTGCTGATAGCAAAAGTGCAGTTGTTCCCATTTATTTTTCAGGTGGGTTTATTTTGCCTGACCAAAAAATTGTTGTTATTTCATCAACAGACTTATTTGCTCCAAAAAAGGCAACCAGCAGGGTAACGGCAAATAGAAAAGATGTTTTTAGTGTTCCAAAGGTTGGAGATTATGTTGTTCACAGTTTTCATGGAATTGGCGTTTGTGAAGGGGTTACTAACCTTAAAAACAACTTTGGAAGCAAAGACTATGTTGTTGTTAGATACCGTGATGGCGACAGACTTTATGTGCCAATTGATGGCCTTAATATGCTTGAAAGGTTCAGCGGGGCTGAAACCCCTAAAAAACTAAGCAAAATTGGTGGGGTTGAGTTTGCAAAAGTTAAAGAAAAGGTTAAGGCATCAGTTAAAAAACTTGCTTTTGACCTGACCGAACTTTACGCCAAAAGGCAGGCAAAAAAAGGGTTTGCGTTTTTGCCAGATAATGCTTTGCAAAGAGAGTTTGAAAATTCATTTGCACACATTGAAACACAAGACCAATTAAAAAGCATTGAAGAAATTAAAAAAGATATGCAAAGCCAAAAAGTTATGGACAGACTTTTGTGTGGTGATGTTGGGTTTGGAAAAACCGAGGTTGCAATGCGAGCAATGTTTAAAGCGGTTTTAAGCAACAAACAGGTGGCTTTTGTTGCCCCAACAACAATTTTAAGTCAGCAGCACTTTAACACTTGCAAGGCAAGAATGGAGCCTTTTGGGGTTAGGGTTGAGGTTTTAAACAGGTTTAAAACGGCAAAAGAAACTGCAAAAATTTTAAATGACCTTGCGCTTGGCAAAATTGATGTAATTTGCGGAACACACAGGCTTCTTTCAAAAGATGTTGAGTTTTTAGATTTAGGGCTTGTGGTTCTTGATGAAGAGCAAAAGTTTGGGGTTGAAGACAAAGAGAAACTGAAAAATAAATATCCGCTTGTTGATTTTTTAACTCTTTCTGCAACGCCAATTCCAAGAACATTGCAAATGTCACTTTCGGGAATAAGAGATGTTAGCATAATTAACACTCCTCCAAGTGAAAGATTGCCAGTGCAAACTTTTGTGTGTGAATATAGCGAAAGTTTGGTAAGAGATGCGATAATAAGGGAACTTGCAAGGGGCGGGCAGGTGTTTATTTTGTTTAACCGAGTTGAAAAGATTTATGCTTTTAGTGAAGAATTGAAAAAACTTGTTCCTGAAGCGAGCATTTTGGTGGCACACGGACAACTTTCTTCAAGAGAACTTGAAGATATTGTTTACAAGTTTTACAAAAAAGAGGCTGATGTTTTAGTTTGCACAACAATAATTGAAAACGGAATTGACATTGAAAATGCCAACACTCTTATTGTTTGTGATAGCGAGCGGTTTGGGCTTAGTCAACTTTACCAAATCAGGGGAAGAGTTGGAAGGGGCAGTAAAACTGCGTTTGCCTATTTTACATACAAATATGATAAAGTGTTAAGTGAAGAGGCATATAAGCGCCTTGATGCAATAAGTGAATTTACTGAATTTGGAAGTGGCTTTAAGGTTGCCATGCGAGACCTTGAAATTCGTGGTGGCGGAAATGTTTTGGGGGCTGAGCAACACGGGTTTATGCAAAAGGTTGGCTATGAACTTTATAACAAGTTACTTAAAAATGCTGTTGCTGAAATTAAGGGGCAAAAGGTTGAAGAAGAAATTGATGTTTTAATGCGAGTTAGCATTGATGCATTTATTCCTGAAAACTTTATAACTAATTCTGCAAACAGAATGACAATGTATAAAAACATTTCTTCAATTTCAAGCATTGAAGATAAAATTTCACTTGAACAAGATTTATCAGACACTTTTGGGCAAATTCCAAAACCAGTTTTAAACCTAATTGACATTGCTTATGCTAAAAGCCTTGCAAAAAAATTAAAAATTACTGAAATTGTTAGCACTGCTATGGGCATTAAATTAATTTTTAAAGATTCCATAAGCATAACAGATAACAACGGAGTGGGACAGGCATTGTTTGAGTTTAGAAACAGTTGTGCACTTGAACTTGGTGAAACCTCAATGGTTAAAATGAAACCTGAAAGTGATGGGGTTCTTAACTTAAAAAACATAATCAAATTTTTGGAAATTGCAAGCAAAACTGCATAAACTGTTCAAATTTAATAAAATTCAACTGAAACTAAGGCAAATTTATTTGATTTTAGTTATAAGATTTTGTATAATTAAACGACTTATTAGGAGGCTTTTAAATTGAAAAGAAAATTTTTTGCTATTATTTTGTTTTGTTGCATGTGCTTGTCAATTTTTTCAGGTTGTTCACTTTTGTCAACCAAAAGTGATTTAACAAGTGACACAGTTATTGCAAAAATTTATGACAAAGAAATTACATATGCTGACCTTGAAAAGCAATATCAAACTTACAGTCAATATTTTGCGTATTATGACCAAGATATTGTAATGAAAATTATTTATGAAGAAATGTATTTGAATGCAATTCAAGAAATTGAGGCTGAAAAAGTTGTGGTTTTAAGTGAAGACGACATGACAGAAATTTTTGAAGATGCATTTCATGAAGTTTTGCATTTGATTAATTCTTATGAGCAAACTTTTATTGAAAATGATGGAAAAACCGCTCCTTCAAGAATAACTGAGCATAGTGACAGTGAAGAAGATTCTAAGGTTTATGAAGACTATGTTTTTGAACCAGCAGAGCCTTTAAGTTTTGACGATGTTACCCCTGCTGCTGAGCCTGATTTTAACCAAAAACTAATTGAACTTAAAGATGAAATGTTTAAAGATGTTGAAACTGAGTTTATGGCTTACAGAACAAAGGCATGGAACAAGTTTGTTTCAGACCTTGTTTATAGTTATAAACTTGAAGGCAAAAAATACAGCGCAGATGAGGCCGTTATTGAAACCCTTAAAACTCTTTATGACTCTTACCGCACTTCAAAAATGAGTGAACTTTACAGAGAATATGTTGAATCAAGAGTGTTTGGCAACATGACTTATGATGAGCAAATTGCAGACGCTGCAATGCAAAAAGCAATTGTTGATAAATATAAAGAACTTCTGTTTGCAAGCAAGCAAGACAACACCGTTGAAGATAATTACACTGAAATTGTTTTTTCAACTGAAAACACTGATTTAATTCTTTACCATTATGAAGGGCAGTATGAATTTTTCACAGTTAAGCATATACTAGTTGAGTTTAGTGAAGATACTCTTGAAATTTTAAAGGGCTATGAAGGGTATGACGCTAAAAAAGACGAGATGTTCAGGGAAGAATATCTTAACGCAAGACTTGATTTTGCCTATGATTCATCAACAGGCAAGTGGATTCTTGAAACAAGTTATCGTGATGAAAATGGGGAAGTTGTTCAAGTTGAAAAAACTGATGAAGAAGGAAACATTGTTTACGAAACTAATGAAGACGGAAGTTTTGTGTTAGATGAAAATGGTGAAAAAATTCCTGTTATGGTTGACGCAAAGATTACGGTTTCAGAAATAATGGAAAAGTTTGAACAGGAATGTGCACAACTTTTTGAAACCGAAAGAGATAAAAGAAGAGAAGAAACAAGTAATCCGTCATATGAATTGACTGATGAAGAAAAAAGTTATTTAAGAACAAACTTATTTGTGCAATATGTTTATACCTACACTAATGATGACTCTTCACTTGGAAGCGATGCTTTGATTGAGCAAATTGGGTATGCAATTTCAACTGACCCTGACGAAGATGGCGGGCTTATGAGTGAATTTGCTGATGGCGGAAGAACCCTTTACAACAACTATAAAAATAATGGGTATTACATTGGCGAAGAAATTTTGCCAGTTGTTACTGATTATGGTGTGCATCTTATGATGCTTTCAGGGGTTTACAAGCAAGGTGAAATTGTTTCTCTTCAAAAAGCAGATGGAACAGACAAAACTGATGCTGAAATTATTGAAGAACTTGCAAACACCAAAATAGTTGCATTCAGCAACAAAACACTTTTAAACTATGTTTATGATTGTTTAAAAGAAGAAGAACTTTCATCATATTATTCAACACATTTATATGAAATTTTTGAGGCGGCAAAAACTGAAAACAAGTTTGAGGTTTACAGAGAGCCAACATATAATGATTTAAGCGGAATGTAAAAAACAGCCAATTTCGGCTGTTTTTTAGGTGTTAAAAATAAAAAATTGCAGTTTTTTTACAAAAAACTCTTCTTTTTTTGTTATTTTTTAATTTAATTTTCAAATGCCTATTGAATTAGTGACAGTTTGATGATATAATGGTTGAACTTAGAAAAGGGGGGATATGCAGAATGGAAAAAAGAATTGTCAATGTTTATTACAATGATTATGAAAATGGTTTTGCGTGCGAAGCGGTTAAAAGAATGAGCCTTGATGAAGTTGTTGAACTTATTGATAATTGCACAATGCTTGAAATTTTTGAAAATTCAATTTCTGGAAACAGTTATCGTATTTTTGATTCAATTAATCCGTTATCAGTTTATGCTGTTTTAGAGCAAGAAACTGAATATTTGAATGCTAAAAAGTCTTATTTTGATACAAAATTTTATGTTGACATAACAGATAAAAATTTTAAAGTTTATCACATTTTTCATAAAGACTTTAAAAGTGCCATTGAACACAGAGAGCAAAACAGCATAAAATTAATTGAAGAAGAAGATGCACTGCTTGCAAATTGCTAAAAATTATGCAAACAAAAGTTAAAGTTTATACAAGTGTTGAAACAAGTGCAAAAAATTTCACAAAAAAAGGGTATTATCTTAATAGTGATGAAGTTTTAAACTGCATCAATCAAAGCATAATGTTTGTGCTTTATGTTAATAATTTTGGTGGGGGATACAACATTATGCATTCACCAAACCAAATGGAAATTTGTGAATTTAAAGGCAAGTTAAAAAGCAATTATAAAGGTGAACTTTTGGTTATGATGGTTGACGAAAAGTTTAATGATTTAAGTGTTTCATTTGAAGATTTTGAAAGGCTTACAAACGAAAATTTATTAGAAAAATAGGAGATTATTTTTATTTTATGGATACTGATGGTAGTAGAGTTCCAACTCAAAACAAACAAATCAAAGTTAAAAAATTTTATTTTAGTCAAGGTGATGAAAATTGCCTTACTTCAAGATACAATTCGTCTTACTCGATAGCAGAAAACATTTCTGCACAAGATGTTATGGAGTGTGTAAGTAACGCAAAAAGATTAACACTTTATGCAAAATGCATTGGTGCTGAAATTAAAGACATTTCAGTTGACCCAAGCAAAATTGAAAGAATTTTTGAAAGATTACCTGCTATTGAAAAAAGAATTCAAAGAACTAAATTTCTTTATCTTGGAAGTTATGTTTTTGTTGAGGGAGATTGCCTTGATGGAACAATGGTTTTAAATTTTGATGATTTTAAGTATGCTTATGAACAAAGCAAAAAGCAAACACAAAATTCTGCCACAATTGAAGAAGAAAGTTTAGAAAAATAAATTGGCTTCACCGCTTTGGTGAAGTTTTTTGTTGCGTTTGCTAAGTAAAATTTATTTGACATAGTATTATTTGGTGTGTTAAATTTTTGGTATATGCCTTAGTGCGTTTTGGTGGATTTGTGGCAAGAAAGAAAAAGGAACAAAAAATAATTCAAAAAGAAGAGCAACTTATGATTGTTGGGGCAGAAATGCCTTCTTCTTGCTTGCAAGAAAATGGTGAAAGTGAAAGCCAAAATGGAAGCCAAATTGCAAGTGAAGAACCTGAATTTACCACCGAAAATGGTGAACAAATCAGCATTGACCAATTGCTTGTTCGTGACAGCATTATTGACACAGAAGCCGCAACAGTAAGGCTTGAAGAAGCAAATGAAACAAAAGAGCCTAAAAAGAAGAAAAAGAGTTTTATTTGGAACCTGATTTTCTTTATTATCAACATTGTTTTCATGTTCTTTGTTGTAAGAGCATTGATTAACGAAACAAGCGGGGCATCACTTGGTGAAATTTTAGCGCAACAAGGCAATAAATTATATTGGCTTTTAGGGGCCCTTGCTTGCTTTGTTGGGTTTTATTTGGTAAACACCCTTTCAATGAGTGTTTTTCTTAAAAGCACAACAGGGAAAAGAAGGTTTTGGCTAAGCCTTAAAGTTACAATTTTGGGGAAATATTATGATGATATTACCCCAATGGCAGCAGGTGGGCAACCTTCACAAATTTTAAACCTTATCAAAGGTGGGGTAACCCCTGGGGTTGCAACCAGCATTCCTATTATTAAAATGATAATTAGCCAACTTGTTAGATGGTTTTTGATTGTTATTATTTATATTTTTCTTGTTCCGCTTATTCCTGCTGAAAGCGGTCTCATGAACCTTTTGATTGTTCTTTTGAAAATTTTAGGTGTTGTTGGAATTATTATAACAACATTTGTAAGCATGGGGTTCTTGTTTTTAGGAAGCAGTAAAATTGTTGGTAAAAAGATTGCAAAGTGGGCAATAAGAATTGGTTATAGGCTTAAAGTTGTTAAAAATTATCGTAAAAGTTATGATAAGTTTATAAGGCAAGTTATTGAATATCAAAGTTCAATGAAGTTTTTGGCTCAAAACAAAAGTGTTTTGTTTAAATCAATTTTTTACACTGTGGCTGATTTTATTTTGTTTTGTTCAATGGGCTTTTTCACATCAATGGCATTCACGCAAACTGTTACCATTGCAAACTTTGCAAGCGGGCTGTGGTTGTGGCTGATTTCTCTTGCAAGGTATCAGGTTGTTGACATGGCTTCAACCATTATGATTTTGCCGGGTGGCACTGGTGTTAAGGAAATTGCATTTCTTATAATGTATAATGTGTTCTTTAAAAACACTGACACCGTTGCGTGGTCATTTTTAACTTGGAGAATGTTTGACTATTATTTCTTCTTGATTGTTGGTTTTGTGTTTATTATTGTAAGGTTTATTATTGGGCTTTGCAAAAATTCAAAAAAGAAAAAGTTAAAAAATGCTGAGGTTGCAGAAATTGCACAAAACGCCAAAATAAAACAAGAATGATAAAAAACAAAATTGTAAAATTTAAAAAATTGGAAATCATCTTTTAATAAAGGTGATTTTTTTATGAAAAAGTTGTGTATTTTTGCAAGTCTATCAATTTTACTTATAACATATTTTTCGTTTAACATGGAAGGGTTGCTTTCAAATGTTGACAAATCTGATTTAACAATTGGAGTTTATGCCACAGGAGAAGAGAGTGAAAAGATTTTTGACAGTTGTTTTAACCATGGCTTTGCTTGTGAAATTTTTGGAATTACTCCTGAAATTTATTACAGTTACTCGCAAGAGGGTGAAGTGATTGGAGAGTTTTTTTCAACAAATAAAGAAAATTTTAATCTTGTTGAATTTGCAAATGTTTTTGGGTTGATTGTTGTTGAAACATCTCAGGTTAATGAGGTTTACAACATTTATGCAATTTCCGCACTTTTGCCTTACAGGGTTGCGGGGCATATAAGCAATGTTCAAATTGCAATAAGTGGCGACCAAATAACAGTTGCAAGCCCAATAATTATGGGAAGTTTTTAAAAAAAATGTATAAAAGGTTGAAATGTTGATAATAATCAAAAAAAACAAAAAATCATGGAGGTTAAAATGAGCAAGTTTAAAAGTTTTCTACAAAAGGTGAAAGGGTTTTGTAAAAGAAATGCATATGCATTAGTTGTTAGTTTTTGCGTGCTTGCAGTGTTTAGCGTTGTAACCGCAGTTTCTGTTGCCGACTTATACAAGGTTGATAATGAACAACAGCAAAATGAACAGCAAAATCCACCAGCACAGCAAACAGGTGGCGAAACCGTTATTATTTTTGACAGCCCTGTTAAAGATGGCACAGTTTTAAAAGATTATTATGAAGATGAGGTTGTTGAAGATAAAACAAGTGGAGTTTGGAAAACTCATCAGGCAATTGACTATTCTGGCGTTGAGGGAACAAAAATTTTAGCAGCCTATGACGGAACTGTTGAAAGCGTTGAAAACTCAATAATGGACGGCACAGTTATTACCATTGTGCATAATGATAACCTTAAAACTGTTTACAAATCTTGCACAAGCGATGTTATGGTTAAACAAGGCGACACTGTTACAAAAGGTGCTGAAATTGGTGTGATGGGAACTTGCACAAGCGAAAAACTTGATGGCATTCACTTGCACTTTGAGGTTTGGCTTGATGGCAAGTTGGTTGACCCTAATAATTACCTTTCAAGCGACAAATAAATTTACAAAACAATTAGCAAAAATATAAGTGTAGTAAATACGCTTCAGACTGCCCCAAAACTTCGCAATCGAAAAATTTTTTAAAATTTTTCTTGCTGTGTTTACTAAAAAACGCCTAAAAACAGTCATTTAGAAAACTAAACTCCTGCTTTTAGGCATTTTTTGAGCCTTGCATTGCTTGTTTTTGAACAGTCTGATAAATTTGTCTACAAACTGAGCGTAGTAAATACGCTTTTTTTGTTTGCATGCGAATTTAAATTTGTATATAATATGTGTGTAAAACAAAGTGAGGTGAATATGAACAGAAGAGCAAAAGTTATAGCAACAATGGGCCCTGCGTGTGAAAGTGAAGATGTGATTTTAAGCATGGTTAAAGCAGGGTTGAATGTTGCAAGGTTTAACATGAGCCATGGAACTCATGAAAGTCATAAAGCGCATATTGATAAAATTAAAGAGTTAAGGGCAAAACTTGGGATATCTTTGCCTGTTTTGATTGACACAAAAGGTCCAGAAATTAGAATTGGAACTTTTGCAGATGGCAAAATATTTTTAAATGATGGGGATAGGTTTGTCTTCACAACAAAAAAGGTTGAGGGCAACCAAAATCAGGTTTATGTTGATTTTAAAGATTTGCCAAAATATGTTAGCAATGGAACAAAAATTTTGCTTAATGATGGCTTGCTTGAAATGAAAGTTGACTCTGTTAGTGAAAGCGAAATTTATTGCAAGGTTGTTTTTGGGGGTGAACTTTCAAACAACAAAAGCATAAATGTGCCTAGTGTTCAAATTAAATTACCTTACCTTTCAGCGCAAGATAAAGAAGATATTGGCTTTGCAGTAAGAGAGGGGGCTGAATACATTGCAATATCTTTTGTAAGAAACAAGAAAGATGTTTTAAGCGTTAAAGAATTACTAAAAAGGCTTGGTGCCCAAGATATTAAAATTATTTCAAAAATTGAATGCCAAGCAGGCATTGATAACATTGATGAAATAATAAGCGAAAGTGATGGAATTATGGTTGCAAGGGGAGATTTGGGGGTTGAAATTCCTTTTGAAAAAATTCCTCAAATTCAAAAAGAAATAATTTCAAAATGCAACAAGTGCGGAAAACTTGTTATAACTGCCACCCAAATGCTGGAATCTATGGTTGAAAATGCAAAACCAACAAGGGCTGAAATTAGCGATGTTGCAAATGCCATTCTTGATGGAAGTGGGGCGGTTATGCTTTCAGCTGAGACAAGCGTGGGGAAATATCCTGCACTGGTTATTGAAACAATGAGCAAAATTATTTGTGAAATTGAGGCAGGAATTGAAGACAATTTAGATGTTAACAATTTTGTTGCGTTAAAAGGCAACATCACAGCAAGCCTTGCTTTTGGTGCATATGCTCTTGCACATTCAAGCAAAGCACGGGCAATTATAACGGTAACAAAAACAGGAACAACGGCGATAGAAATAAGCAGGTTCAGACCTCAGGTTCAAATTCTTGGTTGCACTTACAGTGAAAAAGTGTTTCAACAACTTGGTGCAGTTTGGGGAATTATTCCTGTAAAACAGCCTGAAATTAACAACACCGAAACACTTTTAAGCCACGCAAGGGAAATTGCAGTTAGAAAAAAATTCATTAAAAAAGGTGATTTGGTTGTTCAAACTGCGGGCTCTGCAACGGGAATAAGCGGTTCAAACATGCTAATTTTAAATTATGTTGATTAAGTTTAAATAAAAAAAGCCTGCGTTATGCAGGCTTAAATTTTCCAAAGATTATTTCTTTGCGGGTTTGTTATTGCACGAGTAAGATTTTCTGTTGCGCAGGGTTCATCTTCTTTTATTTTTGCAATAAGGTTTTTAACATATTGTCTTTTTGTGTTTTTGTTGGCAGGGCAAGGGTTAAAAACAACTGGTAATGATTTTGAGTGGACAATTACCTCTTGTTCACTAACATAAACAAAAGGTCTTATAACGGTTATGTTTGTTCTTGACATCAATGTTTTTGGTGAAAAGGTAGAAAGCCTTCCTTCAAAAATGAAACTTAACATAAAAGTTTCAACCAGGTCATCAGCATGGTGGCCAAGTGCAAGTTTATTTGCATTAAGTTTTATTGCAGAGTTACACAAAGCACCTCTTCTCATTTTAGCGCAAAGAGAGCAAGGGTTTTTCTCTTTTCTTACATTGAAAACAATGTCATAAATTTGAGATGGTTCAATAAAATAGGGAACATCTAATTGTTTGCAAAAGTCTTTTATGGGTGAAAAATCCATATCATCTCTTCCAAAATCAATGGTAATTGCAATAAGGTTAAAGTCAATCATTTTATAACTTTGAAAGGTTTTTAGGGCTTTTAGAAGTAATAAACTATCTTTTCCGCCTGAAAGACCCACTGCAACTGTGTCTCCATTTTCAATAAGGTTGAATTGTTTAATTGCCTTTATCATTTTGTTTACTATTGTTTTCATCATATTAGTTAGTGTGGCATAAAATAATTAAAATTTCAAGGAGTTTTTGGATTTTTATTATTTTAGTTTATCTTTATTTATGTTTGACAAAAGGCAGGGGGGATATTATAATTAAATTGTAATAATGTAGTGCATTTTGCACAAAATATTGTTAAGTGGATAAAAGGGAACTGATGAAAAAATTTTTTAGCGTTTTTGCTTTGCTGTTTGTTTGCTGTTTTTGCCTTGTTGGGTGTGGCGTTTCAGGCAACACCTCAATTGCAGCAATAAATTTCAGCAGGCAAATTTTTTATGTTGATGAAAATTGCACTAAAAACCTTGATTATAAGGTTTTCCCTTCAACGGCAAATAATTTTGACATTTTGTATTCACAATCGCACCAAGATTTTTATACCTTAATTGGTGGAAATTTTACCGCACAAGAGGGGTTTAATTCGGTGCAGATTACAGTGCAGGCGGGGGATATTACTGACAGTTGCTATGTTGTAAGAAAAATTTACCCAACAAGCACCTATTTAACTCACCCAAGTTTGAATGGACAAGGGGTATCAAACCCTAACATTGTGCTTTCAGCAGGAAGTTCAACTAATCTTCAAATGTTTGGCGAATTTAACAGTTATTTTAACACCCAAACTAATAGAATTGAGCAATATTCAACTCCATCAACACAAATTGTTAGCAACGAAATTTTTAATTTTGACTTAGAAAGTTCTGACCCAACAGTTGTTGAGGTTGTGGATAGCGAAACTATGCAAATTAAAGCAACCGGCAAAACAGGAACGGCAACAATTACTGCTTATTTGGTTGATGATAATGGGTTTAGAAAAACTGGAAGCAATATGCATGCTTCAATTGAAGTTAGTGTTGTTAACCCAGTTAGCAGCATTAAAGTGCTTTATGGTGATAAATTTGTTGAAAACTCAACAGGAAGCGCTTTAACCTTTGGCTCTGAAAACACAAATTCAGTTACAATAAGTTTATTTTTAATTGACAATCAAAACAATTTTATTGAAAATGAGGTTGCTCTTAGAAACATTTCAGTTTCAACACTTGGCAATAACAAGTTGACTATTTCAAATGCTAGTGTTTCATCAGTTGGGGGAGTAAGGTGTTTGCAGTTTACCTTAGGGCTTCAAAACATGAATAGTGGTGACCAGACAACAATATATGATAAAATTCTTATAACATGCAATTACCTGCAAGATAAAAATTTCAATCAAGTAACACATTTACTTACATTATCATAAATTATAAAAGCCATGCATGGCTTTTTCTTTTAGACTTGCACAGGAAAATGTTTTTAGGCAGATGATATTTTGACTGTTAGAATAAAAAGCATGTGTGTTGCAAAAATTTATGAATAATGATATAATTCTAAGGTAAAAATCATATAAAAACCGCAAAATAACAAAAAAGATTGGCATTGAACATAGCATTTTTTATTGTTTGTTTGCCTAAATTTTTGTATGGGTATTGACATTGATGTGGTTTAGGGGTATAATTTAGCAAGTAGAATAGTAATGTTATGGGGAAATCTTAACATAAAGGAGAGTTTTATGAAAAAAGGTGTTGTTGCTTCTATAGTTTTAAGCGTGGTTTTAACCCTTACTTTGGCAATCACCACAATTGCTACTGCTTTTGGTGGCACACAAGTGCCTGAACCAAGTGTTTATTTGGCTTATAGAACTGGTGATGTTTGCACCGAGCTTAATGATTATGAATCTATTAACTTTAACTTTGATGTGAATAACAGCGCTTCAATGATTGTTTACAACAGTGAAAATGGTCAATATGAAGCAAATGCAGAGGGTAAGTTTGTTGGAACTGCTGTTAAAACTAATGGCAGAGAATGTGATATTACCATTGAAGTGTTTGAACAAGGTGATGGCAGTGCACAAAGCCCTTGGGTTATTGCAAATGCTGGGCATTTAGTTGAACTTAGCGAACTTGCAAGTGCAGATGAAGATGTTTATGGCGTTCTTGAAAGTGACTTTGTTTGCGAAATTAAGGCAGATGTTGACATGAAAGGTGTTAACTTTAAACCTATTGGCAACAGAAACAAGGTGTTTAAAGGAACAATTAATGGTAATGGCAAAACAATTTCAAATTTAAGCATAAGTATTGATGAAAATAACTATCAGGATTATTTGGTGTCTTCAGTGTTTGATGGAGCAAATGAAGGGTATCTTGATGTGGCATTAATCAGCAATGCTGATGGTGCAACAATTAATGCTTTAAACATTGGCTCAATGAATGTTGTTATTGCTGAAAATGTTAAATCAACCATTGAAAACCAAATTTCAGCAAGTGCTGGTGTTTTGGGAATTGAAAGATTAAGAAGGGTAACTATTGGTGGTTTGGTTGCTTATGCAACAGACACTAAGATTTTAGGTGATAACAGTTCAGTTTCAATTACAGTGAATGGTTATTCTTACGCTAATGATTTTGGCGGGGCAGTTTCAGCCGGTGTTGGTGGTGTTGTTGGTGTTGCGAGAGGGTGTGTTGTTGAAAATTACACTGTTAACTCAAGATTTACTGCTAACCAAACCTTGGTTGAAGGAAGTTTGATTGGTGGTGTTGCTGGGTTTGTTACTAATTCAACAAACACTAACAGAAGCGAAATTAAAAATGTTACTGTAACTTTAACAGCAAACACTGTTTACAACAACAACACTCAAATTGCTGGTATTGTTGGCGAAGCATATAACGCTGACATTTCAGACTCAACAATTTCAGGCATTTCAGTTTTAGGCAATGAAAAGTTTGATAATGTGGTTGCTTCACAAATCAACACTGAGGTTGCAGGTGCCGTTATTGCACTTGGCAATGGCTCAACTTTAACAAATGTTAATGTTGCAAATGCTGGTGTTGATGTTAAAGGTTTTGTTGCTGGTATTGTTGTTGATAATAACGGAACTGTTGAAAACTGCTCATTTAAGGGTAATTTAACAGGTTACAGCGTTGCGGGTATTGTTACAAATAACGCAAGTGCTGGACAAGTAATTTATGATGAAACATTTACTGGAATTGCTGTTCAAGGTAACCTTAGAGGTGTTAGAGTTGGTGGTGTTGCCGAAACTAACGAAGGAACATTAAACGGCACTGCTGGAAGTGAAATGGTAATAGTTTCTCCAACAATCACAAGTGTTTCTGCCGTTGTTACAAATGACGAAGCAGTAACTGCAATTAGAGAAGCATTTGTTGCTGGTCTTGCAGTTGAAAATATTGGAAATGGCGAAATTAGCAACTTTAAAGTTATTGCAACGCTTTATGATGGTTTAAACATGGCTGGTCTTGTTAGCATTATGGGCAGTGAAGATGGAACTTCACTTGCACAACTTCATAACATTGTTGCCCAAGTTTCAATTTCAAGCAACAACCTAACAAGCAACAACAGCACAACTTATTCAATTGGTGGTGCAGTTGGGTTTGCTTATAAAGGTTCAAGCATTTCAGGAATTAATTTAAGTGTTAATGTTAACCGTGATGCTCTTGCAAGCAGAAATTACGGAGTTGCTCAACTTGGTGGCTTAGTTGCAAGAATTTATGATGATGGTGTTACAATAACTAACAACACTGTTTCAGGTTATATGTTTGCAAACACCACTTGGTATACCACAACAATTACTGACAGTGATGGAAGCAATGCTGAAACTTACAACACAATGCTTGTTGGTGGTTTGATTGGTTCAATTGCTGGGTTTGGTGATAAGGTTGATGACAATAATAACCCAATTGATGCTCACACTTTAATTGACATTACAAGTGCAACAATAATTTCAGGCAACAGTATTAAAAATCTTGAAATTGTTATTGATTTTGTTGACAATGGCGTTGGTGAACATGGGTCAAGAGTTAGAAGCATTGGTTCATTTGTTGGCTCAGTTGCAAATGCTAGCGGTGCACTTAATTTAAGCAATAATACAATTAACGGCTTAACCATTTCTGCTAACAGGGCAACATTCAGTTACGGCAACAATTGCTACATTGATGATGGCATGGTTCATGTTTATGGCAGTGCGAATATCTCAAACATTGTAACAGAGCCTGACAACTCAAACATTGTTAACAGAAAATATAATGTTATTTAAAAAAATCACTCCCGTTTAGGGGGTGTTTTTTTATGCGGTTTTGTTATGAT
>CAJKVX010000015.1 GCA_905203455.1 uncultured Eubacteriales bacterium
TACAATATTTCGATAGATTACTTAGTCGGTAGGGATACTAGCAATGACATTGGTTATTTAAATGAGCAAGAAACTCAACTGGTGAAAATTTTTAGAGAGTTAAAACAAAATTCACAATATAAAGTTATTGGATATGCAATGGCTGAACTTGAAAAATAAAGGGGGAGAAAACAAAAGAAAAAATGGGAATAAAAGAAGTAATTATAGAAGGTTTTTTAAAATTCAGTTAAAATTGGGGTCTCTATTTGCGAAAATGTAAAAAAAGAAATTGAAGAAATGACAGCAATTTTTTCAAGAATTGAAGGATATTTTGAAAATCGTCTTGAAACATTGAAAGAAAAAAATTTTGAAGTCAAAGACTTTAAAGTTAATGAACAAGAATATACCACAAGCCAAGAAGGAGAAGAAGTGAAGGCTTGTGTAGGAAGCATTAGAAAGAAAAAAGACCGAAATGTCTTTGAAGGTAGATATTATGTAAATAAAAAGCAATACTCAATTTATGGCAAAAGTTATGAGGAAGTTAAGCAAAAACTGGTTGATATTTATACAAATAAATTCTTTTTAAATTCAACGGTAAAAACTTTTTACACATGGTTTAGCGAATGGTTTGAAATATACAAAAAACCTAATTTAAAAGGAAGTTCACTTAAAAACATTCTCTATTGTTTTGAAAAATATATCAAGCCAAATTTTAAAGATTGTCCGTTGAATTTAATTAAACCATTTGAAGTTCAAGAAGCACTTAATAAAATCAGTGCTAGCAGAATGCGTAAATACACTTATGATATCTTCCGGGCTTGTCTTCGCCAGGCTTTTAAAACAAAATTAATTACAGAAAATGTGGCAGAACTGTTAGAGCCTGTTAAACATGTTGAAAAAAGTGGCAAGGCATTAACTGTTGAAGAACAAAAGATTTTGGAACCATTCTTTGAACAAGAAAAATATAAAATTTTGAAATTGTATTTGCTTACCGGGTGCAGGCCTGCGGAAGGGCTGGCACTTAAATGGGAAGATGTTGACTATTTAAATGAAATTGTGCATATTTCTGGAACTAAGACCAAGGGGTCAGACAGAATAATTCCACTATTTAAAAATTTAAAAGAGTTTTTGGAAACTGTGCCAAAAACTGGGGAAAGAATTTTTGACTTAACAAAAGATGCTGTAAAAGGCAGGGTTGATGATTTGGAAGAACTGACGGGCGTTAAATTCAACACTTACACTTTAAGGCACACTTTTGCCACCCGCTGTGTTGAAGCGGGAATTGAAATGAAGGTTGTTTCAAAATGGTTAGGGCACACCAGCATAAAAACGACCGCAAATTATTATGTTCATGTGCTTAGTGATTTTGAAAAATCACAGGCTGAAAAGTTTAAAATTTAATAAAATACCCTTTTTTGTACCCTTAAAACTTTAAAGTTATGAAAACATAACAACGGATTTTGCTAGAAAAAACCTAGCGAAAACGGGGGTGGGGGAAAATAAAAATGTACCCTTATTTGTGCCCTTATTGCACAAAAAAAGAGTTATCCATTTTGGATAACTCGACCTAGACACCCAATATTTAGTGTTTTAATTGGCGTTATACCCTAAATATTGTGGTTTTTGGCTCCCCCTGTTGGACTCGAACCAACGACCTATCGATTAACAGTCGAGCGCTCTACCGGCTGAGCTAAGGAGGAATATTGCTTCTTTGGGCTGATTTAGTGTTTGCTTTAATCTTCATTTTTATTTAATGGAAGATTATAAATGGTAGTTTAGGCGGTTGAAAAACCTTATGAAATTGCAACCATAACAGCCAAAAGTAATGTTATTATATATTATCTTTTGTTATTTTGCAACACTTTTTTCAAAAATTTTTGATTTTTTAATTTTTAATGGGATCGCGTTTGTTAGTCGAATTATTTTTATTTTATTAGATTAAAATGTGTATAGTTTAAAATTCATTTTTAATGAAAATTTTGACACATAAATCTTCTCAAAAGTTTGGTTGTGTGTTAAAATTAGTTTAGTAAATGAAATTGGGGCAAATTTGTTTGCTAAACATTTTTTGTTTTGTTAATATATTATTAACATATTTATTTAGAGGTGTTTATGAAACAATTTGTTTATCCTGCCATTTGCTATAACGATGTTGAAAATGAAACAATAACTCTGCTTTTGCCTGACACAGACATTGTGGCATCAGGCGCTGATGTTGAAGAGGCTTTTTGGGCAGCAAAAGACTATCTTAAAAGTTTTGTTGATTGGTCAATTAAATTTGATGCCGAAATTCCAACCGCTTCAACCTTTGCGCAAACTGCAAAACTGAACCCTAAAAAGGCGGTTTTGCTGGTTGATGTTGAGTCTAAAAGCAAAAAGGCTGATGCCGTTAAGGCTGAGCAGAAATTTCAAAGTTTTGTTCAAGAATTTTTTGACTAAAAGGAGATTAAGAAAATGGATACTCTTGTAAACACCACAACCAATTTGGGAAAACTTAGTGAAATTTGCGTTTTAAACGGCGCAAGAATTGTTAGTGCATACAACAGAGATGAAAATGATTTAAACGGAAGCAGAGATGTTGAGTTTTATTTCTTCAAACCTGAAATTGATGAATTTAAAAGCAGGGTTTACACTTGGACAATTAACGGAACAAAACCTCTTACCATTGAGCAACTTATGGTTATGGTTAAAAAGGCAGATATGGCTTTTGACTTGCCTTTTGATGTAAGAGATAATTTAAACCTTGATGCAAGAATTGATTATTGCAAACAAAAAGTTTTAAATGGGTTTGCTAACGACTTAAACCCTGAAAAAAGTTTGCTAGATAACAAAATGGAAAAGGCAACTGATGAAAACTGGATAACAAAGGTTTATGGCGAGCAAAGAGTTGCACTTGAACAAGATGCAGATGAAAGCCTTGCGTTTAGAAAGTTTGATTACAACCGCACAAGCCTGAAAGAGGTTCTTGCAAGCAAAATTATTGAGGCTGAAAGATTGCACGCTGAAAGTTTTGCTCCAAATTCAAGTTGTAAAGAGGTTATTGCAAAGGCTTATCCAAGTCTTTTAGCAGACATTGCAGAAATTGAAAAAACAGCCCAAGCACAACTTTCAAGCCAAAGTGAAAAAGGAGAATAAGGGTGAAAAGAAAGTTGCAAACTTTGGCTCAAACCATTGGCTGGAAGGTTGTAAGGGAAGAGAATGACTGCGTAAACTTAGAGTATGACAGACGAATTAGTGACTATGAAAGTGTTAAGCACATTTTAAAACTTGAAAACCCTGCCGATGATTACGCATTTATTGGCGCCTTTGGGGCAATTGTTGATGTTTTGCCCAAAAAACTTAAAAAGCATATATATAAGTTAACCAAGCATGCTGACCTTTCAAAAAAAGATGATTTGCTTGACCTTGTTAATTTTGCAGTTGAAGAGTTTAAGGCGCAATCAACTTACACAAAACTTGAAGAATATGCCAATCTTTTAAATGTTAATCTTGAAAAACTTGGTTATTCATTTTGTTACGAATTAACAAAGAAAGAAACGAATGAAATTTTGGCAAAAATTGAAAAGGTTTTGCCACTTGAACTTTTGCCACAGGTTGGCAAAATGAAGAAGATTGAGTATAAAATTGGGTTTGTTAAAACCCGCAACCAAAAAATTTTAGAACAAGCAAATGTTTAAAAGTTTGAATTATGTTCTACTTGATGGAGGATTAAGAAAATGAATATTTTAGGAGAAGTTCTGGTTTAAACACAAAACAATTCTTAGCCTTTAAAATTTAGGTGCAAGTTTTGTTTTGTGCCTATTTTTTATTTAAGGAGAAGAATATATGATAGAAATTAAAAATTTAACAATAGACACAAAATCCGGTAAACGCATAATTGATGATTTAAGTTTTGTTATAAATAGTAAGGATAAACTTGCAATAATTGGTGAAGAAGGTAATGGGAAATCTACGCTTATTAAAATGCTTGCTAACAAAACAACAAATTACGCTAAAATTGTGTCGGGAAGCATAAAATTGTTAGGCACTATTGGGTATTTGCCACAGTATTTAGATTGTGATTTAGGGCAAACTGTTTTAAATTATTTTGTAACAGATGAACTTACTGGCGATTTAAACTATGAAAATTTATCATATTTTGAGTTGAAAATAAAAGAATTTGGATTGCCTGATGAAATTCTTGATGGACAGATGATATTAAATAATCTTTCAGGTGGGGAAAAAATAAAAGTTCAACTAATCAAAATGTTAGAGAAAAATCCAAACATTTTGCTGCTTGATGAACCAACAAATGACCTTGATTTAGAAACGATAGAATTTTTGGAAAATTTCATAATTTCATTTAATGGCGCTGTTGTGTTCATTTCTCATGATGAACAGTTACTTAAAAAGTGTGCAAATTGCGTTTTGCTTATTGAACAACTTAGAGATAAGTCCTTTTGCAGGTGCACATTTAAACATGTTGGTTTTGCAGAGTTTATGAATTTAAGAAAAAGTCTTTTTGAAAAACAAGAACAAATGGCTGAAAGTGAACATAAAAAAAGGCAAAAACAATTAGAGTTTTTGAAAAAAGTTCAGCAGAAACTTGAAGTGGATATGTCACAAAATGTCAGGAACCCTTCGGTTGGAAGATTGCTTGTTAAAAAAATGAAAAATGTCAAAAGCCAACAGGCACGGTTTGAACGCACAGAGATAACGCAATTTCCAGAACAAGAAAATGCTATTACCTTAATTTATGCACCAATGGAAAAAATTCCACAAAACAAATGTGTTTTAAATTTAGACTTAAAGGAATTAAAAGTTGAGAATAAAATTTTAGCAAGAGATATTAAACTTCAAGTTTATGGACCAAAAAAAGTTGCAATAATTGGCAAAAATGGTTGCGGGAAAACAACTCTGCTTAGTTATATCTTAAAAAACCTTAAAAACAAATTTGGGTTAAAGGTTGGTTATTTTTCGCAAGACTACTTAAAATCACTAAACTCTCAAAAGAGTGCAATTGAAGAACTTGAAAATAACTTTGCAAAAGTTAACCCAGCAACTTCTCTTGCATGCCTAAATTTTACACTTGAAGATATGAACAAGAAAATTAACGAACTTAGTGAAGGACAAAAAGCAAAGGTTTTACTAATGAAAATTTTGCTGAGTGGAGCAAATGTTTTAGTGTTAGATGAACCAACAAGAAATTTAAGCCCGTTATCAAAGCCAGTAGTCACTCAACTATTAAAAGATTTTAGTGGGTCAATAATTTTTGTGAGTCATGACAGAAATTTTGTTCAATCTGTTGCAACAAGTGTTTATAAATTATCTTCAAATGGGCTTGAAGAAGTTCAGATATAAAGATTTATAAAAAGACATGGTGTTTTTATGTTTTTTAAAAATCAACATCGCAGGTGTTGTCAAAAATGGGGTCGTTGAAGAATTCACGAAGTGAGATGCCTAAGCCATAACATATTCTTGAAATTGTTGCAATTTCACTTTTTTTGCTGTGCCCGTTTAGAATGCTTGTTATTGTGCTGGTGTTTATATTGCAATTTGTTGCAATTTTGTTGATTGACAAGTTTTTTTTCAGTTGCAATTTGAAGTATTCTAGTTTTTAATGCTTGTTGTGCTGTCATTTTTGCCTCCATAAAGTATAAACCAAAGGTGCTGTTATTTTTTGTTAGAATTGAATTGATGGTGTTGTCTGTTGCTTTTTATGGCAAAATAAATTGAAAAATTTTGCAATTGTTATTGACTATTTTCGTCAGGTTTGTTAAAATGTCTAAGCAAGAATATCTTGTTTAGGCTTTTTTATTGCTCTTTCGGGGGTGTGAAAAGAACAGTAAAAGGGTTTAAGAATTTCCTCACGGGGCTTTTAGAGGTAATTCGCCAAATTTATAGGAGGTATATTATGCCAACCACAAACCAGTTAATTAGACACGGTAAAGGCAGAGAAAAACAAACCTACAAATCTAAATCACCAATTCTTGATGAGTGCCCTCAAAAAAGGGGTGTTTGTTTGTCTGTTACAACAACCTCTCCAAAAAAGCCTAACTCTGCACTAAGGAAAATTGCAAGAGTTAAACTTTCAAACAGAATGGAAGGTACTGTTTACATTCCTGGAATTGGCCATAACTTGCAAGAACACAGCGTTGTTCTTATTCGTGGTGGTCGTGTTAAAGATTTGCCAGGTGTTAGGTATCATATTGTTCGTGGAACTCTTGATACCGCAGGTGTTAAAGACCGTAAACAAGCAAGAAGTAAATATGGCGCTAAAAAGCCTAAATAATTAAAAGAGGAGAAAGATTATGTCAAGAAGAAATTCTGCAACCGTGCGTGAAGTTTTGCCAGACCCTAAGTATAATTCAACAGTTGTTACAAAACTTGTTAACCAAATTATGCTTGATGGCAAAAAGACGATTGCTCAAAATATTGTTTATGATGCATTTGATATCGCTAGTGAAAAACTTGGCAAAGAGGCAATGGAAATTTTTGGTCAGGTTATGGAAAATGTTAAACCTGTGCTTGAAGTTAAAGCAAGGCGTGTTGGGGGTTCAACTTACCAAGTGCCTATGGAAATTAGGGCTCAAAGAAGACAAACCCTTGCCATTAGATGGATTGTTGATGCTGCAAGAAAAAGAAGCGAAAGAACTATGGCTGAAAAACTTGCAGGTGAACTTATGGACGCATATAACAGCACTGGCGGTGCATTCAAGAAGAAAGAAGAAGTGCACAGAATGGCTGAGGCTAACAAGGCATTTGCATCATACAGATGGTAGAAAACTAAGTTGGGTGCGTTGCTCTCAACTTTTGTTTTAAAATTTAGTTAGTTTATTTTTAAAATTGAACAAGATAAAAAATTTACCCTTAAATGTTTGATTTTAATTCAAACATTGGTTATAATTAATGGGTAAATTGCTGATTATTTACACTTTAATAGGAGAATTTATTTATGCCCAGAGATTATGCGTTAGACAAAATTCGTAACATTGGTATCATGGCGCACATTGATGCCGGAAAAACAACAACAACTGAAAGAATTTTGTATTTTACTGGTAAGTCTCACAAGATTGGTGAAGTTCATGATGGTCAAGCAACTATGGACTGGATGGAACAAGAGCAAGAAAGAGGAATAACAATCACCTCTGCTGCAACCACTTGTGTTTGGAAAAACCATAAAATTAACATTATTGACACTCCTGGTCACGTTGACTTCACAATTGAAGTTGAAAGAAGCCTTAAAGTTCTTGATGGTGCAATTGAACTTTTCACTGCAAAAGAGGGGGTTCAAGCACAATCAATTAAGGTTTGGAAACAGGCTGATAAATACGGAGTGCCTAGAATTGCTTACATTAACAAGATGGATACCCTTGGTGCTGACTTCTACTTTGCGGTTAACGCAATGAAAGAGCAACTTGGCGCAAACGCTGTTCCTCTTCAATTGCCAATTGGCAAAGAAGATGGGTTTATTGGTTTGGTTGACCTTGTTGAAATGAAGGCAATAATTTACAAAGATGATGAAGGCAAGGACATGGAAGTTACCGACATTCCTGCTGACATGGTTGACCTTGCAAAAGAATACAGAACTCAACTTAACGAGGCTGTTGCTGAAACTGATGACATTTTGCTTGAAAAGTTTTTCTCAGGTGAAGAGTTCACTGTTGAAGAACTTAAAAAGGCAATAAGAAAGGCAACAATTGAACTAAAAATGACTCCTGTTCTTTGCGGTTCATCTTACAAAAACAAGGGAACACAACTTTTGCTTGATGCAGTTGTTGACTATTTCCCTTCACCACTTGACATTCCGCCTGTTAAAGGTGTTGACATGAAAGGAAACACTATTTACCGCAAGGCAGATGATAAAGAGCCGCTTGCAGGGCTTGCATTTAAAATTGCGAAAGACCCATTTGGAACTTTAACATTTTATAGAATCTATTCAGGTAAAATTTCAACCGGTTCTTATGTTTACAACTCAAACAAAGAAAAACGCGAAAGAATTGGCAGGCTTGTTAGAATGCACGCAAACGCAAGAACAGAGGAAACTGAGGCTTACGCGGGCGACATTGTTGCAATTGTTGGACTTAAAGACACAACAACAGGTGAAACCCTTTGTGACGAAAGCAACCCAATAATTCTTGACCCAATGGAGTTTCCTGAACCTGTTATTTCAAAAGCGGTTGAACCAAAAACCAAGGCAGACCAAGAAAAAATGGCGGTTGCTCTTGCAAAACTTGCAGAGGAAGACCCATCATTCCAAAGATACACTGACACCGAAACCGGGCAGACAATTATTAAAGGAATGGGCGAACTTCACCTTGACATCATTATTGACAGAATGAGAAGAGAATACAAGGTTGAATGTAATGTTGGTGCGCCTCAGGTTGCATACCGTGAAACAATTAAATCTAAGGTAACAAGCGAAGGTAAATACATTAAGCAATCTGGTGGTAAAGGTCAATACGGACACTGTATTGTTGAGTTTGAACCATTACCAGCGGGTTCAGGGTATGTGTTTGAAGATAAAACAGTTGGTGGGTGCATTCCTAAGGAATATATTCCTGCTGTTGACAAGGGCATTCAAGAAGCAAGGCTTTCTGGGGTGCTTGCTGGTTATGAAACTGTTGACTTTAAAGCAACAGTTGTTGACGGAAGTTATCACGAAGTTGACTCTTCGGAAATGGCATTTAAAATTGCGGCATCAATGGCATTTAGGGACGGAATGAAAAAGGCAACGCCTGTGATTTTGGAACCTATAATGTATGTTGAAATTGAAGTGCCTGACCAATATCTTGGAGATGTTATGGGAGATGTTTCAAGAAGACGTGGTAATGTTCTAGGAACTTCACTTAAAAATGGAGTGCAAACAATAAGAGCAGAAATTCCTTTGGCTGAAATGTTTGGCTATGTAAGTGATTTGCGTAGCAACACACAAGGCAGAGGAAACTACACTATGGAGCCTTCACACTATGCTGAAGTGCCTAGAAATGTTGCTGAAAAAATTATCGGCGACAGTGCAAAAAAATAAAATAAAAATTAAATAAAAAGGAGAAATAAAAATGGCAAAAGCAAAATTTGACAACACAAAACCTCACGTTAACGTTGGAACAATTGGCCACGTTGACCACGGTAAAACAACTCTTTCTGCTGCAATTTCTTTCATTATGGCTCATGACAATGACCCAGACAGCAAAGAAGTTAAAGACTATGACCAAATAGACTCAGCACCAGAAGAGAAAGCAAGAGGTATTACAATTAACACTGCACACATTGAATACCAAACTGCAAAAAGACACTATGCACATGTTGACTGCCCAGGACATGCTGACTATGTTAAAAACATGATTACTGGTGCAGCACAAATGGACGGAGCAATCTTGGTTGTTGCAGCAACTGATGGCCCAATGCCTCAAACTCGTGAACACATTCTTCTTGCTCGTCAGGTTGGTGTTCCTAAAATTGTTGTATTCATGAACAAGATGGACCAATTAGGTAACGATGCTGAACTTGCAGACCTTGTTGAAATGGAAATTCGTGAACTTCTTACTCAATATGGTTTTGATGGTGATAACACTCCTGTTATTCGTGGTTCTGCATTCTTAGCACTTGAAGATGCTAAAGCAGGCAAATGGGATACTGAAAATGTTGCCGCTATTAGAAAACTTATGGACGCTGTTGACGAATATATTCCAACTCCAACTCGTGACACTGATAAACCATTCTTGATGCCAATTGAAGATGTTTTCACAATCACTGGTCGTGGAACAGTTGTAACTGGTCGTGTTGAGCGTGGTGTTCTTAAACTTAATGACACTGTTGAAATTGTTGGTATGGCTGAAAAAGCACAACAAACAGTTGTAACAGGCATTGAAATGTTTAGAAAACTTCTTGATGAAGCAGTTGCAGGTTACAACATTGGTGTTCTTCTTCGTGGTATCCAAAGAACAGATGTTGAGCGTGGTCAAGTTCTTTGCAAACCAGGCACAATTCATCCACACACAGAGTTCACTGCTGAAGTGTATGTTTTAACTAAAGAAGAAGGTGGTCGTCACACTCCATTCTTTAACAACTATCGTCCACAATTCTATTTCAGAACAACTGATGTTACAGGTTCAATTGAACTTCCAGAGGGCACTGAAATGGTTATGCCTGGCGATAACACAAGAATGACTGTTAAACTTATCACTCCAATTGCAATTGAAGAAGGTCTTCGTTTCGCAATTCGTGAAGGTGGCAGAACAGTTGGTTCAGGTGTTGTTTCTAAAATTCTTAAATAGTGAAACCTAAAACCAAAAATAGAGGTAAAGTTAAATCTTTACCTCTATTTTTTTATCTTAGCATTTATGATTTTTATTATAAAATTCTGGCTAAAAAATCTAATTCAAAAGTTTAAATTACCCTTAGGCTAGACTAAAAATTTTGTTAAACATCAGCAGAAAAGGGCTAAGTTGTGGCACAAATTATAATTTCATATTAGCATGAAAAATGGTTGCGTTATTGTTTGAGAGTTAGTAATTCTTATACATGAAAAATAGTTGTACTTTTGCAAGAAAAGTGGTTGCTTTCTGCATAAAATTTTAATGCATTTTTACATTAAAAATGGTTGCGTTGTAGCATAAAAAATGATTGCAGATGTGAAAAGAGTTTAGTGAATTCATTTATTTGCAGGCCTTTGGAAAAAAATTTAAATTTAAAGGTAATAAAACTTCTTTTGGTGTTAGTATACTTTAAGCAAAGGGGGTTTTATGGACTATTCAACAGTGAGTTACAAACAGGTGCTTGAATATTTGGGGGTTAGCGTAAATGGACTGAATGATTTAAAAGTTGAGAAAAACCGGCAACTTTATGGCTCAAATGTTCTTGAAAAAGCAAAGAAAACCTCTTTAATTGCAAGATTTTTTAGTCAATTTAAAAACCTAATGATAATTATTTTGTTAATTTCAGCAGTAATTAGCCTAACAATGGCACTTGTTAAACATGAGTATAGCGATTTGTTTGAGGGCGGAATTATCTTTTTAATTGTCATTGTTAATGCCATTATTGGTGTTGTGCAAGAAAAAAAGGCTGAAAACTCGCTTGAACTTCTTGCTAAAAAAACGGGAACCCACACCACCGTTTTAAGAAATGGTAAGTTGCAAAAAATTGAAACAGGGCAAGTTGTTGTTGGGGATATTGTTGAGTTGATGGCTGGGGATATTGTGCCAGCCGATGTGAGGCTAATTACCTCAAAAAACCTTAAATGTGATGAAAGTTCACTCACAGGTGAAAGCCAAGCCGTTTATAAAGATGCGAACTTTGTGTGCAAACCGCACACAGCCCTTGCAGATATGCAAAATATGTGTTTTTCAGGCACGGTTGTTACTTTTGGTAAAGCAACGGGCGTTGTTGTTAGCGTTGGAAAAGATACTCAAATTGGCAAAATTGCAAAAATTTTAAACAAGGCCGTTAAACAGAAATCTCCACTTGAAAAAAATATTGACAAAATTGGTAAAGTTTTAACCATTGGAATATTGGGAATTGTTGCAATAGTTTTTGTTGTTGAACTTCTGTTTTCGGCAAAATTAGATGTTTTAGAGGCTTTTTTAATTGCAATTGCCTTGGCTGTTGCTGCAATTCCTGAAAGTTTGCCCGCTGTTATTACCATTGTTATGGCTCTTGGTGTTGAAAGGCTAGCAAAAAAGGGCGCTATTGTGAAGGTGTTAGGGGCTGTTGAAACGCTTGGCTGTTGCAATGTTATTTGTTCAGACAAAACAGGAACCCTAACTCAAAACAACATGCAAGTAAAACATATTTTTGCAAATGGCAAACTTTGCAGTGCCCAAGATTTTGATATATCAAAAAACCAAGAACTTATTAATGCAATTGTTTTGTGTAATAATGCACAGGTTGGGGCAGATGGCAAAGTTGTGGGAGACGCAACTGAAACATCTCTTATTAACTTTTGTTTAAGCAAAAACATTAACATTGAAAACATCAATGCAAAACACCCTAGGCTTAATGAAATTCCATTTGATAGCAAGCGAAAAATAATGTCAACCGTTAATGCCTTTTCATCAATTGCCGAGAGTGGCGAGGTTGTTATTTATTCAAAGGGAGCGTTTGATTATTTAATTGAAAACTGCACAACTTGCCTAATTAATGGGCAACAGGTGTCAATGACTGAACAGTTAAAAAAAGAGATTGAAAGAGCACATGAAAGCCTTGGCAGCATGGCAGAAAGGGTTATTGCCGTTACCAAGAAGTGTGAGCAAAAAACGCAAAATGACAGCACTATAAGTAAAAAAAATGAGCAAAATTTGATGTTTTTGGGGCTTTTTGGCATTTTTGACCCACCAAGAACAGAAGTTAAAAGAAGCATTTCAACCTGCAAAAAAGCGGGGCTTGTGCCTGTTATGATAACAGGGGACCACCCACAAACGGCATTTGCAATTGCAAAAGAAGTTGGAATTGCCCAAAGTTTTGACCAAGTGATAACTGGCAAAGACCTTGCAAAAATGAGCAGTAAAGACCTGAAAAAGAATATTTCAAAGTTCACGGTGTTTTGCAGGGTTACCCCTGAAGATAAGGTTAAAATTGTTAAAGCGTTTAAAAGTGTTAACGGGGTTGTTGCCATGACAGGCGATGGCGTGAATGATGCCCCAAGCCTTAAAGTGGCAGACATTGGCATTGGCATGGGCTCGGGCACAGATGTTACAAAAAGCGTTGCCGATTTGGTGTTAACTGATGATGATTATTCAACAATTGTTATAGCCGTGAAAGAGGGGCGAACAATTTATGGAAACATTCAAAAAACCCTGCAATTCCTTATTTCAACAAATGCAGTTGAGGTTTTGGGTATTTTTGTTACCGCTCTTGTTATAAAAGATGCCGTGTTTTTACTTCCAAGCCAAATTCTGTTTATTAATCTTATAACAGATAGTCTTCCTGCTTTTGCGTTGGGGCTTGAACCACCTGAAGCAGACATTATGGAGCAGCAGCCAAGAAAAGCCAATGAAACGGTGTTTTCGGGCGAAGTTGGCACGGCAATAATTTACCAAGCCTTTGTTCAAACACTTATTGTTCTTGTTATGTTTGTGATTTGCAATGTGAAATTTGGCAACAAAGTGGCTTCAACCATGGTGTTTTTAACAATCTGTTTAATGCAAATTTTGCATGCGGTTAACTGCAAAACCAACAAAAGTTTGGCAAAAATCAATGTTTTTGCAAATAAAACATTCAATTTAAGTTTTCTTGCTTTGTTTGTGCTTATTTTGCTTGTTGGGCTTGTTCCATTCCTTCAAACTGCATTTAACATTGTTTCACTTAATGCTGTGCAATGGGTTATTGTTGCACTTTCAAGCATTTCAATAATTCCATTCGTTGAATTGTGCAAAGCGGTTGTGCATAAATATGAAAAAGTGCATAATGAAAAAACTGCAAAATCACTGCAAAATATTAACAAAACTGCAAAAAAAGTTAATAATATATAGAAAAATTACATTTTGCAATAAAACTGCGGCACTTATTTACTGCTGAGTGCAGTTATAGTGGGTATTATTTTGTTTTGAAAACTGCTAAGTGCTTTATTTTACCAGTCGAGCTGCCAGATGAAACAAAAATTGTGTTTTAAAAAATGCAAAATTGATTAAAAATTACTAACAAAATTGCAAAAAATGTTAATAATCTGTAAGTTTTTTACAAAACCATAAAAAACCACACTTTGTTTGCTCAGCGGTTGGGCAAGGGTTGTGTGGTTTTTTGTTTTGTTAAATTTTAATTTAGTTTTTAAGTGGTTTCATGGTTGGGAACAGAAGGATATCTCTTATTGAGTAATTGTCGGTTAAAAATTGAATAAGTCTGTCAACCCCAATGCCTAAGCCCCCTGTTGGTGGCATGCCATATTCAAGCGCGGTTACAAAATCTTCATCAGGAAGGTTGGCTTCTTCATCTCCATTCGCTCTTGCCTTTGCCTGGGCAATGAACCTTTCTTTTTGGTCTAATGGGTCGTTGAGTTCACTGTAAGCATTGGCAATTTCACGACCTGTTATGAAAAGTTCAAACCTTTCAGTTAGCCTTGGGTCTTTTTGATATTTTTTGGTTAGTGGGCTGTCTTCAACAGGGTAATAGCAAACAAATGTTGGGTCAGTTAGGTTTTGTTCAACATAATTTTCAAAAAGGCTCATAACTGCTTTGCCCCAACTGAGGTTCTTTTCAATTTCAATGTTCTTTTGTTTGCATTGAGCATAAATGTCTTCAACGCTTCCAGAGCAGTCAACATCAGCATATTTTTTAATTGCATCTAGCATTGTGATTTTGTTAAAAGGCTTGCTTAAATCATAGTCCCTGCCTTCAAAAGTAACAATGCTTGAGCCATTAACTTTGTTTGCAACAAACTTGATTAATTTTTCAGTAAGGTTCATCATTTCAACAAAGTCAACATAGGCTTGGTAAAGTTCAACTGAGGTGAACTCTGGGTTATGCTTAATGTCCATACCTTCATTTCTGAAAAGTCTGCCAAGTTCATAAACCTTTTCAAAACCCCCAACAATAAGCCTTTTTAAATAAAGTTCAGGGGCAATTCTAAGATACATATCAATGTCAAGAGCGTTATGGTGTGTTACAAATGGTTTTGCAGCAGCACCCCCCGCAATTGTGTTTAAAATTGGGGTTTCAACCTCAATGAAATCATTTTTGTCAAGATATTCTCTGATTGCTGAAATGATTTTGCTTCTTTTAATGAAAGTTTGTTTAACTTCTGGGTTGGCAATAAGGTCAACATATCTTTGACGATACCTTAAATCTGGGTCTTTTAAACCATGATATTTTTCAGGAAGAGGCAAAAGAGATTTTGCAAGCAGAGTTATTTTTTTAACTTTAACGCTTGTTTCACCCTTGTGGGTAACAAAAACAGTGCCTTCAACTCCGAAAATGTCACCAATATCTGCCTTTTTAAAGCCATCATAAACAGTTTCGCCAACTTCATCAAGTTTAATGTAAATTTGAATGGTGCCAAAACCATCAAGAATGTGGGCAAAACTTGCCTTGCCCATAATTCTTCTGCTTATCATTCTGCCGGCAATTTTAACATCTTTATCAATAAACCCCTCAGGGTTATCTGTTATTTGTTTGCTTGAATGAGTTTTATCAAACTTAACAATGGCATAAGGGTCTGCACCTTGTGCTTGAAGTTGTTTTAATTTTTCAATTCTTATTTGCCTTACTTCACTTGGGTCAATTTCAGGCTGATTAATTTCATTGTTTTCCATAAAAATCTCCTTTTTTAATTATAACTAGCAAAATTAAAGTTGTCAATATCTAATTAGCCATCTATTGGTCGCCAACAATGTAGCCTTTGGTTTGGAAAATGTCTGGGGCTTTTGCTCGTTTTGGCAATGGCATGGTGTTAAATGCGCTTTGTTTAATGCTGTTTAAAATTCCAAGTTCTGCAAAACTTGAAGAACTTGCTCTGCTTATTATTATGTGGTCAAGAACATCAATATCATTTAACATGCAACTGCAAATAACTGACCTTGTGAAGGCAATGTCTTCATCGCTGGGCATACATTTTTCACCTGTGTGATTATGGGTTATTATTATTCTTTCACACTTGTTTCTTAAAGCAAAATCTGTTATTTGCCTGATGTTAACATTAATTTTACTGCTTGTTCCAGAGTTTATTAGTCTTTGGCTTATAACCTTGTTTGAAGGCCCCAAGCACACAACAAAAAATTGTTCAATGGCAGGTTCATTAAAAAGAGTTTTGCAATAGGTTTTTGCAAGAGCGGTTGAAGAAAGTTTGGTGCGCATGTGGGTGTCTCGGTTATATTTATTAAAAAGTTGAAAAAATAAGTTAATCAAAATTGCTGAGTGTTCACCAATGCCGTCCACTTGCATAAGGCTATCTACACTTGCTTCAAGCACGGCACTAAGTGAGCCAAAGTGAGAAATAAGTTTGTGAGCAAGGGGGTTAACATCTTTTCTTGGAATGGCATAAAAGAGCAAAAATTCAATAATTTCATGGTCAGCAAAGCCACCAATTCCATATTCAAGAAATTTTTGTTTCATTCTTAACCTGTGTGCTTGATGCATGCTTCCATCAATTTTATAGTGGTCTTTTGGCATAAAGTTTTCCTTTGTTTAAATGTAGTTGATATTATTTTAACTTAATTTTTAGTGGTTGCCAACTGATTTGTAAAATTTTGGTAATTTTCAAAAATTACTTTACAACGGAATACAAAAATAATATTATAATACTAGAGAAATTTTATAAAGGAGAAAAGTATATGTCAGTTGGTGGCTGGATTGGTGTTGGAGTGGCTGG
>CAJKVX010000016.1 GCA_905203455.1 uncultured Eubacteriales bacterium
TGGTGAATGTTTTATTCAAACCATTGCAAATTCACTTGCCTATAAAGTTTTATATTCAAATAATTTTAACGCAATTTTGTGGTTTAATAATGTAAAAAGTGGCATAAAAATATATAAAAAGGAAGAAAATGCGTTTTTTAAATTGTTTGCTTTGGCTTTAGTTGTTTGGCTATGTTGCCTAATTAATGAAGCAGTTGGGTTTGATAAAAAAATAAAGAAAGGTGCATTAACTAAAAGAACATTGAATGAAAAATCAAACCTTTTAATGATTTATGGTGCTGTTATTTTTAACCCCAATTTTAATGTTTTGGCAAAAAATCTTTCAAATGAAAAGGTTATTAATTCAGCAAGAAATGTTATTTTATATTTTGAAGACATTAAAGAGCGAACTGAAATTATTATTGCATGGCTGAAATTTTTGGTAAGCAAAAACTTGCTATAACAAGTCAGTTAAATTATGTGTGTTATGATTTATGTGCGGCTAACTTATGGCATTGTGTTAGGGTGATTGGTTGCTTGTTGTGATTTTTGTGTTGACTAAAATTTAAATAATCAGATAATAAAATTGCGTATAATATAATCAATAAAATTGATGTAATGAGTTAAAACCTCTTTAAGTTTGATTTAAAGTTTGATATAATATGAATAATGATAAGAATTTGCATTAATAATATCCTGCGTTATTAAGAACTCACAATATTGCAAATTGCTATTATTAAATTGTGAATGTGTAGGTGATTGTGCGGGAAGTGAGTGCATTAATAAACAAGGCGAGTATTATTTAAAAATGTATTGGTTTTATATTGAATAGCAAAAATTGATTTTACATTGAATAGTTAAAAGGTGTAGTTGTAAACTTGAGGAAAAAATTATGAGTTTGTTAAATGAAAATTTTAATGGTGAAGATGAAAGTTTAAATGGTGGCAGTGGTGAATATGTTTCAAAATCTGCTGTGCCACTTGCTGAAAGAATGAGGCCCCGAAACCTTGATGAGTTTTTGGGGCAAGAACATATTGTTGGAAAAAACTGTGTGTTAAGGCGAATTATTATGGCTGACAAAATGGGCAGTTGCATTTTTTATGGCCCCCCAGGAACAGGCAAAACCACACTTGCAGGTATTATTGCAAAAACAACTAACAGCAGATTTGTTGTGCTAAATGCTGTTTCAAGTGGGGTAAGCGAAGCCAAAAAGGCAATAGATGAAGCAAAGTATCATCTTGAAATGTTTGGCAAAAAAACATATTTTTTACTTGATGAATGTCACAGGTGGAATAAAAGCCAAAGTGATGCTGTGCTTGAAGCCATTGAAAAGGGGTATATTATTTTTATTGGCTCAACAACTGAAAACCCGTTTATAAGCATGACACGCGCTATTGTTTCAAGATGCAGAATTTTTGAATTTAAGCCTCTTTCAAAAGAAAATGTTATAACAGCAATTTTAAGAGCGTTAACTGACAAAGAGCGTGGGTTTGGTAACCTTAAAGTTAGCCTAAGCCACGATGCACTTAATTATTTTGCAGATGCAAGTTCAGGAGATGTTAGAGTTGCTCTTGGGGCGGTTGAACTGGCAGTTTTAAGCACTCCGTTTGAAAATGGGCAAATAGATATTAATTTAGAGGTCGCAAAGCAGTGCATGCCTGGAAGAGTTTTAAGCCTTGACAATGACCTTTATTTTGACATGCTTTCGGCATTTTGCAAAAGTTTAAGGGGAAGTGCGCCTGATGCCGCCCTTTATTGGGCACACAGGCTAATAAAGTCAGGCTGTGACCCACTTGTGATTTTTAGAAGGCTTATTGCTCATGCCTCAGAAGATGTTGGGCTTGCTAATTCTCAAGCGTTGCAGGTGGTAACCTCAGCAATGACTGCTTACCAGCAAATTGGTTTGCCTGAAGGGCTTTTAAGTTTAAGCCATGCAATAATTTATGTGTCGGTTTGCCCAAAATCTAACAGTGTTTTAATTGCCATGCACAAAGCCCAAGATGATGTTGAAACAACTTATCTTGACCCAGTGCCAGCACATTTGAAAAATTATAACTATTTAAATGAAAAAAGAGAAAAATATAAATACCCACATGATTATGGCGGTTTTGTTGAACAACAATATCTTCCTGACCCAATAAGTGACCATGTTTATTACACGCCTTCACAAAATGGGGCAGAAAAATCAATAAAGGTGGCACCACCTAAAAAAGCACCTGAAAAAAATAAAAAATAAGTTCAATTTTTAGTTTGCCTAAAATTTTTAATGTGATATATTGTTTTGTGAATAATATTGCATCTAAAAATTTTAGTGAGGTGCCTAATGATAAGCGAAAAGGAATTAAAACAAGAAAAAGACTATTTAAAAACTGTTTTATATATTCTTCAAAAAAAGATTGAGGGCAATGAAAATTTGCTTTCTGAAACAGAAAAGGAAATCAGCAAAAACCTTAAATATGCTTGGGATAACAGCCTTGAAGATTATGAATGGGCAGAAGTTAAACTTGATATTAACCGCAAAGAGGCAACAAGTGTTAACGCAAAAAACAGGCTAGTTTCTTACAACAAAATGCTTAAAAATGCATATTTTGCAAGAATTGACTTTTTTGATGGCGAAGAAACAATGCCAATTTACATTGGAATTGCAACTCTTGATGATTCAAATTACTTTTATGTTTATGATTGGCGTGCTCCAATTTCTTCAATGTTTTATGATTTTGAAATGGGAGAGGCTTTTTACCAAACGCCTAACGGCAAAGTTTATGGCAAAATTGTTTTAAAAAGGCAATACAAAATTTCAGGCGATAAGATTGAACAGATTTTTGACACATCAGTTCAGGTTATTGATAACATTTTGCAAGACATGCTTAAAGGTCACGCAAGTGACAAAATGCGAAATATTGTTACAACCATTCAAAAAGAACAAAACAAAATTATAAGAAAACTTGATAGTGATGTTTTAGTTGTTTCAGGGCCTGCGGGCAGCGGCAAAACAAGCGTTGCTTTGCACAGGGTTGCGTTTTTGCTTTATGCTTATAAAGAAAGCCTTAAAAACAGCAATGTTTTAATTTTAAGCCCTAATGATATTTTTTCTAACTACATTTCAAATGTTTTGCCTGAAATTGGGGAAGACAATGTTTACCAAACCACTTTTTCAGATTTTATTTCTGCGTTTTTAACTGAGTTTAAAATTAAAGGAAGTTTGAATGATGTTTATGAGTGCGTTTATTCAGTTTCACCCGAACTTAAACATAAACCAGTTTTGTATAACTCAATAAAATTGAAGCAATCAAACATTTATTTCAACATTATTGAAACTTACCTAAAAGCCAAAAAATATAAAGTTTTGGCAGTTGAAGATGTTGTGGTTGATGGCAAGGTTATTATTGAAAAATCTTTTCTTGAAAAGTTTGCAGATAATATTGAAATTTCGGGCCAAACTTTTAAAGAACAAGGTGAACAAATTATTGATAAAATTCTTTTGCATTTAGACATTAAATTTGGAAGGAAAAGCCCAGTTAGAGCAAAAGTTAAAAAAACACTTACAACCAATTTGAACAAACTTAAAACCAAAGACCTTTACCTTGAACTTTATTCAAACAAAGAAGACTTTGTTAACCTTGTTGAAAACATTTACAACCAAACGGGTGTGAATAAAAACCAAAGGTTTACAATTAAAGAACTTTCAGACATCTTTGATTACACCAAGGCAAATTTGCAAAAAGGAATTTTGCCATTTGAAGATGTTTCGGGGTATATGTATGCTAAAGACAGGGTTGTTGGCTTTAAACCGCAAAGAAACATAAAGCAAGTGGTAATTGACGAAGGGCAAGATTATAGTGCAATGCAATACAGAATTTTATCTTCTGTGTTTCGTGATGCAAAAATTACAGTGCTTGGAGACATTAACCAATGCATTCTTCCATTTTCAAGTTACAAAAACTTTGAAACAATAACAAACATTTTAAAAGAAGACAGAATTGACAGCAAATGTTCAACTGAGTATTTAAACAAAACTTACAGAAGCACAACTCAAATTAATGCTTTCTGCAAAAAAATGATAGGCGAAACAGCGCTTTATAACCAAGTTGAAAGAAATGGAGATGAGGTTGAAATTATAAAAGACAACCCTAATGTTTCAAAATCAAGCATAATTGCTGATGCCGTTAAACTTAAAACTAAAAATAATTCGGTTGCAATTGTAACCAAAACTGAAGAGCAAGCAAGAGCATTAAAGGCTGCGGTTGATAGCCTAAACCTTGCAAACAAGTTTAAAGTGGTTGGAAAACTTGACCGCACTTTTAATGCTGACAGAATTATAATAATTCCATCATATCTAGCAAAGGGGCTTGAATTTGATGTTGCCTTAATTTATGGTGCAAACAAGGCAGATTATCCGCTTGAATTTAAACAACTTTTTTATGTTGCCTGCACAAGGGCATTGCATAAATTAAACATTTATTACACACAAGAATTAACACCTATAATTAGGTAATGAAAGGTATTATGAAGCACAATCAAGATAACAACAGATATAGCAAAAATTTAATTTTTGGTGAAGTCAGCGCAACAAAGGGTGCATATTCACAAAGAAGTCTTTACCAAATTTATGGAATAAGTGCAGCAAGGGCAAACCTTGTAAGACAAGCATATAACGAATCAAAATTCAAATTTTGGTGGTATTTTGTTTTCATTATTGCGGGAATAGTTTGCCTTTTTACAATTGATGGCTCATGGCTTAATGTTATTGAACTTTTTGTGTGCATGATTGCTATTGACCTTATTGGCAGAGCCAACATTTGGGGGCAGGGGGTGCAGATTATTGAGTGCTTGCTTTATGGTTACATTTCGTTTACAAATGGGCTTTATGGCGAGGTGTTTAAGTCTGTTGTAATTAACCTTGCACTTGCGATTTTTGCAATTGTTAGTTGGTCAAAAAACATGAAACAAGGTTCAACAAGCAAAGAGTTAACAATTAAAAAATTGTCAGTTAAGGGTTGGATAATTTCAGGCGGAAGTTTTGTGGTAATTGGTGTGACAAGTTATTTTGTGCTGGGGGCATTTAACACAACGGCTTTAGTTTTAAGTGCAATAACTCTTGCAATTTCAATAGTAAGCAAAACTTTAAATGCACTTTGCTTTAAAGAAAGCTGGTTTTTAACCATTCTTCAAGCGTGCATAAACTTGTGTTTGTGGTGCAATGTTTTAATTTTAAGTGCCACTAGCGGGGCAGTTGACCTTACAAATTTACCAATATTATTTGTTTATCTTGCAATTTTAACCAATGCAATTTATTCGTTTATTTTGTGGAAGGTTATGTATAAAAAAGTTGCAATAAACGGTGCACAAATTTTTGCAAAACGCCCACTAAAAATTAACAAAATTATTAAACTTAGAAAAAGGTTTAAAACTCTTAAATGGGACAAAGAAATTGACGAAGCAAAAAATAATAAACTAAGTTGACAATTACTTGCCACTTGTGTTAAATTTAATTAAAGGAGAAATTGAAATGAGCACAAAAAAGGTTATCAGCTTTTTAATTGCTTCTGCTTCAATTTTGGTGGCAAGCCTTGTTATAACTTTTACTTTAATTTTGCCTGCAACGCAACTTCAACAGCCTCAAAGCATTAAGGCATATGCATTTAATTTTAATGTAATTAATGACAGTTCGATTTACCAGGTAACTAACACAAGGTTAAAACTTGCTGAAAATGTTGTTTTTTCACCAGCAAGAACAACAAATTGGTCTGACGATTTAATAACTTTTAAGGGCTTAACTGTTAGCGATGGGGTTGAATTTTCTAACACTGTTGCAAGCAAGTATGTTTGTGCAATTCCTTTTACAATTTTTAATAATTATGACAAAACTGTGCGCTTTAAACTTAATGTTGAAGTTTCAGGCGACCAAGAACTTACACAAAACATAGTCTATAAGTTTTATGATTATTGTGATAAAACTTATAAAACTATTGATGAAATCAACTGCAACACTGGCAGCGGGAAATATTCTCATATTGACATGTTTTTTAACGAAATTAGTGCAAAACAAACTGCAAACTTTTGCCTAGTTGCAATTGCACAGGGGGAAGGGCAAGAGTTAAACAGTTTAGTAAACATAAACCTTTCAGTTTCAATTTTATAACAAGGCAAATTTGGTGGGTTTATTTAACCATAATCTGTAAACCACTAAGTTTGCATTAAATTAATACAAAACATGGAATTTTGAAATAAAAAAACTATATCCGCCAACGATATAGTTTTTTTATTTAAAATTTATGTATTTTTAAACTATTGGTCTAATGTTTTCAAAAATAATGTTGTCACAATATTTTTTAACACGATTATATTCTTCGTCAGTTCTAACACACCAAGCAAGCAAAGGTAAATCTTTATATTTTTTAACAAACCTGTTTGGAAGGTTGTTGCAATCGTATGCTATGAAATTTGGTTCACTAACTTTTTTGTTGAGTGACATTCTTTTAAGACTGCGTTTTTTAAAGAAAGGAAGGTTGCTTTTTTTCATGAAACTTGCAAGTTGCCCGCGCCTGATTTGTGGGGCATTTATTTTAAACCAAAGAAGGGTGTAAGGGTTAAATGATTGAATTGCAAATTCGCCCTTGTAATTTTGCAAAAGTTTAAAAATGTTCTTTTCAAAATCTCCAACTTTTCCCATGTTTTTAATTTCAATTAAAAGGGGAGTTTTCCCATTAACAAATTTCAAAACCTGTTCAAGAGTTGGAATGTGTTCGTTAGATTTTCCGAGTTTTAAATCTCTGATATCTTCAAATTTTAAATTTGCAAGATACCCATCTCTGCCAGTCATTCTTCCAAGAGTTTCATCATGAAAAACAACAATGGTTCCGTCAGCAAGGCTTCTTAAATCAATTTCAATTGCATAGTTATTTTCAATTGCTTTACCAAAAGCGGCAAGGCTGTTTTCAGGGCATTGTTCATCATGCAACCCGCGGTGTGCAATTGGTTTTGTTACTATCCAACTCTCAAAAATGTTCATAGACATACTCCAAATGGTAAAATATTGTTATAATAATATACAACATATTTTACAAATTTTCTAGTATTTTAAAGAAATTTTTTACATTTACTGTAAATTTATGCTAATTTGCTGGCAAATAACCATAAAAAAGGCAAAGAAAGTTGCTATTTTGCACAAAATTATGTAAACTTAATGAAATATTTGTGTCAGGGGAGAATAAATGAGCGACCACAATTTATCTAACATTAGAAACTTTTCAATTATTGCGCATATTGACCACGGGAAAAGCACACTTGCTGACAGAATTATGGAGCAAACTGGGCTTATTACAGAGCGTGAAAGGAAAGACCAACTGCTTGACAGAATGGACCTTGAGCGTGAAAAAGGCATAACAATTAAACTTGCCCCTGTTACCATGAAATACACATATAAAGGCAATGAATATACCCTAAACTTAATTGACACCCCTGGGCATGTTGACTTTACCTATGAAGTTAGCCGTTCACTTGCTGCGTGTGAGGGGGCAATTTTGGTTGTTGATGCAAGCCAAGGTGTTGAAGCACAAACAATTGCAAATGTTTATCTTGCAATGGAAAACAATCTTGAAATTTTGCCTGTTATAAACAAAATTGATTTGCCAAGTGCAAGGCCAGATGAGGTTAAGAAAGAGGTTGAAGAAATTGTTGGCATAAGTTGCCAAGATGCGCCTCTTATTAGTGCCAAAGAAGGCATTAATATTGATAAGGTTATTGCAAAGGTAATTGAAGATGTTCCACCCCCAAAAGGTGATGAAAATGCTGATTTACAAGCCCTTATTTTTGACAGTTTTTATGATAACTACAAGGGGGCTGTGTGCATTGTTAGAATAATGGAAGGCACGGTAAGCGAGGGAACAAAAATAAAAATGTGTCAAACGGGTAAAGAATTTGTTGTTACCGAAGTTGGCATTTTCACCCCAGACCCAACCGCAAAAAAAGAACTTAAAGCAGGAGAGGTTGGTTACATTTCAGCAAGCATTAAAACTGTGTCAGACATTCGTGTTGGTGACACAATTATAAAAGAAGGTAAAAACACCCCAGCACTTAAAGGTTACAGAAAGGTTCTGCCAGTGGTTTTTAGCGGAATTTTTCCTGTTGACGGAGATAAATATAACATGCTTAAAGACGCTCTTTCAAAGTTGAAATTAAATGACGCTTCGCTTGAATATTCTCCTGAAACAAGTTCAGCACTTGGCTATGGTTTCAGGTGTGGGTTCTTGGGGCTTTTGCATATGGAGGTTATAACCGAAAGAATTGAAAGGGAGTTTAACATTGAAATTATTGCAACTGCACCAAGTGTTAGTTACAAAGTAACAAAAACTAATGGAGACGAACTTGAAATTTCAAACCCATCAAACCTTCCGCCAATGCAAGAAATTGCTCAAATTGAAGAGCCTGTAATTAAAGCTTCAATTTTCACTCCGCCGTCATTCGTTGGAGCAATTATGGACCTTGCAACAAATAAGCGTGGGGAATATATTGATATGCAATATATTGACAAATCAAGAGTAGAAATGACTTACATTTTGCCCCTAAGCGAAGTTGTTTATGACTTTTTTGACAAACTTAAATCAAGCACTCATGGTTATGCAAGTTTTGATTATGAGATGGCGGGATACAGGCAAAGTGACATGGTTAAACTTGACATATTGTTAAATGGTCAGGTGTGTGATGCGTTGTCAATTTTAGTTCACAAAAGCAAGGCTTATGAAAGGGGAAGGGCAATAACTGAAAAACTTAAAGATGTGGTTCCTAGGCAGTTGTTTGAAATTCCAATTCAAGCAAGCATTGGCAACAAAGTAATTGCGCGTGAAACAGTAAAAGCATTAAAAAAAGATGTTACCGCCAAATGTTATGGTGGTGACATTTCAAGAAAGCGTAAACTGCTTGAAAAACAAAAAGAAGGAAAGAAGAAAATGAAAATGCTTGGCACAGTTGAACTTCCAAGCGAAGCCTTCTTATCAATCCTTAAAATTGATTAATATAGATTGATATAAACGATATAAACAAAGAACTGTCTAATTAGAAAACTATAATATAATAAAAAATAAATTTTAATTTCTTTGGGTGTGGTGTCTATATTACATTCGCCCTTACATTGACAAAGCAAAGGTTAAGTGTTAAACTTAAATCAGGTGAAGACTTATGAGAAAAAGTTTAAGTTTGTATATTCATATTCCTTTTTGTGTAAGCAAATGTAATTATTGCAGTTTTGTTTCAATGGTTGCAAATGAAAGTTCTAAGCAAAAGTATATTGAAAGTTTGAAAAAAGAAATTATGTTGCGTGGAAAAGAACTTGGTGGCGGTTATGAGGTTGCAACAATTTATATTGGTGGCGGAACACCTTCTTGCCTTCCTGACGGAATGGTTAAATCAATTATGCAACAAATTTATAAAAGTTTTGTTGTTAAAAACAATGCTGAAATAACCATTGAAGTTAACCCAAACACACTAACAAAAGATAAGGTTAAAGAATATATGTTTGCGGGCATTAACAGGGTTAGCATTGGCTTGCAATGTGCAACAAAATCTGTTCTTAAAAACATGGGCAGATTGCACACTGTTGAAGATTTTTTAAGGGCAATAACAATTTTAAAAGAGCAAGGTTTAAATAACATTAGTTCAGATTTAATTATTGGTTACCCAGGGCAGAGCAGTGAAGATGTTATGAAGTCTTTGCAACTGTTAACAAAACTTAACATTCCGCATATTTCTGTTTACATGTTAAGTGTTGAAGATGGCACAAAACTTGCAAACCAAGTTAAAAACAAAGAGGTGCAACTTCCAAGTGAAGAAAGTGTTGCCAAGGTTTACAATATTTGTGTTGATGTGTTAAAAAAGAATGGGCTTATTAGGTATGAAGTTTCAAACTTTGCAAAGCCAGGGTTTAAATCAAAACATAATCAGGTTTATTGGAACAGAAGTGAATATTTAGGGTTTGGGCTTGCCGCACATTCATTTTTAAATAACCAAAGGTTTAGTAACACAAGTGATTTAGTTTTTTATGTTTCATCACTTACTGCTAAAAACCAAATTCCAACGGTTGATGTTTCAACAATTAACAGCCAAGAGGCAAAAGAAGAAACAATAATGCTTTCACTAAGAAGGGCAGAGGGGCTTGACACAAAAAAGTTTCAGCAAGACTTTGGTGAAAATTTTCTTGCAAAAAACAAAGAGAAACTTGCACTGCTAATTAAAAATGGCTTTTTAGTTCTTGACCCTAAAACAGGAATTGTTAGCGCAACAGATAAAGGCTTTTTGGTTCTTAATAAGATTATTTCAGAGTTAGTTTAAGGGCTTTATTTGCCGTTTTTATTCAATAAAAAAATTTTTAAAAATGATGTCACAAACAGTTGACATCGTTTTTTTGCGGTGCTAAAATATGGTCATGTTTAGCACTTGAAAACAAAGAGTGCTAGCAATTGGTTATAAAAACTGCAAAATTTGTCATAATATATAAAGGGGGTTAAAGGTTGATGGATTTAAGTGAAAGGAAAAAGAAAATACTTTCAGCTGTTATTGATGAAAATTTGGTTTCGGCAGAGCCTGTAAGTTCAAAGCAGTTGCAACAGGGTTATTTAACTAATTTAAGTTCTGCAACAATAAGAAATGAACTTGCAACACTTGAAGAACTGGGGTTGCTTTATCACCCACACACATCAGCGGGAAGGCTTCCAACACTTTTGGGCATTAAATATTACATTAACCAAATTTTGCCAACCATTAAACAAAGGCAATTTAAAAACCTTGCTGTTGAGTTTGATGCTAATCTTGAAAATATGTCAAGTTTACTTAAAAGCACCGCAAAGGCAATAAGTGAGGCAACTAACTACACATCAATTATGTATATTGGCGTTTACGATTTTGCAAAAATCAATCAGGTTGGTTTGCTTAAACTTGATAGTAACCATGCTCTTGCCGCAATTATTACAGACAGGGGAATTATAAAAGATGTGGTTGACCTTAAAAACACAAGTGAGGAACTTGACCAAGCGTCAAAAATTTTAACTAATATTTTCAAGGGCAAAACGCTAAGGCAACTTGAAAACAGTGATTTTATAATTACCCAAGAAATTGAAAAATATAAAGTCATGTTTGAAATTTTGGTTGAAATGGTTAGCGAACAAGAAAAACAAAGTGCAAAACTTGCAATTGAAGGCAAAGACAAAATTTTCAATTATCCTGAGTTTTCAAGCGTTGATAAACTTAAAAAAGTTGTCAGTGCCTTTGAAAATCCTAATAAAATTTCGGCAATTTTAAATGAAGGCAGTGATGATGTTGAAATTAATGTTGAACTTGGCGAAGATGACTTTGTTGATGATTGTGCCATTGTAACTGCAAGTTATAAGGTTGGCGGCAAAACGGTTGGCAAGGCTGGAGTTCTTGGCCCTGTGAGAATGGATTACAAAAATGTAATTTCAATTTTAAAGGGCTTTGCTGATGACATAAGCAAAAAACTTGAAGAGAATAATAAAGGAGAATAATTATGGAAGATAAAAAATGTAACTGCAATGACGAATGTGATTGCACAAATGATTGTGATTGCACACCTGAAAAAAAATGCAGTGATAACTGCAACTGCGTAAATGATAAAAAACATCATAAAAAACATCATCATGGCGACCACTGCCACAAAAACAAACACGATGATGATGAATGTGAGTGCAATGATAAGTGTGATTGTGGTGATGATTGCAACTGCGACCACGACCATAAATGCAGTGACGACTGTGACTGCGACCACGACCACTGCGATTGTGACGATGATTGTGACTGCGATGATGATTGCGATTGTGATGATGATTGCAACTGCGACCACGACCACAAGTGCGGTGACGATTGCAAGTGTGGTGAGGGGGAACACAAAAAAGGAAAACACAATAAAGAAGATGCTTTTAAGATGTATGAAAAAGCATTCAGGCAACTTGAAGATGCTTTAATTAAAGCCGATAAAGAAATTGGCAAAGAAAAAGCAAGAGCAGATGAAAATGAGCATATTGCAAGGGTTTACAAGCAAGACCTTGAAAGGTTTAAAGAAAGGCATAAAAACGCCCAAAATGAATATACCTTAAAGGCAAATGAAGACACAGCGTTGAAACTTTTGCCAGTGCTTGATAACTTTAACCAAGCAATGGAAGCAATTGATGATGAAAAAATTGAAAAAGGTTTTGAAATGATTTTTAGCAACTTAAAAGAAATTATTTCAAACCTTGGTGTTGAAGAGATTGTTTCTCTTGACCAAAATTTTGACCCAGAGTTGCATGAATGCATCAGCAAAATTAAAGCGCCAAGCAAAGAAAAGTCAGGCAAAGTTGCAAGAGTGTTCAAGGCTGGTTACAAACTTAAAGGTGAAAACGGAAAAGTTGTAAGGCACAGCATTGTTGAAATTTATGAATAAGGTAATTAAATAAAAGGAGATATAAAAATTATGGCAAAAATTATAGGTATTGACTTAGGAACAACGAACTCATGCGTTGCAGTTATGGAAGGTGGTGAGCCAACAGTTATTCCAAACGCAGAGGGTTCAAGAACAACCCCATCAGTTGTTGGTTTTGCAAAAGATGGTGAAAGGCTTGTTGGTCAGGTCGCAAAAAGGCAAGCAGTTGCCAACGCAGAAAACACCGTTTCAAGCATTAAAAGGGATATGGGTAGTGACAGAAAGGTAACTATTATGGGCAAATCTTACACCCCACAAGAAATCTCAGCAATGATTCTTTCAAAATTGAAGGCAGATGCAGAAAATTATTTAGGTGAAAAGGTAACACAAGCAGTTATCACTGTTCCAGCATATTTCACTGATGCTCAAAGGCAAGCAACAAAAGATGCTGGTAAAATTGCAGGGCTTGAAGTTTTAAGAATAATTAACGAGCCAACGGCTGCTGCCCTTGCTTATGGGCTTGATAAAGTTCAAGACGCTGAGGGGCAAAAGATTTTGGTTTATGACCTTGGTGGCGGAACATTTGATATTTCAGTTCTTGACATTGCAGACGGAGTTTTCCAAGTTCTTGCAACAGCAGGTAACAACCGCCTTGGTGGTGACGACTTTGATGACAGAATTGGTAAATTTTTGATTGAAGAGTTCAAAAAACAAGAGGGCATTGACCTTTCAGGTGATAAAGTTGCAATGCAAAGAATTAAAGAAGCAAGCGAAAAGGCAAAAATTGAACTTTCAGGCGTAACAAAAACCACAATCAGTTTGCCATTTATTACGGCTGACAGCACTGGGCCAAAACATCTTGAATTTGAACTTACTCGTGCTAAATTTGAAAGCATGATTAGTGATTTGGTTGAACAAACAATCACCTTAACACAAAAAGCATTAAGTGACGCAAAACTCACTAAAAATGATGTTGCAAAAATCATAATGGTTGGTGGTTCAACAAGGGTTCCAATGGTTTATGAAGAAGTTAAAAAATTCATTGGTAAAGACCCATTTAAGGGTATTAACCCAGATGAATGCGTTGCTATTGGTGCTGCAATTCAAGCGGGAGTTTTGGGCGGAGAAGTTAAAGATGTGTTGCTTCTTGATGTAACCCCACTTTCTCTTGGCATTGAAACCATGGGCGGAGTGTTTACAAAACTTATTGAAAGAAACACAACAATCCCAACAAAAAAATCTCAGGTGTTCTCAACCGCTGCGGATAACCAACCGGGTGTTGATATTCATGTTTTGCAAGGTGAAAGAGAACTTGCGGCATACAACAAAACAATAGGCAGATTTGAACTTACTGGCATTCCACCTGCACCAAGAGGGGTTCCACAAATTGAAGTTACCTTTGATATTGATGCAAACGGAATTGTTCATGTTAGCGCAAAAGACCTTGGAACAGGCAAATCTCAAGATATAACAATCACAGCATCAAGCAACCTTAGTGACGAAGAAATTGACAAGGCTGTTAAAGACGCAGAAAAATATGCTGAGGAAGATAAAAAGAGAAAAGAAGTTGTTGACGCTAAAAACAGTCTTGACCAAATGATTGCAGGCATTGAAAAAGTTCTTCGTGAAAGTGGAGATAAAGTTAGCGAGGAAGACAAAGCAAAACTCAACACTGAAATGGAAAACGCAAAAGAAGTTTACAAAAACAGTGATGATGTTGAAAAATTAAAAGGTGCACTTGAAAACTTAACAAAAGTTTCAAACGAAATTTTCACTAAACTTTATGCACAACAGAACCCTAATGCGGGGGCTAATGGCGGGGCTGATAACGGAGCAAACGGCAACACAGACCCTAACAATTTTGGAGATTACACAACAAAATAATTTTGGTATAAAAAATGAGTAAAGCGAATTATTATGATTTATTGGGCGTAAACAAAAACGCAACAGAAGATGAAATAAAAAAAGCATACAGGCAATTGGCAAAAAAATATCACCCTGACTTAAATCAGGGTGACCCTTCTGCTGCTGAAAAGTTGAAGGAAATTAATGAAGCATATGAAGTTTTAAGCGATAAACAAAAAAGAGCCAATTATGACAATTATGGCGACGCCAACGGCCCAACCTTTGGTGGCGGGAATGGTGGTGGGGGCTTTTCATCATCTTTTGGTGGTTTTAGTGGCTTTGAAGACATAATAAACAACATGTTTGGTGGCTTTGGTGGTGGCTTTTCAAGGGGCAGGAAATCACAAGTTCAACAAGGTGAAGACATAGTTGTTAAAATGAATTTAACTTTTGTTGAAGCCGCCTTTGGTTGCAAAAAAACAATAAATGTTACCAGAAATGAAGTTTGTGATGCGTGCAATGGCAGTGGTGCAAAAAACGGTGATTTTGCAACATGTTCAAGGTGTAATGGCAGCGGAGTTGTGCAGAATGTTCAAAACACAATGTTTGGGCAAATGGTAAGCCAACAAACTTGCCCTAATTGCAAAGGCACGGGAAAAATCATTAAAACAAAATGCCCTAATTGTTCGGGTGTTGGAAGTGTAAGAAAGAACAGAAGCATTGAAATCAATGTTCCAGCGGGAATAGATAATGGTCAGGTTATAACGCTTAGGGGTCAAGGTGAGGCAGGAAAAAATGGTGGACCAGCAGGCAACATGGAAATTGAGATAACCGTTGCCCCACATAAAGTGTTAAAAAGGGAAGGCTTTGATGTTTATGTTGATGTTCCAATCAGTTTCACTGAAAGTTTGCTTGGCTGCAAAGTAACAATTCCAGGAATTAATGAAAATTTAACTTTAACCATTCCTGAACTTTGCCAAAACGGAACAGTGATAATGCTTAAAGGTAAAGGCACAAAACAACTAAACCGAAATGGTTATGGCGATTTGTATGCAAAAATTCTTGTTGAAATGCCAAAGTCAATTGATAAAGAAGAAAAAGAATTAATAAAAAAACTTGATGAAAAAATAAATAAAAACAGTTACACAAAGCGCAAACAATTTCAAGATAAATTATAATTTTATGAAGTAATTATTTTTTAAAACTTATAAAAATGGTGAATTGTCTTGTGATTATTTCATTGTTGTTATCCATCAAGTGAAAGAAAAAATACCATAATCATTGGTATTTTTTTATGAATTGTAGATTGATGTGGTGAAAGGCTATTTTTCAAGGTCGCCAAAAATTTGGCTATGTTGTGCTTTGTAAGACTCAACGCTTTGTTTAATTTGGCTTGATAATTCCTTTTGCTTTATTTTTAATGGTTCGTCATTAATTTTTAAAGCAGGTGAGTTTTGTGCAAGAAAAATTTTAAAGTTGGTTTGGTTAAGTTCCTTTTCAAGGTCAAGTAAATTTGAAAATTCTTCATTGCAAAATTTTTGCCATTCTTGGGTGATTTCAAGGTTTGTGTAGTATTTATTCTTCTTTGTGCCTTTTGCGGTTGGTTTTTCAATTTGCGAGGAAGTTTTTCCAAAATCATTTTCAAAAATAATGGCATGAAAGGCATCTTTTTTGCTTGCAAAATCTGAAAGAATAGGCAAAATGTTTCCACACTCTTCAATGTAATAAATGTATCTTTCAAGTTCATCACTTGAAATGTTTTTATTGGCAAGATACAATGAAAAAGTGTTGTCGAAATTTTTATCAATTTTAAATAAAATT
>CAJKVX010000017.1 GCA_905203455.1 uncultured Eubacteriales bacterium
AAAGAAAACAAGAAATTAAAGAATAAAAGAAAGCCTTTTTTCACATGTGTTAAAGGTTTTTTGAAAGTGTTTAAAAGAAAACCAAAAGTCTATTCTTTGTGCGAACAGTTGCCTGAGCAAGCAATATTCATTTCGAATCATGTTGGAGCAATGGCACCATTAACCCATGAACTTTATTTGCCAAGACCATTCAGGTGTTGGGGAACATATGAAATGTGTGGAAACTATAAATCTTTATATACTTATCTTTCTCAAATTTACTTTCATCAAAAAAAGAAAATAAACAAAACATTATCAAAAGTTATTGCATTTATTGCAACGCCAATAATGCATGGAATGTATAAGGGAATGCGCATTATGCCAACTTATCCTGATGCAAGAATGAAGGGAACTGTTGATAAAAGTTTAACTGAAATTGAAAAAGGCAACAGTATTTTAATTTTTCCCGAAGATTCGCATGATGGATATCACAATATTTTAACTCATTATTTTTCAGGTTTTTTAACTCTGGCAAAATACATTTATAAAAAATTAAAAATAAATATTGCCATAATTAATATGTATTATGTTAAAAAGAAAAACGCACTTTTAATTGATAAACCTGTTTTTTATGAAGAAATTTCAAAAAGTGGACTTAAAAATGAAGAAATTGCCCAAAAATTTAAAGACAGAGCAAACCAAATGTTTGAAGAGTTTTCAAACACTGGAAAAATAAAATTGGCTGAGAAATTTATTTAGCAAGTTAAGGCTTGCTTTTTTGTTTGCAAAAATTAGTTTCCTTGTGGTAATATGAACAAAATGATGTTACATTTTAGACGGGCATAAATTTAACATTTGCAATTATAAACATAAAGAGAAAATCATGTAATTTTGATTGTGTTATGCAATTTTAAATTAAAACAAATGTAATTTTGCGGTGGTTAAACATTAAAGGTTGTTTTCTAGCGTGAAGCAAATTAATGTAATGTCAATAATATCAATTAAATGTAGGAAGGGTTTATGGTTAGTGTTGTTAAAAGTTTTTCTCTTGCAGGGCTTGAAGGGTTTCCTGTTGACATTGAAGTTGATATTGATAAAGGCATGCCATCATACAGTCTTGTTGGGTTGCCTGATGTTGCCGTTAAAGAAAGTAAACAAAGAATTGAAAGCGCAATTAAAAACAGCGGATTTGTTTTTCCTGTAAAAAAAATAATAATAAACTTAGCGCCAGCAAACACCAAAAAAGAGGGGCCGTTGTTTGACCTTGGAATTGCTGTTAGCATTTTGATTGCAAGCGGGCAGATTGATAAAGACAAATTTAAAAATTTTGTTTTTGTGGGTGAACTTAGTTTAAACGGAAAAATTAAACCTGTTGCGGGATTACTTCCAATTTTAATAAGTGCCAAGAATTTAGGGTTTGCAAATTTTGTAATTCCGCAAGAAAATTTAAAAGAAGCGAGTTTTATTGGCGGAATAAATGTTTACACCTTTTCGTCTCTATTTGATGTTGTTAAATTTTTGAATGATGAAATAAAAGTTGATGCCATTCAAGTTAACAAATGGCATTGCGAACATGATGATGCCATTGAAGATTTTTCAAGAGTGAAAGGTCAGGTTGCTGCAAAACGAGCAATGGAAATTGCTGTTGCAGGTGGGCATAACATGTTAATGGTTGGTCCACCAGGAAGTGGAAAAACAATGCTTGCTAAGTGCGTGCCTTCAATTTTACCAGACTTAACTTTTGAAGAGGCGCTTGAAATAACCAAAATTCACAGCGTTGCAGGTATTTTAGATTTAAACAAAGGCATTGTTACAACAAGACCATTTAGAAGTCCGCATCACACTGTTACAACTGTTGCATTAACGGGTGGTGGAACGAAAGCAAAGCCAGGGGAAATTAGCCTTGCCCACAATGGCGTTCTGTTTTTAGATGAAATGCCAGAGTATTCAAGGCAGGCACTTGAAACTTTAAGGCAACCTCTTGAAGATGGGGTTATAACCATTTCAAGGGTTAATAAAACGATAACTTATCCTGCAAACTTTATTCTTATTGCAAGCATGAACCCATGCCCATGCGGGAATTATGGCACAAGAGATTTAAATTGCACTTGCACTCCATCTGCAATTCATAAATATTTAAGCAAAATTTCAGGACCATTGCTTGACAGAATTGATATTAAAATTGATGTTGATAGAGTTAAGTTTTATGATTTAACCCAAACCTCAAATGAAGAAAGCAGTGCTGAGGTTAAGGTGCGGGTTGACAAAGCAAGAAAAATTCAACTTGAAAGATTTAAAAATGACGGCATTTATTGTAATGCAAAAATGAATTCAAAGCAGTTGAAAAAATATTGTCAACTTGCCCCTGAGTGTGAATTTGTTTTAAAATCTGCTTTTGAAAAATTTAATATGTCTGCGCGGGGTTATAACAGAATTTTAAAAGTTGCTAGAACCATTGCAGATTTAGACGGAAAAGAAAATATTGAAGTTTCACATATTGCTGAAGCCATTGGGTTTAGGGTAAGCGAAAAAATGCAATTATAGAATTAAATTTATAAAATTTCAACAAAATTTCAAATAATTAATAGTTTTTTGCAAAAATTAAATAATTGCCTTAGTTAAATAGTTGGCAGACATAACTAATGGAAATTAAGGAGTATTATGTATAGCATAACTGATAGATTATATATTTGGCTTGACAGTTTTTCACTAACTTATAACAAAAAGTTAGAGATGATTTCAATTTCAGGTGGAATTGATAATCTTTTTGTTGCACTTAAAACTAGTGAATATAAAGACAAAATAAAAAAGATTGTTAGTGAGCAGACCTATGAAAGAATGGTTTTATGTGCAAATGAAGCATACATTGATAAACTGATTGAAACTCTTGACAATTTAAACATTTATTGCCTTACAATTGAAAACTCTTATTATTCAAAGTTGCTTTCTAACATTGCTGACCCTCCGTTTGTTTTATACACAAAAGGTGATGTTAAACTTTTAAATAAAAATTGTTTAGCAGTTGTTGGAACGCGAAAGCCAACTAGGTATGGCAGAGAAGTTGCTGAGGATTTTTCAAAAAAACTTGCAAGCAGCGGCCTAGTGTTGTGCAGTGGGCTTGCTTTTGGAATTGACACCTGCGTTGCGCAAGCCTGCGTTGATTTAAAACTTCCAACAATTGCAGTTCTTGCGGGTGGGCTTGATAGCATTTATCCTGCGGCAAACTTTAATTTAAGTGAACAAATTTTAAATTTTGGTGGCTTGCTTGTCAGTGAATATCCGCCTCATGTTAAGCCAACTCAATATTCATTCCTTGAAAGAAACAGAATAATTTCTGGAATAAGTTTGGGGGTTTTGGTGGTTGAGGCTGGTGAGCGAAGCGGGGCAACTGCAACTGCTAATGATGCCATTGAGCAAGGCAGAGAACTTTTTGTTATTCCTGGAAACATAACAAGTTATGCCAGTGTTGGGTGCAATAATCTTATTAATGCAATGCCAGATTGTTTTTGCATTAGGGCTGACCAAATTTTGAAAACACTTAAAATTGATACAACAAGCAATACCCAAAACACTTCAAAAGAAAAAACAGCAACCTCAATTCAGTTTGGGTTTGAAGAGAACCTAATTTTAGACGCCATGGGGCAAGAAGAATTAAGCGTTGACGAGTTGCAAGAAATTACTCAAATTGATGCAAAAACACTGCTTAGCAAATTAACAACGCTTGAAATTGGTGGAATAATAAAAAAAGTTGCTGGCAATTATTATGTTAAAATCAATTTGCCAAAATAATTTTTATTTGTTACACTTAACTGGTTGGCACAAATTTTGTTGCATGGTGAGTTTCGTTTTATTTATCAAATATTAAAAGTTGAACTATTAAATATTTCGGCTTCTGTTTAAAGTGATTGCAATTGTTGTTTGATATGTAAGGCAATGAAACTATTGACAAAATTTTGAAATTAAGATATCATGCCACCGCTTAGTAGGAGAATTTATGAAGGTAGTTTTTATAGAAGGTCCTGGTAAAAAAGAAAGTGTTGAAAAATATCTTGGGGCTGGATACAAAGTTATACCCACAATGGGACATGTTAGAGATTTACCCGAAAAAGGCTTGGGGGTTGAAATTAACAACAACTTTAAACCTGACTATGTTATTATGCCAGACAAAAAGAAGGTTGTTGAAAAACTTGTAAGCGAAGCAAAAAAAGCAGAACAAGTTTTGCTTGCAACTGACCCGGACCGTGAAGGGGAAGCAATAGCATGGCATATTAGCAAAATTCTTGGGCTTGATGACCAAGATAAATGCCGAATTGTTTTTAATGAAATTAGTAAAAATGCCGTTCAAAAGGGGCTTAGCCAGCCAAGAGCAATTGACATTAACCTTGTTGATGCCCAGCAGGCACGCAGGGTTCTAGATAGGCTTGTTGGTTACAAACTTTCACCATTGCTTTGCAAAAAAATTCAAGGCAATTTAAGTGCGGGAAGGGTTCAAAGTGTTACTCTTAGACTTGTGGTTGACAGAGAAAGGGAAATTGAAAACTTTAAGCCAGAAGAATATTGGACTCTTATTGCTACTCTTTCAAAGGAAGGTGAAAAAGATAAAATCAAAGCCTTTTTGATTGATGGTAAAGATAAAAAAATTAAATCTAAGCAAGATATGGATTTAATTTTAGAAAAGGTTGAAAAAGGGGAATTTGTTGCAACTAATGTTAAAAAATCTGTAACACAATCTCACCCAAGTGCACCTTTTACAACAAGCACAATGCAACAAGAGGCACTAAACAAACTTGGAATGACATTAAAGCAAACAACAGCAACAGCCCAAGGGCTTTATGAAGGTGTTGATGTTGAGGGCGAGGGCAAGGTTGCGCTTGTAACCTACATAAGAACAGACTCTGTTAGAATTTCGCCCGAAGCACAAAAAATGGCAAAAGAATATATCGAAGAGAAGTATGGCGAGAAATATTTGCCAAAAAGTGTAAGAACATATAAAAATAAAAAAGATGCACAAGATGCGCACGAGGCTATAAGACCAATTACTCTTGCAAGAACTCCTGAAAGTTTGAAAAACAAAATTGGCAAGCAGTTTTACAAACTTTATAAACTTATTTATGAAAGGTTTCTTGCAAGCCAAATGGCTGATGCAACATATAATTCACTTAGCGTTGACATTGAATGTGCGGGATATAAATTTAGAGCAACAGGCAGAACCCCTGTTTTTGATGGTTACACCATTCTTTATAACAACTTGCCAGATGATGGTGATGATGAGGTTAGTGCAAAACTTCCAAACATTGAAAATGGTGATAAATTCAAAACCGAAGATTTAAAGCCTGAACAAAAATTCACAAAGCCACCTGCGCGTTACACCGAAGCAAGCCTTGTTAAGGCAATGGAAGAGAAAGGCATTGGAAGGCCAGCAACTTACTCTCAAACTGTTTCAGTTATAATGAGCAGAGGCTATGTTGAAAAAGAAGGCAAGGCACTGAAAGCAACTGACCTTGGAAAACGCGTTGTTGACATGCTTATTAAATTTTTCCCTAATATTATGGACATTGGTTTCACTGCCGATATGGAAGATAAACTTGATGACATTGAATATGGCGGAAAAGTTTGGCAAAATGTTGTTGGCGATTTTTATAAAGATTTTGAAAAAGAATTAAAAGTTGCCCAAAATGACAGTTATGTTGACCATGTGCCTGACGAACCAAGCGATGAAATTTGTGATAAATGCGGAGCAAACATGGTTATAAAAACTGGAAAGTTCGGCAAGTTTTTAGCGTGCCCGAATTTTCCAAAATGCAAAAACACAAAGCCACTTAATGAGGTTAAGGTTGTTGGCAAATGCCCTAAGTGTGGCAAAAACATAAGAGAACTTAAAACAAAAACTGGCAAAATTTTTTATGGGTGTGAGGGGTATCCTGATTGTGACTATAAGTCTTGGGATTTGCCTGCTGGTGAAAAATGCCCTAAGTGTGGCGAAGATTTAACCATGAAAGTTTATAAAGAAAGCAAAGTGGTTAAATGCCCTAAGTGTGATTTTTCAAAAAAAGTTCCACTTAAAAATGAAGAGCGACCTTTGCAATCTCAAAGTTTAAATAATGAACAAGGCACGGAGGCAGAGTAGTGTTGTGAAAAGTGCTGTTGTTATTGGTGGTGGGCTTGCTGGGTGTGAAGCAACTTATCAACTTGCAAAAAGGGGAATAATGGTTACACTTTATGAAATGAAGCCTCAAAAATTTTCTCCTGCACATCATCTAGATAGCCTTGCTGAGGTTGTTTGTTCAAACTCATTTAAATCAAAAGAACTAACAACGGCAAGTGGGCTTTTAAAAGCCGAACTTGAACAACTTGATAGTTTAATTTTAAAATGTGCAAAAATGTGCAGTGTTGAGGCGGGTTCTGCCCTTGCGGTTGACAGGCTTAAGTTTTCACAACTGGTTGATAAAACAATAAAAGAAATGCCCAATGTTAAAGTTATAAATAAAGAAGTTTGCGAGTTTGAAACAAACAACACCATAATTGCAACAGGACCCTTAACAAGTGAAGGGTTAAGCAAATCTATCTGCAATTTTTTAGGGCAAGATAATTTACATTTTTTTGATGCTAGTGCTCCTATTGTTGACGGAGGTAGTATTAATTATGATAAAACCTTTACTGGCGCAAGATATGGCAAAGGTGAAAGTGATTACATTAATTGTCCGCTAAACAAAGAAGAGTATGAAAAATTTGTAAATGAACTTGTTAATGCAAAAAGGGTTGAACTGCACGAATTTGAAAAGAATGAAATTTTTGAAGGATGCATGCCAATTGAAGTTATGGCAAGCAGGGGGAAAGATAGTTTAAGGTTTGGCCCTCTTAGACCTGTTGGTTTTAAAGATGAATTTGGCAAGAAACCTTTCGCAGTTGTGCAACTAAGAAAAGAAAATGTTGAGGGCAGTTTGTATAACCTAGTTGGGTTTCAAACCAATTTAACATTTGGTGAGCAAAAAAGGGTTTTTAGTTTAATTCCTGCGCTTGAAAATGCTGAATTTGTTAAGTTTGGCGTGATGCACAGAAACAGTTATGTAAATGCTCCAAAGTTTTTAAACAAAGATTTTTCTGTTAAGGGGCATGAAAGGTTATTTATTGCAGGGCAACTTTCAGGAGTTGAGGGTTATATGGAAAGCACAATGAGCGGGCTTGTTGCGGGAATTAGCCTTGCTTGCAAAATAAATAATCAAAAATTTGAAAATTTTAGTGACAAAACCATGATTGGTGCTATAATTAATTACATAACAACACCAAACTTAAACTTTCAACCAATGAACGCTAATTTTGGAATTTTGCCACCGCTTGAAGAAAAAATTAAAGACAAAACTGAAAGAAAACTGGCATTAACCAAGCGTGCACTTGAAAGTTTAAAGTTGAATATTAAGGAGTAAAATTTTTATGGAATTATCACCTAAGCAAATTGTAAGCGAACTTGACAGGTTTATTATTGGGCAAAACGCAGCAAAAAGAGCGGTTGCAAATGCCCTTAGAAACAGATACAGAAGAAGCAAACTTAGCGAAGAGTTAAGGGAAGAAATTACACCTAAAAACATTATAATGAAAGGGCCAACAGGTTGCGGAAAAACTGAAATTGCAAGAAGGCTTGCAAAACTTGTTCATGCACCATTTATTAAAGTTGAAGCAACAAAGTTTACCGAAGTTGGGTATGTTGGCAGAGATGTTGAATCAATGGTTAGAGATTTGGTTGAAGCAAGTGTAAGGCTTGTTAAAAAGGAAAAGTTTGAAGAAGTTAAAGTGAAAGCCAAATCAATTGCAAATGAAAGAATTGTCAATGTTTTGTTGCCACAAAGAAAGGCAAATAACACAGACACACCTGATGAAGTTTTAAAACAAAGAATAATTAATGAACTTGAAAGTGGGTCAATAGACAATCAAATTATTGAAGTTGAAGTTTTTGATGAAAAGAAAGCAGTTCCACTTATGCCGGGAATGGTTGGCATGGAACTAAACATTGGTGACATGCTTGGTAACATTTTGCCAAAAAGGAAAAAGATTAAAAAACTTTCAATTAAAGACGCAAGAAAATGCTTTATTGATGAAGAAAGCGACAGGCTGATTGATAATGACAGTGTTACTGCCGAAGGGCTTAGAAGAGCAGAACAAGACGGCATTATTTTCATTGATGAGATTGACAAGGTTGCAGGCAAAGGTAACTCTTCAGGGGCAGATGTTAGCAGGGAAGGCGTGCAAAGAGATATTTTGCCTATTGTTGAAGGCTCAACTGTTACAACTAAATATGGCTCAATAAAAACTGATTACATTTTGTTTATTGCAGCAGGTGCTTTTCACATTTCAAGCGTTAAAGACTTAATTCCTGAGTTACAAGGAAGGTTTCCTGTTATTGTTGAACTTTCAAGCCTTGAAAAGGAAGATTTTATTAAAATTTTAACTGACACTGAAAATTCGCTAATCAAGCAATATTGCGCACTGCTTTCAGTTGATAACATCAATTTGGTGTTTAAGCCTGACGCCATTGATGAAATTGCAAATGTTGCAGTTTTTGAAAACAAAAATGTTGAAAACATTGGGGCAAGAAGGTTGCACACAATTATGGAAGCCTTGGTTGAAGACATTTCATTTAATGCTTCGGGGAACCACCCTGTTGTTGATATTGAGATTGACAGAAACTATGTAACCGAACACTTAAAACCAGTGCTTGACGAAATTAAAAATAATAACAGACCAAAAATTGGTTTTTATAATTAACACAAAAAGGAGAAAAAGATGATAACAAGGCCAAAAGGCACAAAAGATGTTGTTCCAAGCGAGGTATATAAATATCAATATTTTGAAAAGATTGCAAAAGAGGTTCTTGCAAGGTTTAATTTTAAGGAAATAAGAACACCAACCTTCGAGCACACTGAACTTTTTGTGCGTGGGGTTGGTGAAGGAAGTGACATTGTTAACAAAGAAATGTATACCTTTAAAGATAAAGGGGACAGAAGCCTTACCTTAAAACCCGAAGGCACGGCATCAATTGCAAGAGCAGTTATTGAAAATGGGCTTGATGGCGAGGCAATGCCTTTAAAACTTTATTCTTACACCAGTTGTTTTAGATATGAAAGGCCACAATCAGGCAGGTTTAGAGAGCATCATCAATTTTCAATCGAGGCATATGGAAGTGTTGACCCAAGCATTGATGTTGAAGTTATGCTTATGGTTAAAACTGTGTTTGATGAACTTAACTTTAAAAACTATAAACTCAACATCAATTCAATTGGTTGCGGCGAATGCAGGCAGGTTTACATTGAAAAATTAAAGCAATATTATAGCGCGCATGTGAATGAACTTTGTGATGATTGCAAAGTAAGGCTTGAAAAAAATCCATTAAGATTGCTTGATTGCAAAAATGAAAATTGCATAAAATTGAAAGCAGATGCACCAAAGCCAATAGATTTTCTTTGTGTTGATTGCAGGGCTCATTTTAACAGCGTTATGAATTTGCTTAAAGCTTCGAATGTTGAATTTGTTGTGAACCCTTGCCTTGTTCGTGGGCTTGATTATTACACCCGCACGGTTTTTGAATTTATGACAACCGAAGAAGGGGCACTTGGAACAATTTGTGGCGGCGGAAGATATGATGGCTTAATTAGTGGTCTTGGTGGCAAAAGCCTTAGCGGAGTTGGAGTTGGTCTTGGTGAAGAGAGAATTTTAATGTTGCTTGAAAAAAACAATATTGAAATTCCAAATGAAAACCAACTTGACATTTTTGTTTGCTCAACTGATGAAGAAAAAATTGGGGCGGTTTTAAACATTGTAACCAAGTTAAGAAACAATGGAATTTCTGCAGATTTTGACCAATGTGCAAGAAGTTTAAAGGCACAAATGAAATTTGCAAACAAAATTGCAGCAAAATTTATAATGGTTATTGGTGAAGATGAACTTAAAACCAATGTTGCGCAAATAAAAAATATGCAAACTGGGGAAACTAAATCTGTTAACTTAAATGAAATTAAAAATATAAATAAGGAGATTTTGTATGGAAAAAATTAACGAGAACAATTTTGATGAATTTACAAATTCAGATAAACCCGCTGTGATTGATTTTTGGGCAAGTTGGTGCGGACCATGCCGAATGATGGCACCAAATTTTGAGCAAGTTGCAAATGAACTTGGTGATAAATTTGTTTTTGGAAAATGCAATGTTGATGAGGCTCAAAGCCTTTCTGCTGACCAAAATATTCAAAGTATACCAACAATTGCGGTTTACAAAAACGGCAAGGAAATTGCAAGATTTTTGGGTTTTTGCACGGCAGATGAACTAAAAAATCGCCTAAATATGCAAATTTAAGGGTTTGATAACCCTTTTTTTGTTGATAATTTATTTGCAGTTATTGACTTTGAATTATTGTTGTGCTAAAATTAAGTCAAATTAAAGTTTAGGAGATAATTATGGAAAAAATTAGCAATGTTTATCTTGATTATGCCGCAACAACTCCAATAAGCAGTGAGGTTTATCGCGAAATGCTTACTGCTCTTAATGATTGTTATGGCAATGCTTCAAGCCTTTACGCATTGGGTAGAGAGGCTGATGAAGCCCTTGAAGTGGCAAGAGAAAGAGTTGCAAAAGCAATTGGTGCTGACCCAAGCGAAATTTACTTTACATCAGGCGGAAGTGAATCAAACAACTGGGCAATAAAGGGAATTGCTCATGCAAACAAACAAAAAGGTAATCACATTATAACAAGTGCAATTGAGCACCCATCAGTTTTAGAGTCTTGCAAGGCTCTTGAAAAAGAGGGGTTTGAGGTTACATATATTCCTGTTGATAGCAAAGGTATTGTTGATTACACTGAAATTGTAAAAGCAATTAAGCCTGAAACAGTGCTTATTTCAATTATGAGTGCTAATAACGAAGTTGGAACAATTGAGCCAATAAGGGCAATTGCAGAACTTGCAAGGCTAAACAACATTCCTTTCCACACTGATGCAGTTCAGGCAATTGGTGCAATTCCATTTAATGTTCACGAAATGAACATTTCAGCACTAAGCCTTTCAGCACATAAGTTTTATGGCCCTAAGGGAATTGGTGTTTTGTATGTTAAAAAGGGCGTAAAAATTGAAAAGTTTATTGATGGTGGGCATCAAGAAAGAAATATGCGTGCAGGCACAAGCAATGTTCCAGCAGCAGTTGGTCTTGGCAAGGCAATTGAAATTGCAACTCAAAATCTTGATGAAAATAACAAAAAACTTAAAGCATTAAGAAAATATTTCTTAAAACAAATTAGCGAAAAAGTTCATAACATCAGCCTAAACGGGCACCCAACACAAAGGCTTTTAAACAACATTAACATTTCATTTGAGGGCGTCGAGGGTGAAGCGGTTTTAATGATGCTAGATAGATTTGGTGTAAGCGTCTCAACTGGTTCTGCTTGCGCATCAGGAAGCCTTGAACCAAGCCATGTTTTGGTTGCAATGGGGCTTGATAATGAAATTGCACAATCTTCAATAAGGTTCACTTTAAGCCCTAACACAACAACAGAAGAAATTGACTTTGCTGTTAATGCAATTTACAAGGCCGTTAAAAAAATTAGAAGCATTTCAGCAGTAAGAATTTATAAAAACAAGGTGGAATTGTAATATGTACACTGAAAAACTTTTAGAAGAATTTTATAATCCTATTAATGTTGGGGTAATTAAGGGTGCCGATGCCGTTGGCAAGGTTAAAGATAAACTTTGCGGTGATATTGTTAAATTTTATATTGCCGTTGAAAAGGATACAATTGTTGATGTTAAATTTCAAGCATATGGAAGCGTTGTTTCAATTGCTGCATCAAGCGTTGCAACAAAACTTATCATGAACAAAACTTTTGATGAGGTTTACACAATAACAATTGACCAGTTAAAAAGTGAACTTGGGGGCAAAGTTCCTTCAAGCAAAAACTATGCATTGCTTCTTGTTGAAGATGCAATTCACACAGCAATTAACAATTACTTTTTAAAAACTTTGGGGTATGTGCCTGATAAATTCAAAATCAGCAACATTGCTAACAGTGATGAACTTGACCAAGATGATGATGAAGATGAGGTAAAAACTGAATCTAAAAAAGAAAACAAAGAAAAAGTTCAAAAACAACCAAAAAAAGTTGAACAGAAAACTGAAAGTGCTTCAAACAACTTAAAAACTGAACAAAAAACAGCAAACCCAAAGCAAGACACTAAGAAAGAAAATAAAAAAGCGGAAGATAAAAAGGAAGTTGCAGAAGTTTCACAACAAAAAGAAGTTGCGCAATCTTCACCAACTCCACAAATTTCAAAAACAACAACTAAAACTGTTGAGGTTTACACAAGAGATATTGATGATATTGATGAAGAAGATAAAATTTTTGATTCAATTGATGACTTAACTTCAACACTTAGTGATGCGCTTAAAAAACTTAATGAAGAAAACGCAGATGATTAATTTTAATCAATAAGCAATTTAAATAAATGAATTAAAAATAAGGGCAAAGAATATTGCCTTTATTTTTTGTTTTTTTTGCATAAAATGTCGAATTGTGGGGAAACTAGAATTAACTAGATGAGATTTTGCACTAACAAAAGATAAAATTATTAGTTTTTCCCGTTTTATTGAATTAATTGCAAAATTTAGTCTAGTGAAATAAAGGGAGGGAATTATGAAAGAGTTTTTGCAATGTTGTTTTGTTTCAATGCTTGTTGGACTAACTGTTGGTGCAGTGGTAGCAACCAAAAATAAACAAATTCAAGATTTAGTGAAAAAAGGCACAACAATGGTTGAAGATAAGATTGATGATATGAAGCAAAACATTAAAAAGGGCAAAAAAGAGCAATAATAGTTCTCTATTTTGTAAAAAGTTAGTTCAATTATTGGACTAACTTCTTTTTTTATGCTAAACTAAACTAGGAATTGAGATGAAAAAACTTGGTCTTGACATTGGTTCTGTGCGAATTGGCATTGCAACAAGTGATATTCTTGGGGTAATCGCTTCTGCCTATGAGGTTTATAAAAGAAGGTTTTTAAAGGCAGATGTTTATTACATTAAAAACCTTGCCGAAAGTTTAGAGGTTGACACAATTGTTATTGGCAAACCCTTAAAACTTGATGGAAGTTCAGGGCAAAGCGTTGCAATGGTTGAAGAGTTTGCAAATGAACTGAGCAAGATTTGTGAAATTCCTGTTGTTTTTCAAGATGAAAGGCTTTCAACGGTTTCAGCAGAAAAAATGCTTATTGAAGGTAATGTTAGAAGAGAAAAGCGAAAACAACTTATTGATGCCGTTGCAGCAACCATAATTTTGCAAAATTATCTTGATAAACCAAAAAAATCTTAAAAATATTTTGTTATTTGAAAGTAAGCCTTGTGCTTGGTTAAAATAATAATTTATTAATAAATTAAAAGGAGAATTATTATGGCTAACGAAAAAGATTTAAAAGGTCAATTGCCAGAGTCTATTGACCACATGGCAAATGATGAAGATGATATTGTAACCCTTGTAAGCAGTGAGGGTGAAGAGGTTGACTTTGTTGAGATTGCAGGCATTGCATATCAAGGTTCATTCTATGCAATTTTGCAACCAGTTGAATTGCTTGAAGGCATGGAAGAAGATGAAGCCTTGGTGTTTAAGGTAACAAAAGGGAAAGACGGCGAAGATAAATTTGAAATTGAACTTGATGACGCAATAATTGACGCTGTGTTTGATGAATATAACAAACTTCTTGATGAGGCTGACACTGCCGAGGGTGAATAGGTTTGCAGTTGATTTTGTATATTAATGGTATAAAATTATAACAATCTTTGCATCGCTTTATTATGGTTTAAATTTTGCTAAAACTATAATTGCTGAAATTAATTAGAATTACAATTTGAAAAATAAAAATACTAGTTTTTTGCTAGTATTTTTTTGTTTTGTAAAATTGTTGAATTTAAGTTTTAATACAAAAATTGAAATAATAATGAAAATTAAATAGTTTGTCTAGGGTTAATAGGCTAGGGGTTAATCTAAAATTTCTTCATATTGAAGAAAAATCTCAATTACTTCAAAACACTGTCTTTTCTTACAGGCGTGGAGACACTGATGCTGTTAGGTTTAAAATGAATTCAAATAACATAACAGAAACTGACTTTTCTTAATTTAAAATCAATTTCAAGAATTAAATGAAAATTTGTTTAATCTCTTGATATTGATTTTTTTTTGTGTTACAATACATAAGAAATCACACCTTTGCTGATAATTAAACCGTTGCCTTAAAATTTAAGGTTGTTTAATTAGGTGACGCATTGGGAGGAAATAAAAACAAGGAGGAATTTAAAATGAGCGTTGTATCAATGAAACAATTGCTTGAAGCCGGTGTTCATTTTGGTCATCCAACTCGTAAGTGGAACCCAAAAATGAAAAAGTATATCTTCACTGCAAGAAACGACATTTATATTCTTAATCTTGAAGTTACAGTTGGGCTTATTGACCAAGCGTATAACTTTGTTAAAGAAGTTGTTTCAAGCGGAAAGTCTGTTTTGTTTGTTGGAACTAAAAAACAAGCAAAAGATGCTGTTATTGAAGAAGCACAAAGATGCGGAATGTTTTACATGGGCAACCGTTGGCTTGGTGGAACATTAACCAACTTTAAAACAATTCGTGCTCGTGTTGACAGGCTTAACAAGCTTAACGCTATGGAGCAAACAGGTGAATTTGACCTTTTGCCTAAAAAAGAAGTTGCAAAACTTAAAGCCGAAAGAGACAAACTTGAAGAGAACCTTGGTGGCATTAAAGATATGCACACAATGCCTGGCGTGTTGTTCGTTGTTGACCCTAAGAAAGAGTATATTGCTGTTCGTGAAGCAAGAAGCCTTGGAATTCCAATTGTTGGGCTTGTTGACACAAACTGTGACCCAGATGATGTTGACTATGTTATTCCAGGCAATGATGATGCAATAAGGGCAGTTAAACTTATTGCTGGGGCAATTGCAGATGCTGTTATTGAAGCCAAAGAAGGCGAAGAAGGTTTAGCAAAACGCAAAGAAGCAGAAGCGAAGGCTGCTGCAAGTGAAAGCGAAACTGAACCAAACATGGAACAAGCGTTGGCTGCAGCTGATGCTAGCGAAAACAAAGAAGAATCTGGCGAACAATAATAAAAACAAGGGGGAATTTTTATGTTTACATCAAAAGATGTTGTTGAACTTCGTGAGAAAACTGGGGTAGGCATGCTTCAATGCAAACAAGCCTTGACTGAAACTAACGGTGATATGGAAAAAGCAATTAACTATCTTCGTGAAAAGGGAATTGCTTCTGCCGCTAAAAAAGAAGGCAGAATTGCCGCCGAAGGTGTTGTTTTAAGTTACATTCATGGTAATGGCAAAATTGGTGTTATGGTTGAAGTTAACTGTGAAACTGACTTTGTTGCCAAAAGTGATGCATTTAAGGCACTTGTTCATGACATAGCAATGCATATTGCAGCCGCTAACCCACTTTATATTAGCGATGCTGAGGTTGACCAAGTGGCTCTTAATAAAGAAAGAGAAATCTACATGGCTCAAGCCTTGAACGAAGGCAAACCAGAAGCTGTTGCTAACAAAATGGTTGAAGGAAGAATTAAGAAATATCTTAAAGAAGTTTGCTTGTTAGACCAAATGTTTGTTAAAGACCCAAGCAAAGACATTAGAACTGTTATTAATGAAGCCATTGCTAAAATTGGCGAAAAAATTACTGTTAGAAGATTTGTTCGTTGGGTTATGGGTGAAGGTCTTGAAAAAAGAAAAGAAAACTTTGCCGAAGAAATTAGAAAACAAACTGAAACTAATAATTAATAATAAATATCCACCAGCTAAGCTGGTGGATATTTATTTTTTTGCA
>CAJKVX010000018.1 GCA_905203455.1 uncultured Eubacteriales bacterium
ATAAAAATCTACTACTGTTATTGGTGGGGGTATCGCCTTTTAAAGGAATTTGTTATTAATTTTATTTAAAATTGGGTTGATGAATTTGGGTGAATTGGAGTTGTTTTTTGCGGGGTTTTAGAGTTTTTGTGTGTTGAAAAATGACTTATTATGGCAGATTTCTTGTTATTTTTGTTGTTTTATGTATAATTGTGTTTAAGTTGAATGAAGTTGCAAATGAGAACAAAGACAATAACATTCTGGTTACAAAATATGATGGTAAAGACGATAAGATGATTGGACTAAAAAAAATAGGGACAAGGGCAAGAAAAAACCAGTTCCAAAAGTTGAACTGGCATACCCAAATTAATGGTGATTAGAAAAAATGTATTTGAACTTGTTATGTAATTTCTGACACTTATATTAACATAAAAAAGCGAGGGTGTCAAGAATTATGGAAAAAAACTTAGAATATTTTGTGGGGCTTGATATTGGTGTTGAAAGCTGTGGGGCTTGCGTTACTGATAAGGATTATAATATTTTAAATGTTGACGGTAAAGATTTATGGACTGTTAGGCTTTTTGATAGCGCAGAAACTGCAAGTGATAGACGAGCAAAAAGGGCATCAAGAAGGTTGTTGCAAAGGGAAAAGGAAAGGATTTCTTTGCTTCAAAGTTTGTTTTATGAAGAAGTGAGCAAAGTTGACCCTAATTTTTTTGCAAGGCTTAAAGCAAGTTCTTTTTGGGAAGATGACAAACTTAAAGCAGGATTGAAATCTAGGAATTCATTGTTTTTTGATGACAAGTTAGATGATAAAAAGTTTTACAAACTTTATCCAACTATTTACCATTTGCAAGATGAACTTTTAAAAGAGCCTGCAAAAGACATAAGGTTTTTGTATCTTGCAATTGCAAATATGTTCAAACACAGAGGTAATTTTTTGCTTGAAAGTTTCAATTTGCAGGAAGATAATTTGGCAAATTTATTTAAAACTTTTAATGATAAAATTAGTGAATGTGAAGAGTTTGAGTTTTTAAAATTTAATGTAAGTGAAAATGAACTTGATAAAATTTTAAAAATTGAACAAGAACTGGCAGAAAAGCCATTAAAAACAAGCGTGCTTGAACAAAAATTTAGTGCTGTTTTTGAAAATGTTAATTCAAACCAAAAGGCATTAATTAAGGCCATTTGTGGTGGAAAGATAAATTTAAAAGCAATCTTTGAACAAAAAGCGTCAAAAACAAAAGGAAAAAGTGAAGAAAATGAGTTTGCTTGCGAGGCAAAAATTGATAATTTTGGGGTTGATGATAGCGTTATTGAGCAATTTTTGCTAGAAGTTGAAGAAGAAAGCCAAAATGCAAGTGAAATTTTGGAACTGGCAAAAAATGTTTATGACAGAATTGTGTTTAAAAAACTTCTTGGCAATGAAGATTATTTCTGCAGTGCCATGAAAAATAGGTATTTTGAGCACAAAAAGCAACTTAAAAACTTTAAAGAAGTAATAAAAAAGTTTTACCCTGAAAGTTATTCACAAGTGTTCAAAATAGCAGATTCAAAAATTAACAACTATGTTAAATATATTAAAGGGTCAAGAACGGCTGACGAGGGCACAAGCAAAGATTCAGCAAAATGCAGCCGTGCAGAGTTTTACACTTATGTTAAAAAGTTGTTAGAAAGCAAAAAAGAATGCACAGAACAAAAAGAAGTTGCAGAAATTTTAAACGAGATTGAGAATAATAACTTTTTGTTAAAGTTAAGGATAAATGAAAATTCAACCATTCCTTACCAAATTAACAAGATTGCACTTATTAAAATGCTTGAAAATTCTCAATCTAAATTTCCGTTTTTATTAAAAGTTGATGAAAGTGGATTAAGTGTTAAAGACAAAATTGTTTCAATTTTTGAATTTAGAATTCCTTATTTTGTTGGCCCATTATCTAAGAAAAACAGCCAAAACGCATGGATTGAAAAGAAACTAAACGAAAAAATTTATCCTTGGAATTTTGAAAAAGTTGTTGATTTAGAAAAATGCGAGAAGGAATTTATAAAAAGAATGCAAAACAGTTGCACTTATCTTCAACAAGAACCTGTTTTGCCTAAAAACTCACTGCTTTATTGTGAGTATATGGTTTTAAGTGAACTTAATAACATAAAAATCAACGGAGAAAAACTTGACAGAGAAACAAAACAGCAAATATTTGAACTTTTTAAAATTCATGGTATTGTAAAAATTAGTCAAATCAAGTCAATGCTTAAACAAAATGGCAAGGTTAGCCTTGACCAAGATGTTGTAATCTCAGGGATTGACGAAAATAAATTTAACTGCAATTATAATATTTACAAGCAATTTAACAATATTTTAAATGGTGAAATTGAGAGCAAAAGAAATGAAGTTGAGGACATTATTTATTATGCCACTGTTATAAGTGATAAACTTCGTTTTGAAAAATGGTTATCAAAAAACTATGGTGCAATGCTTACAAATGCGCAAATCAAGAAAATTAAAGGATTAAAAATTGAAGGCTGGGGCAAATTTAGCAAGAAATTTTTAGATGGAATTGTTGGAATTGACACAAAAACTGGCGAAGCAAGAACCATTATTGATTTAATGAGAGATAACTCACTTAACCTTATGGAAATATTGTTTAATTACGATTTTAGTGAGGCTTTTTCGGCTCTTAAAGTTAAAAATGACGCATCTTTAAAGATTACATATAAAGATGTTGAAGACCTTTACTGTTCACCAGCAGTTAAGCGTGGGGTTTATCAGGCAGTTCAAATTGTAAATGAATATGAAAGAATTCTTGGCAAAAAACCAGCAAAAATTTTTGTTGAGGTAACAAGAGGGGAAGATAATTTAAATAATAACGACAAAAATGAAAGAAAGAAGAAATTGCTTGAAATTTACAAACAAGTTGATAAAAGCATGTTTGATGAAGATTTTGTAGCCCTAAAAGAAAGACTTGAAAATGAGGATAATAGCAAACTTAACAGTGAAAGGTTGTTTTTATATTACACACAGGGTGGCAAGTGTATGTATTCAGGCGAGCCTATTAATTTTGAAACCGAGTTGTTTTCTTCAACTTGCGACATTGACCATATTATTCCACAAAGCGTGTTTAAAGATGATAGTCTTAATAACAAAGTTTTAGTTAAAAGGACATATAATGAAAGCAAAACCAACCTTAGGCTTGTTCCAAAAGTATATCAAACTAAAATGGAAGGCTATTGGAGAATTTTAAACAAAAACGGGATGATATCAAATGAAAAATTGAACAGACTTATAAGAACAACAGAGTATTCACCAGAAGAACTCAAAGAATTTGCTTCAAGGCAGTTGATTTTTACGGGGCAAACGAATAAGGCAGTTATTGATTTATTTAAGTCTGTTTATGGTGAAGACAAGGTGATTTTCAGTAAGGCTAAGTTTGTTAGTGCGTTTAGAAATTGCGAATTTGAATTTGATAAAGATATTGAGTTTAAAAATTTGCTTTTTGCAGATGAATTGAAACAAAGCCTTGTAAAAAACCGTGAACTTAATGACCTTCACCACGCAAAAGATGCCTATTTAAACATTGTTGTTGGAAATGTTTTTTATGAAAAATATACAAAGAAATTTTATTTAAAAGATAATAGCAATTATAATTTTAACTTAAACAATGCCTTTAAGTTTGATACCCCAGGGGTTTTTGAAAAAGACAAGCACATTAAAACTATTATAGGAATGATGAACAAAAACACCCCAACCGTAACCTTTCTTTCAAGGCAAGAGAAAGGAAAGTTTTATGATGAAACTTTGTACGGAATAAAAAAACATCAAAAAGATTTTAAAACACTTGATGAAATAAAAGAGTATGTTGAAACTAATAAAAATGCCAATGATAAAATTCCCCTTAAATCTTTTAAAAACCCGCTTAGTCAAACAATAAAATACGGTTATTACAACAGTGCAAAAACAAGCTATTTCACATTAATTAAAAACACTAAAAATGGTCAAAAAACCATAGTTGCCGTTGATTATTTATATTGTAAAGATTTTAAAAATCAAGATGATTTGAAAAGATATATTATAAACAAATTAGGGCATGCAAATTTTGAAATTGTAATAGATAAAATTAACATTGGCTCAATTTTTAAAATTGGTTGCGGATTGTTTAAACTTGCAGGAAAAACTGGAGAACAACTTAAATTGCACAATTTCAACCAGCTATATTTGCCTAACAAGTTTAATAGATATTTTAAATTGGTCTCAAAAACCCTAATTAAGCTTAATAAAGGTGTTGAACCTGTTTTGCAAGATGGAAAAATTGTTGTAAACCAAAACAGACTTGGCGAAATTGATTATGTAACAAAAGAAGAAAATCTTGATTTATTTAAGGCATTAATAAACCATTTTAATAAGCCAATTTATAACTACATTTCAACCTTTAAAACAATAGCAAAACATCTTATAAACAACATTGAAAATTTTGTAAATCTTGATATTCAACAACAAATATTGCTAACTAGCGAGCTTTTAAAGGTAATAAATGGTAAAAGCGGAGGCAATTTAAAGGCAATTGGGCTGAAGGCAAATTCTGGAATAATAAGAATGTCTCAAAACATAAATAAAGATTTGCCAATTAGGCTTGTGCATTATTCAAAAACAGGGCATTATTGCAGGGAGATTACCATTTAAATGGGTTTCAGAACGGTTGTAATAAATAGCAGATGCAAGCTTGAATTAAAGCTTGGCTATATGGTTGTGAGAAGTGAAGACACTAAAAGAATTTTTATTGATGAAATTTCAACTCTGCTTATTCACTCAACGGCGGTGGCAATAACCACTTCGCTTTTAAGTGAACTAATTAAAAGAAATGTAAAGGTTGTGTTTTGTGATGAAAAACATAATCCCCAAGCCGAGCTTTTGCCATATTATGGCAGTTATAATAATTCGCTTAAATTAAAGCAACAACTTGGTTGGAGTGAACAAACAAAACAAATTGTTTGGACAAAAATTATCTCACAAAAAATAATAAACCAAGCAAAATTATTGCTTAATTTAAACAAAAAAGAGCAAGCTAGCAAACTTTTTGTTTATGCTGAACAAATTGAACTTAATGACACAACTAATAGAGAAGGTCACGCCGCAAAATTGTATTTTGCAACACTTTTTGGTTCTTCTTGGAACAGAAATGGTGGAGATTTTTATAGCAAAGCACTAAACTATGGTTACACAATTTTGCTTTCAACCTTTAACCGCGAAATTGCAAAGCTTGGTTTTTTAACTCAGCTTGGAATATGGCATGACAATCAGTTTAACGATTTTAACTTGTCTTGCGATTTAATGGAACCGTTCAGACCCTTGGTTGACCAAATTGTTATTAATTTAACACCTGAAGACACTCAATTTAAGTCTGCACTTTTAAAAATGAATGAATTGCAGGTTTATATTGACGGAAAAACTATGTTTTTAGAAAATGCTATTGAAACTTACATTAAAAGTGTAATTTCAGCGTTAAATCAAAATAATGTGGATATTATGAAAAATTATGAGTTATAGATTTATGAGAATGGTTATATTTTTTGACTTGCCCCAAATAAGTGAGGCAGATAAACGGGAATACAGAAATTTTCACAAATTTTTGGTAAAAAATGGTTTTTTAATGATGCAAAATTCGGTGTATTCAAAAATTCTCTTAAACGCATCAAACATGAACTCAGTTAAAAATATAATAACCAAAAACTTGCCAAAACAGGGAAATGTTCAGCTTTTGTGTATAACAGAAAAACAATTTGCAGGAATTGAGTTTTTGGTTGGCAAAAAAATTTCAGATGTTATTGATTCAGACAAAAGGGTAATAGAATTATGAAACTTGCGCATTTAAATTTAGAGCATCCGCTGGATTTTTCAAACGCAGAAATTCAAACATTAATATTAGAGTCTCCGCAGTTTTTTCTAGATTTTGTTTTTGAATTAAAGCAACAAAGTGAGGGGCAGGTGGGGCGTTTTGTGTTGTCAAGTCAAGATAAAAATTTAGATATTGACGATTATGTTGAAATTTTAACAAGCCCTTTTGAAGTGTCGCTAAATTCAAAGAAAATTCAAAATTTAATTACAAAACAACTGCAACAGGTTTCACAAATGTCAAATTTTCAAAAACAATTTGAAGACATGGCTAATCAAATAAATTTATACCTTAAAGACCTTTCATCTGAAATAGACTTGCCAATAAAAGTGGGTGAATATTCAAATGAAAATTTAATAAAAAATGCAACTTTCACAGTTGAACAAGATAATAGTTTTTATGAAAATCTTGTCAATTACATCAATTGCCTGCTTGAGCTCACAAAAGTCAAACTGCTTGTTATGGTGAACTTCAAAAACTTTATTCCAAATGAAAACAGTGAGGAGTTCTTAAAGTTTTTAGAATACACAAACCTTAAGGTTTTGTTTGTTGAAAGCATAGAGTTGCAAACCGCATTCGCTACCCCGCAAACCACTATTATAGACAATGATTTATGTGAAATAATAAAAAACGGCAACGCAACATAAGCCGCCTTTCCCACTCAAAAAAATCAAAACATATAAAAATTAAAACTGACTAAATAAAATATTAAAATGAAAGTCAACCCCAGCCATGTTGACAATCGCCTTCAAATTTTATAAAATAAATAAAGGCTTAGTAAAACAAGTAGAAATTACATAAAAGGTGCTTTCAAAACCTAAAATGAGGTTTGAGAGTTATGTAATTTCTACTAGGTCTAAACAAAAACAATATTAGCAAATACAAGTCTAAGGTTTGAGAGTTATGTAATTTCTACTAGGTCTAAACCTCAGGTATCATACATATTTGATATTATACGTTTGAGAGTTATGTAATTTCTACTAGGTCTAAACGCAGAATGTTGAAAGCACTCTTATTGGTGTGTTTGAGAGTTATGTAATTTCTACTAGGTCTAAACAAAATGCTACTCTTAACTCTTTGAATGACCGTTTGAGAGTTATGTAATTTCTACTAGGTCTAAACTAAAGTGAAATTGTATATTTGTCAATCAGTGTTTGAGAGTTATGTAATTTCTACTAGGTCTAAACCACCGAAAGGAAGCATCAACTTACACCTTTGTTTGAGAGTTATGTAATTTCTACTAGGTCTAAACTGGAAAAGTGCCGAAAATTTAATACAGTATCGTTTGAGAGTTATGTAATTTCTACTAGGTCTAAACTTTCTGTTACAGATTGCACAATCATGTTGTGTTTGAGAGTTATGTAATTTCTACTAGGTCTAAACTAAAACGCTTGACAATTTAACACGCAAGCAGGTTTGAGAGTTATGTAATTTCTACTAGGTCTAAACTTTGGTAGCGGGCGAGATTGCTAAACTGTAGTTTGAGAGTTATGTAATTTCTACTAGGTCTAAACTCCACCATTTTTGCTTAATTGCTAAACTGTAGTTTGAGAGTTATGTAATTTCTACTAGGTCTAAACTTGCATTACAATTTGAGAAAGAGTTTACTAAGTTTGAGAGTTATGTAATTTCTACTAGGTCTAAACTATCAGTGTTTTGAGATAATGTTTCGCCTGCGTTTGAGAGTTATGTAATTTCTACTAGGTCTAAACTATCAAGCAGAACTTATCCGCAGACTTGGTAGTTTGAGAGTTATGTAATTTCTACTAGGTCTAAACAAACAAGGAGGTAGCATAGATGGTAAGAAAGTTTGAGAGTTATGTAATTTCTACTAGGTCTAAACCAGCATTTGTTGTTGTAGGCTTGTCCACAAGTTTGAGAGTTATGTAATTTCTACTAGGTCTAAACACTTTTGCAACCTGGTATGAAAAGTTTTTTGTTTGAGAGTTGTGTAATTGACTTAGTAAAGATTTTAGTTCTTATGTGTGGGGGCAAAAGAGGGGTTGATGAAAAATTTTGTTAAAATTGTGGTAATTTGCGGTGTTGTGTTGGCGGTTTTGCTTTTTGGAATTAGTGTTGTGCCTTTTGAAAGGTGGACGGGCATTGATTCAATGACAATTATATTTTCAGTTTTTATGGTGATTTTGGGGGCATATTTAATTGGGCTTATTGTGTTTGTTGTAATTAACAGACGGAAAAAGGTTGTTGAAGTGGTTGAATTTTCTGCCCCTGATGATATGACTCCTGCTGATGCGGGCTATGTTATTGACAGGAAGGTTGATGACAGAGATGTTAGTGCACTTTTAATTTATTGGGCGCAAAAAAAATATCTTCAAGTGGATAAACAGGAAGATAATTCAGTTACACTTAAAAAACTTAAAGATGCGGACGAGCACATGAAAGTTTATGAGAAAACTTTATTTAATGCAATTTTTCAAAATGCCCAAGAAGTTAACTTAAAAGATTTGCCAACGCTTATTCATCCAGTTGCAAATAATATTAGAAACCAAATTAAGGTTGAAAATGATAACAAATATTTCAGTGCAAAAAAATCTGGCGCTGCAACATGGATGACACTTGGAATAACCTGTATGTTGATTTTTCTATCATACTTTTTAGGTGGAGGTGGCGGATTTTCAGTTTTTTGTGGCTTTGTGATTTTTATTATCAGCACTATATTTTCAAATGATTCAAGCAGGGTTTATGTTCAAAAAAGAATTAAAGGAATTGTTTCTTACTTTTTGGGAATTCTTTTGTTTTTAATATTTGCCGTGCTGAATTTAATATTTTCATTTAACAATTTGTATGCTTTAATTTTAGTTTTTGTTACAACTGTGCTTTGTTTGTTAACATATATTCTTTGCCCTTTAATTGAATTTAGAAATGAGGCAGGCAAAAGAGTTCTTGGAAGTTTATTGGGGTTAAAAAATTATATTGAACTGGCAGAAAAAGAGAAAATGGAGAAAATGGTTCATAAAACGCCAGATGTTTTTTACCAAGTTATGCCATATGCATATGTGTTAAATGTTAGCAATGAATGGATAGAAGAGTTTAATTTTGTCAAATCAATAGATAAAAAGAACCGCAAAGAAACAACTTTGGCATTAGGGCTTCTTGTTGCGTTGTTTGTTTTTGGCGATGGCGTTGAAATTTTAGGCGGGCTTTTTGGCGGAGGGTCTAAACAAAACAAAAAAGTTAACAAAAAAACACCAAAATGATAGTTGGTGTTTTTTGTTGTGTTGTGAATATTAAGTTTTGATTTTTGTGATTATGTGTAAATTCAAGGTTAAAATAAAAAAAAGAACGAACTGTTTGTAATTATTAAATACTAAATTAAAAAAGCATTGTTTCGTAAGTAAAGGGTGAGTGGTGGCAAAAATATTTACCCTTGACGCGCATGTTATGGGTGTGATATAATAACTATAGAGGAGGGGACGATATGAAACAAGTATCAAATAACAAAGATTTTTGGTTTTATCTTGGGCGAACTTGTGGAATTTGCTGGGAAATTTGTAAATGGATACTTTTTGTTATGATTATTACCCCAATAATATTTTTAAGCACAATGCTTGGGAAGGGAAAATAAGGCAATAATAATATGCTGTTTTAAAATTAAAGGGTAAAGAGATTTAAAAATTGTATTTCTGGCATATGATTGAAACCAAAGTTAACTTATTTAAAATTTAAAAAATTAAAAACCACCGAGATTTAAGTTTTTACTTGGTGGTTTTTTTGTTTTTTATTTGGTTTTGTGTTTCTGTTGTTTTTTCTGTGTTGCATTAAAGAAAAATTGTGTCTTAAATTGTGTGTTAAAAAAGTTGGTTTTTAACTTTGGTTTTTACACAAAGAACATAAAGGCTACAATGCTTATTTGGGCAAGATAGTAAAGAGTGTGATTGATGGTGATAAGTGCTTTGTTGTGAAGTTTGTCGCCAAAATATTGCATTGACAAAACTAAGTCGCTTAAAAGGAAAAGAATGAAGCCAACTGCTGCAATGTACATTATTGTTAGGTCAAGCGAAAGGGCAATTGAATATGCCGCCATGAATACAAGTGCAACGGCATAAGAAAAACTTTGCCAAAAATATTTGCCGAAGTTAAGTTTTAAAACCTTGCTTGAAAGCATTATTAAAATTGAAAGAACAATTGCAATTGCAAGTGAAATTAAAATGCAGTTAAGAAGATTTGAACTTGGGTTTGCAAGCAAACTTAAACCCGCGGCATAAAGAATGTGTCCAATGCCAAATGAAAGCATGCCTGCGTTGGTGTAAGGGTAATCACTTTCAGGGTAAATCACTTTAAGGTCAAGAACAATATCTCCAATAAGCCCCATAACAAGTCCCATTGCAATTAGCCCTAGGCCAAGACCACCGCCATTTGTTACAACGGCTAAAATTCCTGCACACACAAAGGCAACTGATGCCAAAATTTTAGTAAGAAGCCCCGCAACTCCACCTTTTACCACTCTTACAGCAATAAAAACAATCATAAGCACAACACAAACAGATAAGCTTATAATTTCAAGTGCCATAATAACCTCCTTTTGTTTTATTTTTTTCAGTTTACATCAAATTTTTCAAATTTCAAAATACTTAAAAAACATTTTAACTTTTTGTTTTTAGTTTGTTATAATTGGTTGAGGTTATTTATGGCAAAAAGTTTTATAATTAAACTGGTGTGTAAAATTTTAGGTAAGGCAATTCCTTATGTTTGCAGTAAAGACAGCCGAGCAAAGGAAACTTTTTTTAACTTGCCAAGTGATTTAACAATAAGTTTAGGCGTTTTTGGGGAAGGGGAATATCTTGTTTTGCACAAAACCAAAAACCAAATTTTGAAAGTCAGCAAAAAGGTTGATGATGTTGACTTAAAAATAATTTTTAAAAGCAGAAAAGCCGCAAAAATGGTTATGCTTGGCAAAATTGGTGTTGCCCAAAGTTATGCACGGCATGACCTTTTGCTTGCTGGAAACATAAACACAGCAGTGGCACTTGTTAGGGTTATTGATTTGTGTGAATATTACTTGTTTCCAAGGTTTATTACATATAAATTTTTACCTAAAATGAAAAAACAATTCAGTTCAATTCCTTTGTATTTTTATTGCTTGTTTGGAAGTCAATCTTTAATTAAAATTGAGCGGGAAGAAGAACTTGAAAAAAAGAACAATAAAAAGAAAAAAGACCATTCTGGAAATTTTGGGAAGGCTTGTAAGGTTGAAAAGGGCGAGGGCGTAAGCGAAAGTGAAACAAAAGAAACCTCTCAAACTTTAAGTGAAGACAACAGCGCCGAAACATTGATGAATGAAGTTTTAAATGGCAGCGCCGAAGTTTTTGATGAAGAAAAAGTAAATGACACCGCTGAAAGTTTAAATGAACAAAGTTTAAGTGAAATCGCCCAAACGGCAGGGTTAGAAAATTTAAATGAAAGTGCCAAAAAAGTAAGTGAAGCAAATGCTATTGAGGGCGTTTTGACTTTAAGTGAAGAGAATATAAATGAAGGAGCCCAAACTTTAAGTGAAGAAAGTTTAAAAGCCAACGCTAAACCAAGTAAAAATTAGTTTTGAGTGAAAGGAGAGAAAAATGAACAGTTATTTTGAATTTATAAACACTGGCAAAATTCTTTGTGGGGACAATGCCCTTAATAACATTGCTTATGAATTAGATTTTTTGGGGTGCAAAAGCCCAATGCTGCTTTCAGATAATGGACTTTTAAAAATTGGAACTCTTGATGTTGTTAAAAACGCGTGCAAGGGAGTAACTTTTAACACGGTTTTTACTGACATTCCTGCTGACAGTTCAACAATTACCATTAACCAAATTGCAAGGCTTTACAAAAACAACAAGTGTGATGGAATTGTTGCAGTTGGTGGCGGGTCAGTTATTGACACAGCAAAAGGGGTTAGGCTTATGCTTGGGCAAGAGTGCAGTAACATTTTGTCGCTTTCTGGAAATGAAATTGTAAAAAGGGGCAAGCATATTCCATTTATTGTTGTGCCAACAACAAGTGGAACGGGAAGCGAATGCACAGCCGTTGCCGTTATTTTAGATGCAAAAAGCAAAACCAAGTTAGAGTTTATTTCAAGCGAAATGCTTCCTGATGTTGCGGTGTTAGATGTTAAACTTACAAAATCTTTGCCACCTAAACTTACGGCAAGCACCGCTGTTGATGCCTTGGTTCATGCAATTGAAAGTTATTCTTGCATTCAGAAAAATGTAATGAGTAATGCTTATGCAACAATGGCTGTTAACCTAATTTCAAACAACCTTATTGACGCAATTGACAATAGTGACAGTTTTGCGCGTCTTAACCTTGCACTTGCAAGCAACATGGCAGGCACCGCCTTTTCAAACTCAATGGTGGGCATTGTTCACGCAATTGGTCATGCTTGTGGGGCGGTTGCAAACATTCCGCATGGCAACGCAATGATGATGCTTCTTGCCCCTTGCATGAAGTTTAACCTTGATGTGTGCAATGTTGAATATAGCAAACTTTTGTTATATTTCACAAATGAAGATTTTTACGCATCAACAAAACCTGTTGACAGAGCCAAAGTGTTAATTGAAAAAATTGAAGAATTGATTTCAAGTTTGCAAGAAAAAACAGGCATAGTATTAAAACTTAGTGATTACGGCGTAAAAGAAAGCGACCTTGAAACGATTGCCCAAAAGGCAATAACAGATGGGGCAGCAATTGTTAACCCTAAAAAGTTTAATAAAGATGATGTTATTGAAATTTTAAAACAGATTTTTTAAACTGGTTTAAAAAGAATTGGTAAGTTGTTAACAAAATCAAGTTTTATGTTAATAAGTTTAATTGCCTTATAAAAACTAAGTTAAGAAAATTAAAATTTGCAATAATTGCAATTTAATTTGCTAATTTAGTTTACAAGTTTGAATTTAAAAACTATAATAAAAGTGAAATTAGAAAGGGGGTTTATTATGGCACAAACAAAACAGTCAAGTCAAACCACAAAGTCATCTTCTTCAAAAAGTTCAAGTTTTTGGGGAATTAACAAAGTTTCATTTTATTTAATTGGAGCTGCCGCTTTATTTTATCTTGTGGCAATGGTGCTTTCAGCAGTTGGCATTAGCCTTAAAATTGTTTCGGCCATTCAAGGTGTTGTAACAGCCTTTATTATTGCAGTTGTTGCAGTGCTTGCGTGGAGATATGTTAAAAACAAGCCAACAGTTTGGAAAGTGTTGTATGTTGTGTTCCTGCTTGTTGTTCTTGTGGGAATAATCATTCCGCTTGTTGTGTAAAGCACAAAAACCTGAGAATTTATCTCAGGTTTATTTTTTACCATAAAAACCATCAATTTTAATGGTGGGTATTTATTCTTTTTCCTTTTTAATGGTTAAAAAGATGCACAACCATTAGAATAAGCCAATTTAATTGACAAAAAGCGTTAATTGTGCTAACTTATTCTATATTTTACATTAGGAGATAGTTATGAATATTTCGCAGATAAAACCTGGCAAAGTTGAATTTCAAGGCTGGATTGAAAATTTAAGAGATAAAAAGAGTATGCAGTTTATTGTTATAAGAGATTTATCTGGTAAAATTCAAATTACTGTTGAGAAAGAAAAACTTCCTGAAATTGCACAAGTTTTTTCAAGCGCAACTCTTGAATCAACTGTTAAGGTTAAAGGTGTTGCAGTTGCAAATGAATTTGTTAAACTTGGGGGAATTGAGGTTATTCCTGAAAGTGTTGAACTAACTAGCATTGCACAGGCTCTTCCAATTGGTCCTGAAAGTTCTATTGACCAAAGACTTGATTATAGGTGGATTGATTTAAGAACTGAAAGAAACCAGTTAGTTTTTCAATTTCAAAGTTTTTTTGTTAATAAAATGCGTGAGTTTTTAATTGATAATAACTTTATTGAAATTCACACTCCAAAAACAATTGCAACTGCAAGTGAAAGCGGAAGTGAAGTTTTTGAAGTTAAATATTTTGACACAAAGGCATATCTTACACAAAGCCCACAATTCTATAAGCAACTTGCAATGGCTGCTGGGTTTGAAAGAATTTTTGAGGTTGCACCATGTTTTAGAGCAGAAAAATCTCACACACGAAAGCACGCAACTGAGTTCACAAGTTTTGATGTTGAGTTTAGTTATATTAATTCTGTTCAAGATGTGATGGACCTTGAAGCACAAATGCTAACTTACGCCCTTAAAGAGTCTTGTGAAAAATATGGCTCAAAAATTAAGCAGGTTTTTGGTGTTGATTTGGTTGTTCCATCATTGCCTTTTCCGCAAATGAAGTTGAAGGATATTTACACTGAACTTAAAGAAAGGTATGGCTATGAAGTTAGTGAAGATGAAAAAGACGACCTCACAACCGAAGCAGAAAGGCTTTGCGAAAAACTTGCCAAAGACAAATTTGGGCATGAATTTTTGTTTGTTACTGACTATCCTCCTAAAAAAAGGGCATTTTACCATATGAGAGAGAATGGGGTTCTTCAAGGTTATGACCTTATTTGGAAGGGCGTTGAAATAACATCAGGTGCTCAAAGGGAACACAGGTTTGAAGAACTGAAAAAAAATGTTGATGAAAAAGGTCTTACCAAAGATGTTGAGTTTTATATGCAGTTTTTCAAATATGGCATTCCTCCTCATGGCGGGTTTGCCATTGGGGTTGACAGATTAACAATGCTTCTTTTAAACCTGCCTTCAATTAAAGAAGCTGAATTTCTGTTTAGGGGGCCTGACAGACTTACCCCATAACTTTTAATAAAAATTGACTCTTACTTTTGTAAGAGTTTTTTATTGCATGAGTGTGTTTATTTTGATATAATCAAATAACAAATAAAATTAAAGGGGTTTTTATGCAGAAGATACCGAAGATTATTCACTATGTTTGGCTTGGAAAAGGGCAGAAAAATGAGTTGTTTTACAAATGCCTTGAAAGTTGGAAAAAGTTTTGCCCTGATTATGAAATTAAAGAATGGAATGAAGATAACTTTGATTTTTCAGATTGTAAGTATGCCATGCTTGCTTACAAAAGAAAAAAATATGGGTTTGTTTCAGATTACATTAGGGTTAGGGTGCTTTGTGAATTTGGCGGGGTTTATTTTGACACAGACACCGAACTTACAAAACCCTTAGACGATTTGCTTTCAAATGATTTTGTTATTGGTTTTGAAAATAAATATCAGTGTTCAACAGCAACCATTGCCTCAGCACCAAACCACGAACTTTTAAAAATTATGACTAATTATTACCTAAAAAAAGAGGTCGATGAAACAAAAAAATTAGATATCACCCCAAACACGGTAATAATTACATATTTTTTAAAAAAATACTATAATCTTAAATTTAATAAGAAAAAACAAGTGCTTGAAAATTTGGTCAACAAAAATGGCAAAAAGGTTTTGGTTTTGCCACAGGAATATTTTAGCCCTATTATTTACACAATTAGAAAATTAAAACAAACTGAAAACACCTATGCCATTCATTATTTTAACGCTTCATGGTTTACAAAGAGCATGAAAACTAGGGAAAAGTTTTTAAAAGGTGTTTACTATGTTTTTTCACCATG
>CAJKVX010000019.1 GCA_905203455.1 uncultured Eubacteriales bacterium
TAAAGCTTTGCACTTATCGCGGCCGTGTTTGCACCGAAGCCGTCAAAATCGGCGTAGTCGTTCTTTGTGTATGCAAAAATGGCTTTTGATAAAGCGATGTATCTCGCCTTAAGGTTTGCTAAACATATGCGTTTAATTGTGCTCAGGTTAAAAGTTGTTGTGGGTTGTGTGCCTTGGTGAACATGTGTGAATTAGGCGGTAAATAATGTTTTTAATTAGACAACATTCTTGAATGTTGTTTCGATAAATTTTTTGTAGGTAATGTTTTTGAAAATGTGGAACTTATGGGCTAAATTTGTTTGTATGAGGGTAGGGTTTTGTATATAATATACTTATATAATATAAAACGCATTTCTGGGTAAACTAAGGGGTAAGGAAACTTATGAAAAAGTCAATAAAGATTTTTATTATAGTTTTAGTTTGTGTTATTGCACTTGCAGGGGTTGGTGTTGGTGCTTATTTTCTTTTTAGAGATGATGGTGGACAAACTCCGCCACCAAAATATAGTCAAACCGAGCAAGACTTTATTGACAGCATTATTGAAAGTAACGGCAAGGTAGAATCAAGTGAAGAAACAATATCTTTGCCTGCCAATGTTAGGGTGAGTGATGTTGTTGATATTTTAGATGATTACATTATTGCAAATATTGATGGAAGCGAGCAAATTATAAGGCGAAGTGATGCTTCTGTTATTGAGTTTTCTAACCTTTTGAATTTTAATGATGTTATATGCATTTACAAAGATTACGCCTTAGTGCAAAATACAGATAGTTTGGGTAGTTTGCCTTTTGTTGTTAACCTTTCAACTCAAACCTTGGTTTGCGACGGCTTAGAGTTTAACAACTATTATGACAGATATTTCAATGAAATAGATGGTTATGCCTTTGTTGGTAATTATCTTGTAATTTCAACAAGTGATAATAATTATCCTTTAAGCACTGAGTTTTTTGTTAAAGTGTATAATCTGCAAAATGGTGAATTAAGTTTAAATCTTTCACCTGATAATGGATTGCAGGCAGATGACAGAGTTATTTCATATGCAACGGCAGATTCATATTTATTGGTTAAAACTTTAAAAAATACCTTGGTTTATGACCTTGCAAGTTCAAATTCGATTAATGTTGTTTTGAACTTCAACAACTCAATTTATGAGATGGTGGGGTCAAGCACAAGTTATGATTATAACTTTAATGGCAGTAAATATTTTATTGAAGTTGAACATAATGTTGCATATTTGGGGAATGGTAAATTTTTTGTTACAAGAATGGAACAGTGTGACCTTATCAGCGATGCTCAGTTTGTTATGCCAAGGGAAATTTACAATGATGAAGGAACTTTTCTTGAAACCATAAATAAATTTTTTAATCAATTTTACTACTTTTATGACACTTTAAGTGGAACTAACAAAGCCTTGAATTTTGACGGATTTTATGTTACTGCCCAGCATTGCTCGTTTAATAATTTTGCATTATTGTTTAAGTTTGAAATTGAAAGCCAATCAAAAGAAGTTATTCAAACTTCTCCGATTGCAACTTATTATGAGTTAACTAATTTTGATGAAATTTTCTCTTACAATTACTATGATTACGGTGATGTAATTGGTTTTTATGATGATAAAATAATTTTAGCTTCAAATTTAGGTCGAAATTATGGTGCGATTTTAGACATTGATGGACAAGTGGTTGTTGAATTGCCAATCAATGTTAGAATAAGAAATAGTGTTTCTTATGATGGATATTTTATTGTATCTGGAGGGGGATATAGCGGAATTTATAACATTAATGGGGAGCAACTGCTTGAGTTAAGTTATAGTAGTGTTTCACCTGTTATAAGTGGGCATAGTATTGTTGAAAGGAATGGAAGAGTATACAATTTTAATGTTTTAACCAAAGAGTTAACTCTTATTGAAAACTATTATTCTGAATTTTTGCCTTATTCAATTAAAGGTGTTGATTTTTATGTTACTTATGAAAATGGGGAGTATAACATTTATAGTTTGCAAGGAACACTTCTTGCAGAAGGTTTAACTGAAATTAAATTAATTGATGTTGAGGGTGGTGTTAATGTTGTTTATGAAAGTGAAAATGTTATTAAAACTTTAACTTCTGGGAACTCAAAAGTGAAAGATGACACAACTATTGCCACGGTTTCAAATAAATACACCTCAAAATATAATTTTGCAAGCGGAACTGCGTTTGCTGAAAATGCAGTAACTGTTAATGAAGCACAAAATATTGCTCAAACTATTGAAGGTGATATTAGCAACTTTTTTAACCCAAATTATATTAGTTCTGAAACAATCATAGATGGCTCTGTAACAGTATATACATTTTCTCAGGGTGGTTTAGAGTTAGATTTAACAGGAATGCTAGCAGAGGCTTTCGAAGGTGATAGGTTTGGACTAAATGAGTCAGGACAGATAGATTATAAAGATGTTTATAAAGCAGAAACGACATTTTCAATTGATGAAGTTGAACTTAAATTGACCTTAAACCTTCAAGCGCGATTTAATAACCTTAATGGTTTTGATAGAGAGGATTATGAGAATGGTATTATAGATGAAGATATAATAGCATCATATGATGAGTATTGCTATGATATTGAAGGTGACTTTGTTGTAGAATGCAGTGAAGGATATAATTTTGGGCTTTATGATTCAAGCAATTTTATTTATGTTTTTACACCAGATGTTTTGACTGGGCAATCTGCTGTAACTGCATATTATAACGATTCATTCCCAACTTCAATACTTTCAATAGATATTGAGGAAAAGGAAGTTTTTGGTTATAGCAATAGTGACGGACACCAATCAATGTTGTATCTTAGCAATGCACAATTTACTATTTCGCCAATTTTATATTCAAACACGAATTTGTATGTTGCAAGTAATGCCACTGGTAACTATATTGACCCTTATGTTGGGATTTATGAAAACATGACAGTGGGAGCGGATAATGAAAGGGCAGTTAAAGCAGGTGGTAATGCGGTTTCACCTTCATTGTTTAGCAGTCAAAGGGTAAATGGTTATAATTATCAAATAAATGCTGGGCTTGGAGTGTATTTTGCTGTTGAAGAGACCGAAACTTATTCGTCTTCAGCCGAAATTGATTTTTCTGGGTTTCTTTGGGGAACACAACCAAGACAGGTTGTTTTTGTTGAGTCTTATTCTAGCGTTTCTTTCACTGATGTTGATGCTAATGGCAGTGTTTATGATGTTATAAATAATGCTATTGAAAGTGGAAATTCAGGGAGTGACGGCAAGGTTCAAATTTATAAGAACGATATTTACAACACTTTAATGGGAAATACAGATGATGCGGAAGGTGAAAATCTGCTTTTCACCACCGAAGAACTTGAAGAAATTTTTAAAAGTGATGGTAGTTACTATATCTTTTCAGGAGGAAGGGGAGTTGGTATTTTAACTGACGATTCTGAATGGCTATTTTATGGAACTGCTGATGTGGGTTTTTATGGAATTGTAAACAATGTTAAAGTGAGAAATGGGTTCCCTTTTGAATTTAGAAAGGCGGGTTATGATGTTTCAACTTTAAATATTGATAACAGCGTTTATGGGCCACCTGTTGGGTCTGTAAGTGATAGGGAAGTTACTCTTAACCCAGTTTATTATGTTAACAATTCGGGCAATTTGATTGTAACAAATTATGGAGATTATGCTATTTATGGTTACAATGGTTCGGAAAATATTGAGATGTCTGCAGATAATACAACTAACACTTATAATGTAAGGCCGATTTATCAATTATTTTTTAATGATGTCAGTGAATTTGACAGAACAGTTTTTGATAGCAATTTAATTGAATATACATTTCAAGATAATACTTCAACAAGCGCTAGATTGAGAATTTCTTGGGAGGCGAAGGATTATGAGTTGTATTTCTATGCCGAGCAGGAAGAGTTTGATGGCTTCGAACTTGTTGGCTCTGCAACTGCGTCTGACAGAGATTGGTTCTTTCCTTCAACTAATGAAAATGGTGAATATGAAACTGAAAATGGGCAACAACTTTACACATTTTCAAGCAACATTTTTAGTGAATTAAACAGTAACACTGAGGTTATAACAAATGGATTTTTAAATGGCGTTGGGCTTGTTGTTGGAATGCAATCTGCTAACACTGTTGGGTTTGGAAGTGAACTTGTTGGTTTGCCAATTCCTGTTAAATATGGCTATGAATTTGTTGGCTGGAAGGCAATGAGAGTTGTTGAAGGTGAAAATGGAGAAAGTGTGCTTGAACCTGTTCAAATTGAGGTTGATGGAAACCTTGTTGATGCAATAGTTCGTGAAGGGGACACCTTAAACTTTAACAACTGCGATGTTTTAAATGAATGGAATGAATTGCATTTTGTTGCCGTTTTTGAGGCAAAGGAAATTGAGCTTAGAATTAACTTTGGTTCAGATAACTTTTTTACTCAAAATGGAATTAGTTTAAATGATGTTATTTGGGAAGACACACAAGGCTGGGATATTTCAACTTCAGGCAGAAATGTTGTGTTTTCAAGAACGGTAACAATTGAAGATTTAAGAGACCCTGAAAGCGGAACATTCTTAGCGATAACAATCCCAAGCCCAGCAGAGTCAAGGTGGCAGGTTGTAAACTTTTCACTTGAATTGTTTAACAACAAGGCAGGGGCTGAAACATATGTAACCGCTAATTACATTCCTTATGAAAATGGGGCACAAACAAACAACGACCCTAACCTTGCAAAAAACTTTAATCTTGTAAGAATGCTTGAAGGGGTTAGCACTGCGGTTTATGATGCCGGCTTTAAGGAAGATTCAATAAACATTGCTTCAAGCGGAGTTTATGCAGGTGAGTTTTACATTAACAATGGTTACAACATTGAATCACTTAACTTAAATGCAACACCAATTTGGGTTGACTATTTTGTTGACCTTAATGTTTCAGGATATTCAAATGCGGGGTTGACTGGAAATTATTATATTAATGGGCTATATGATGAACAAACGGAAATTAGTGTGCCAGCACCTGTGGGCAACGCAAATGGTGATAAGGCGTTTGTGCACGCTTATGGAAGTGTTAATATTGTTGAAATTGACTGCAATTCAGTAGAATACAGGTTTAACACCCTTGAAATTAAAATTTACACTGGGAATGGAACAGATTTTGTAAGCCTTTCATATACATTAGTTTGGAAAAACAATGTTTATTATGGCGTTACTTATGGTGGATATAGTTCAAGTGGCGGAGTTGTGTTAACTGGTGAGCAAGTGGCAAGCCTTATTGGGCTTACAAGTGAAGACGACTTTGCGAACCTTGTTAGTTTTGATGATAACAAAATTAACATTGTCATTCCACAAATCACAACTGGAACGGCAGGAAGAACAGAGGAAGATATTATTTCACAATCTGATGGTTATGGCAATTTAACGCAAGTTTACATTAAGGCAATTGAACTAGAATTTGGTGTAAGTGAAACGGCTTATGACATGGTGATTGGCGCTGTCACAGATTCGGGGACTGGCATTGATTCAACATTTGTAACTAATTTGGCAAACCAAAATGTGCAAAACGCAAACATTGGCGGGGAAGTTAGTGTTGATGGCAAATCAACAAACAACAGCGAGACCCCTGGTTACACAATAACCCAGATTACAAAAAACGGAACAAAAACATTAAGCATTTTATGTGGTGGGAGTTTTGACGCCTCAGAGGCTCCGCGTTATTCACATTTTGTGTCTAACATTATTGTTGCAAATTTAGTTAACAGCACTTATTCGGAAAACAAATTTACATATTCAGTTAGCGAAGATGATTATTTTGTTATAGGCATTGACATTAGCGTTAGGTATGAAAACGGAATAGTTTACATTGATTTTATTGTAAATAACGGAAATAATGAAATTGCAACATTCTCATTAAATAGCGGAGGTGGAACGCTTGAAAATTCTGTTGAGGTTGGGAATGGTGATTTAATTACATTTAGCGCAACATTTGGCAACAATGGAACTTTTAATGGAACATTTACATTAAATATTTCATATTCTGTTAACCCTTCACAGCAGGTTAGTAATGAGGTTAATAATGATAGGTTAGTTGGCGTTTTGTTTAAAGAATATGCTAATGGAAGTTATGTTTATGAAACATATCTTGATGGGGAACTTGACGAGAATTCGTCTAGCCAAAGTGAAGAAAACTTTAACGCAACAGAAATCAACACAATTAGCATTGAGCCAATTAGCGGATATTATTTAAAAACTTTAACCATAACTAATTTATTTGGGGAAGAATTGGTTGTTCTTTCAGGTTACCCTAACTTTGACTTTGTTAATACGCGATTACAATATATTGTTTATCCAAGCAATTTAGACATTAGTAGTAGCCCTTATTATATTGACGGCACCTTAATTTCAATTAGTGGCATTAACTTTTCATCTGGCGGCTATTTTACAGGGGACAGTGTGCCTGCATTAGTGGTAACATTAGATGGGTTGTATACTGGTGTTACAATAAAGGCGGAGTTTGAAAGCATTACAGCGCTTTATGTTGAAAATAACATTGTTGACTTTGATGGAACAAATGTTAGCGATTTAGACTTTAATGTGACCCTTGGGGAGACAGGAAAAACATTAAAGAGTTTGCAAGACTTTGCACAATTCCAGGCGCCAGCGGGAACAGATGGAAGTTACACACTTGCAACTGCAAATTATTACATATTGCCTGAAAACAACAATTCAAATGCCTTGGTGTTTATTCTTTTAGGGCAAGGGAAATGCTTAAATATTGATGTTAATGTTGAAGACATTTACACACCTTATTTGCAAATTGGGCTAATTAATGGGCAAGATTTTGAAGATGACACTGTGAGAGTGACTGGTGTTAACCTAACTAACAATCTTGCGGCTATTGTTTTTGAAAAGAAACTAACTGAGTATACATTTACTTTGAACTTGGGATATTACAATAATTCATTGTCTTGGGGAAACTATAGCGTTTTAGGATATTATAGCGATGATGAGTTTAAAAACTATCTTTCACTGCTTAATAATAGGTTAGAAGATTTTACAATTAGTTATTATGGCTCAAATTCAAACCCTCTTGACCCTAACAGTGTTCAAACTTTAACTGACCTTTCAAGGGAAATTGAGATTAGTGCATTTGATAACACTGCAATAGTATTGAGTTTCAAATTATCAGATTATTACAAAAGTGTTGAAATTTTTGATGTAAGCAATGCTGTTAACATAACTTCAAATTACGCAGTGGAAAACACTGACGGAAATTATACCATAACAATTAATAATTCAAATTACACTCATCTTAATTTCAGGTTTGGTGCAAAGTTTTACCAAATGACATATATGCCAAACAGACCAAGTTCAGCAGGTGATTCTTTGGTTAATTACACCTTAGGGTCTAACAGAGGAACTCTTGATGAAACTGGGTATGAACTCACTGTTTGGTTTGATAACATTGTAAACTCGGTAAACTACCTTAATGTAACCTTAGTGGGGCATAATTTTGTTGAATGGAATTCTCTTGCTTCTGGTGAAGGAACCAGTTTAACAATAGATAATACCCCAATTAATGAGAGTTTTGTTACGGACGCAACTGAGTATTCTTCGTTTAATGTTTATGCAATATGGACGGTAAAAAAAATTATAGTTACATTCGATGTAAATGACCCTACTACGACGGGTTATGGTTCAACAACTGCAGAACGCGAGGGTGCGGCTACATCTCACGAGTATAACTATAATGACGAATATGGGGAATATTTGCCTAATAATACAAATCTCAGAAGAGATGGTTATACTCTTGATGGTTGGCAAAGAGGTGGCGGAGTAGCAGTTACTGGTGAAGAAAATATAATTAGGGAAGGTTCTAGGGTTACATTTGCCAATGCAAATGAAGAAAGCAACAATCGAATTGTTTTATATGCTAGGTGGATACCAAATGTGTATAATGTTTATTATCACAAGGCAAATAGAGATGTTGAGGGGAATGCTTTTGTTGGAGAAGGCGTGCAACAATTTGCACCATTAAATGAACAACCATTCTTCGGAAGTTATAATTGCAGAATGGAAGGTGATGATTTAGTTGTTGAGGTTGAGTTTGACAGTTCTCTTCCTTACCCAACAATAACCTTTACTGGTTATGACCTTTTAGGGTGGTTTATTAACAACATTGGGGAGAGCATTGCACCAATTGGTGGAACCCAATTGCTGTGGGAACATATTAATGGTGACAGGGTTGAAGTTTATCCACGTTGGCAACTGCAAGGCGTTAAAGTTCTGCTTATAACTGGTAATGGTCAATTATCACAAGATGATGAAACATTGCTTGAAACTTTGGCATTATCTTCACTTGACTTGTTATTATATAGTGTTGATGGCGGACTAGATGGGCTTACCGATAACTTTTATACTTACACAATTGAAGGTGTTGCATATAACATAAACATTCCATATTATTCATCTGCCGGTTATGAAATTAGCAACGGAAGGGAAGGTAAAACACTGAGAGCCCCTGTTGCTGATGGGTTTATTTTCAGTGGATATTGGTATTATAATGGTCAGAATTTTGTTCAATATATAACAACGAATAGTAATAATGAATGTGTGCTTTCGCGAACATGGGACATATATCAAGAATATCAGCAAGTGGGTGAAAGCACCAGACAGATTATTCCAGTTAAACTTTATGCACAGTGGGAAATTAAAAAATTTGAAGTGTCAATTTCTGTTGGTGATGCGTTTGATGGCTTGTTTGAAGGCTTAGGGCTTGGGTATGAAGGCTACACTGGTGAAAATGCAAGTGGATACCGCCTTACAAGTCCGCTTGTAATTACCCTTTCAAAAAGACCATATAACAGTTCAGTTATTACTGGTTCTAAAACCTTATCTTCAAGCGGAACAATCAGCATAACCTATGAATTTTATGAAAGTGTTGGCCTAGAAATAACAATGGCAGAAGGGCATTACCTTTCAAGAGCAATTGTTAACGGGCAATCCTTTAATGCAACTTGGAATAGTTCAAGTTTTTCAACCACTGGGCTAAGTGAAATTTATAGCGGAAGTGAACGCATTGGCAGTTTGGATAATATGACCTTTAACTATGGAGCTTATTATGCCCATGATGACTCAGCCGTTAATGACAGCCTAAGATGCAAAAGAGACATTAGGGGAACAATTAATAACATTGTTACAAATTATGATATTAATCTTGAATTTGCAAGACAATACTTTGATGTTACAATTGTTCAGTTAAGGGTTAATAATGATGGTTCGTTAACAATATTTAACACTATTGATTATATTGTTCCACACAAAGGAGTTTTTGATATTACTTTGCTTGAAGGACAGCCATTCTTCTCATCAGATAATAATTTGTATGTAGATTCTGCATGTACAATTGTATATACAGGGCAAAGGTCATATATATATAACAATCTTTCTTTATATGCAAAATACACACCTGATTCAACAAATATTCATGAAGGACATTTCTATGGTTGGGGCGGAAGTGGATATGTTGAAATTGACACGGGTGCTAACTATGTTTATTCAGTTATAAATGAAGGAGTTACTTACACAAATGGTTCAGGTGGATATCATTGGACTGATTGTTTAGTTGGAATGAGGATTCAAAAGTTTCCAGTTGTGACTGCATTTTATTGGCCAGATTCAGTTGATGGCGGTCCAGTTAACCAAGGTGCTGAAACGGGGTTACACTTTGTTTATTGGGTGAGATTTGCTAGCGGGACAGTTCCAATGGTTGCTTTAACGCCATACATATTGCAAACAGAATTTGCAAACCAGTATGATATTGTAGAACAGGGCACAACAATGAATTCAGGCGACAGATATTACGCTGTGTTTGAATCTTATGATAAGGAAGTTGAAATAGATAGTATCACTGGTTCTGGCGATGGGTCACATGATGACTTCTTTATGCAAATAAGTGGAAATGGACAATATAAAACTTTAACATTTAGATTGGGCACATCAAAAATTGATGTTAAGGAAGCTTATTTTCAAGTTCTTTATAACGGAATGCTTTATGAATTTGCAGCAGAAACCAACGGAATTTACACACAAAATGTTTATTATGAATTTAACTTGCTTGAGCGTTTTCCTGGATTTAGTGGCGGAACAGTTACGGTTAGGTTTAAAATAGTTTCAAGCGCTAAAAACATTTATTATTCAACTTATAATGACAGTGATTACTATACCGTTGAAATTGTTAATAACTCATCAGATTATTCAAGATGGACTGCAACAGGAACAAGAGTAACTAATCCTACTGGTGGATATGCATACTATTCTTATGGAGGCGGATATTACCTAGATTTAGATATTACAATAATATTTAATTACCAAGATAATCCAAATTATGAGGTAGGACCATATTATCCACCAACACTTTCATCTGGTGGTTCTGCACCGCAACCAAATACATTTGTTATTTCAGTTGGTGGGTCATCATATAGGGTTACAATAAGCGTTGGAGAAGGAACAGAAATGACGGACGCTTCAACAGGTTCTGTTTATTGGGTTCATTCATTATCAGTAAATGTTCAAAAGATAAGTTAATAAAATAAAGAGCCGCATGGCTCTTTATTTTTTAATAAAACTTCCAGACCATCTGGGAGCTATTTTATATTTTCGTTGAATAAAGATAAGACATAAGTATTACTATGTTGAGTGGACGAGTAAACATAACAATAGTTATGTTGAGTGAGTGAGATAAATTGTAATATCTCATTATTGTCATGTTGAGCGAAGTGCCATAGGCACGAAGTCAAAACATATCTGTCACCCTGAGCGTAGTCGAAGGGGCTGTCATGTTGAGCGACCAGCGGGAGTCCAAACATCTAGGTTCTTCGACTATGCTCGTTTTACAATGGAGATTTCTCGGTTCGCTAACGCTCTCTCGAAATGACAGAACATAAAGAGATATTCTTCGACTTTTCTCATAATGACGGGAAAAATACAATAAGGGTTAATAATTTTTATTTAAATTAAAAGGCGAGCATTATAAGTTCAGTGGCGTAGCCTATAACAAGGCTTGCAACCAGCAGGGTTATTACTATTGTTATGTTTTCTTTTTGGTTTTTGTTTTGTTTGAAGAGTAAAATTAAACCAAGACCAGCGTTAACACAAAGCCCTGCGACAAGTGAGCCGAATGAAAGCCCACCGCTTACAAAAAGTTGAGTTAGAATTATTGAACTTGCGCAGTTTGGAATTAGCCCAACCACCACTGAAATTAATGGGGTTATAAAGGCATTTGCTTGAAGGAAGTTTGTTAGGGCGTCTTCACCAATCCATTCAACAAGCCCGCCAAAAATTATGTTTATTACTAAAATGTAGGCAAAAATTTTTAAGGCATGAATAAATGGATGCAAAAGATAATGTTTTGCCCAATGTTCTTTTTTGCTTTCTTCAATATGGTGCCCACAACAGCCAGTGTGAAGGTGCTCGGGGTTTTCACTTTGGGTTAAGTCATTTTGTGGTAAATCATTCTTTGTGGTTGCGGGTGTTAAGACTGATGTCGTTTCAATTTCGCTAGCAGTAATTTCTTTACTTGAAATTGCGGAAGGTTGAGGGGTTTCTGCTGTTTGTTCTGTTTTGGCAATCTTAGGTTTCTTTGCTTTTATTGCTTTCTTTTTTGATATGTGCTTGTAAATTCCGTCAACTGCAAAACCAATGGCAAGGGCGTAAAAGAATTTTATTAAGAGCAAAGGAAGAAGATAAATAATTTTGGAAGGAGACACAAGCAAAATTGGAATTGCTTCATCACTTGTTGCAATGTAAATTGCAAGCAGTGTTCCCATTGTTATTTTTTGCTTTGAATAAAGGTCAGTTGCAACAACGCTGAAACCACACTGAGGCAAAAGCCCAAGCCCAGCACCAAAAATTGGGGCATAAGGGCTTTTTAAAACTTGTTTATTTATTTTTTTTGAAGTGTAAGTTTCAACAAGTTCAACCAAAATGTAAGCAAGCAAAAGAAATGGGAAAAGAATAATGCTGTCTAAAAAGGCATGCCAAATGAAGTGCATAATGATTTACCCCTTATTAAAATATTTAATAGTTTAACACATTTGTCAAGATTTTACAATAAAAAGGTATTATCTTACTTTATGCAGTAAATTTTTTTTCATGATTGTTTGTAAAATTTTGTTGAAAAACAAAAAAGAATGTAGTTGAAGTTGGTTTTAAATAATGTTTAAAGCCGAAATGAAAATAAAGTAAATTTTAGTTTAAATTTAAAAGAAAATTAAAAATTATTATGATTTTATAATCATATAATTGAAATTAATTGAAAGTGCTGGTATAATAAACAAAGGTATTAGGTGACAGATAATAACTTTTAAGTTTAATTATGTAATTATAAGATTAAAATTTTTGAAACTTTTGATTTAAGGTTTCAGCAAAACTTTAAGGTTGGAGATATATGAAATTAATATTTTTTGCAATAATTTTAATAGTTGCTGTTGTAAGTGGGCTAATTTTTTTGTTTTACTATCTTTACAGGAAAAAACGGTTTTTTGAACTTAGAAAAGAAAGGCGAATTTTAAGGGACCTTGAAAACGGCAAAATTAATGCTAGCGATGCAGAAGTTGAACTTTCAAAACTTAAAAAATACAGAAAAATTGCCAAAAAAGAAAAACCTTTAACAAAGGCACAAAAAAGAAGAAAACTTGCCCTGCAAATTGTTTCAATGATTATGGTTGTTGTTGTGGGGGCTGTTGGTGGTTTTTTTGCTGGAAGCATTTATGTTTCAAGCAAATTTAACACAAATTATGATAATTTCAGTGAAGCGCAATACAGAGATGATGTTAACACTGTTCTTTCTTCAACTTTAAACAACCCAAGCGGGGCAAAAAAGCCTTATGAAAATGTTGGGGCGGTTAATGCGTTTGTTACCGCTGAATATGTTCTTTCAAACAAAGCAGAATTTGAGGTGACATCAATGGGAAGTTTGCAACCAAGCATTGGAAGCAAGCAAAGCGTTTATGCTTACAGGTGCAAAAAAGATGGGGTTGTTTATCTTGAAAACATTTCGGTTGGGATGATGAGTGTTGCCGAAAAACTTATTTACAGAAACAATGTAATTGAAAAGTACTCAGGAAGCAACATAACGCAAACCTCTGCAACATGGTCAACCACTTTTGAAGAAATAAGTTATGATGCCTTTAAAGAAGAAAACGGAAATGCTGTTGACAACCCAATTTCATATGTTGTTTCAAGCAAAACCGCAACCGCTCAAAGTGACACCCCGAAAATTTTAGCAAATGGGCTTTACCAGTTTAGTTTGGTTTTATCTAACGACAGTTCTGTTATGAATTATGTTAAGCAAATGAAAAGAACAAGCGGGCTTACAAGTTATCCAACATTTGACAGCATTATTTTAACATTTATTATTGATGAAAACTATAATTTCTATGAAATTACAGCAACTGAAAGTTACACTGTTGTTTACTTTGGGGTTCCTGCACATTGTGAAAGTGTTTTAACACAAACTTTTTCATATGACAATGTGGCTAGCAGGGTTTAATTTAAGTTTAATTTGACAACATATTTTTGTGTGGATATAATATTTTTGAAAGAAAATATTTTGTATTATTAAAAGAAGGATGTTATGGCATTAAAAATTTACAATTCAATTACTAAAAAGAAAGAAGAATTCAAGCCTTTGCATGAAGGTTTTGTTGGAATGTATGTTTGTGGGCCAACAGTTTATGGGCCAACACATGTTGGGCATGCAAGAAGTTATGTTGACTTTGATGTTGTTTTTAGGTACCTATCTTTTCTTGGTTACAAGGTTAAATATGTTCAAAACATTACAGATGTTGGGCATTTGGTTGGGGACAGTGATGATGGGCAAGATAAGATTTTAAGGCAGGCAAAGATTGAAAAGATTGACCCTTATGAAATTGCATATAAATATGAAAATCAGTATTTTGACACAATGGCAAAACTTAATGTTTTAAAGCCAAGCATAAGCGTCAGGGCAACTGGGTGCATTCTTGAAATGATTGACATGGTGCAAACTATAATTGATAAAGGTTATGGTTATGTTACAAGCAAGGGAAATGTTTATTTTGATGTGCATAAATTTAAAAAATATGGTGCACTTTCAAACAGAACTCTTACTGACACAAAAAGTGGTGAAAGAATTGCTGTGGCAGAAGACAAGAAAAACCCCGAAGACTTTGCCTTATGGAAATGTGCTGAGCCTGGGCATTTAATGAAGTGGAAAAGCCCTTGGTCGGTTGGGTTTCCTGGCTGGCATTTAGAGTGCTCAACCATGAGCAAAAAGTTTCTTGGCGACACTTTTGACATTCACGGTGGTGGAATTGACAATATTTTTCCGCATCATGAAAGTGAAATTGCTCAAAGTGAGGTTGCAAATGGTAAGCCGTTTGTTAGGTTTTTCATGCATAACAATCTTGTAACCGTTAACGGAACAAAAATGGGCAAAAGTTTGGGCAATTTTATTACTCTTGAAGATTTGTTTGCAAAGTTTGACCCAATTAAAGTAAGGTTCTTTATTTTGCAGTTTCATTACAGAAGTCCAATTGACTTTAATTTTAATGCCATTGAAAATGCTGGGGCAATTTATGACAGAATTAATGACGCAGTGATTAGCCTTAGGGAAAAATGCAAAGACATTGCTGAGATAACTGACCCTGAAATTAAAGAAATTTACAATAACTTTGTAAATGCCATGAATGAAGATTTCAACACTCCTGTTGCAATTAGTGAACTGATTAGAGCAGTGAAAGTTATCAATATTAATGTTCAGGCTAAAAACACAGATAAATTAAAGCAATTAAACAAATTAATTGCAGACCTTGCTGAAAATGTTTTAGGGTTAAAATTTGAAAGTAATAAAAATCAAAGTTCAAATAAAGAGCAAGAACTTTTAGACATTATTGAAAACACAAGGCAAATTTTAAGGGAAGAAAAAAATTATGCCCTTAGTGATAAAATTCGTGATGAACTTCAAAAATCTGGATTTGTGGCACAAGAAATTAAAATAGGAATATAAAATGGATAGAACAATAAAGATAGGGTATTTTGTAAACATAATATTTGCACTTTTAATTTTAGTTGCAGATGTGTGCTTTATTGCCATTGATTGCTCAGCCTACATTACAAAAACAATTGCAAGTGCACTGTTTGTTTTGTGTGGGGTTTTTAATTTAGTTTATGTGCTTTCAGTTTTAAAAGAAAAACGCAAGATAGTTTTTTATTGCCTG
>CAJKVX010000020.1 GCA_905203455.1 uncultured Eubacteriales bacterium
AAAAAACCGAGTTGCATTAACTATTACAAAAGTTGTTAAAATTTTCTAATTTTGCACAGTTTTCGACATGACCTAAAATTATTGCAGATTTTTAAAATGAAAATAAAAGGTTTTCTATTGTTTGATTTTTGTGTTATGATTTGTTACAATTATTAACTAAGAGAAGATTATGAACAGCATATTAGATAATTTAAACAACGAACAAAGATTACCCGCCCAGGAAACGGAGGGTGCAGTTTTGGTTACTGCTGGGGCAGGAAGTGGGAAAACAAGGCTTTTAACGCACAGAATCGCACATTTAATTTGTGATATGGGCGTTTTGCCATCAAACATTTTGGCAATAACTTTTACTAATAAATCTGCTAATGAAATGAAAGAACGACTTGAAAGAATGATTGGTGCAACTGACGGAATGTGGGTGTGCACTTTTCATGCAATGTGTTCAAGAATTTTAAGAAGCCATATTGAAAACCTTGGATACACTAAAAGTTTTACAATTTATGGTGATGTTGAAAAGGAAAGGCTTATTAAACGCATTTTGGCTGATAAGAACACAAACATGACTGTTGACACCATTGCTTGGCACATTTCAAATGCAAAAAACCATTTGCTTGACCCCGAAGCGTATTCAACTTTTATTCCTAATGAAAAAAAGCGAGAGATAATTATAACAGTTTACGAAGAATATGAAAAAGAAATGAAAAGGTGCAATGCGCTTGATTTTGATGATTTGCTTGTGAAAACATATAATCTGCTTAAAAACTTTAAAGAAATAAGGGAATATTACCAGAATAAATTTAGATACATTCATGTTGATGAGTTTCAAGACACAAACGAGGCACAATATGAACTTATAAAAATTTTGGCAGAAAAATATGGCAATGTTTTTGTTGTTGGTGATGAAGACCAATGCATTTATTCATGGCGTGGGGCAGAAGCGAACAATGTTGTAGATTTCACCAAAGATTTTAAAAACTGCAAGGTTTTTAAACTTGAACAAAATTACAGGTCAACAAAAAAAATTATTGAAAGAGCAAATTGCCTTATTAAACGAAACCAAAACAGACTTGCCAAAAATTTGTGGACAGATAATGGAGAAGGGGCAAGGGTTGAAGAGTTCACGGCATATAACGACCTTGAAGAGGCGGAGTTTGTTGCACAAACAATAAAATCTTTGGTTGAAGAAAGGGGATATAATTATAAAGATTTTGCAATTTTAATGAGGGTTAATGCCCTTTCAAGAGTTATTGAAGAAAAGTTAATAACCTATGGCGTGCCTTACAAAATTTATGGCGGGTTTAAATTTTTTGAGCGAAAAGAGGTTAAAGACACAATTGCTTATCTTAAAGTTATTGCTAACCCGTTTGATGATGACGCTTTTGTTAGGGTTCTTGGGTTCCCTAAAAAGGGGATAGGTGATGTTACAATTAATAATATCAGGCTAATTTCTCTTGAAAACGAAACAAGCATGTATCAAACCGTGATGAGCGGAGATAATTTAGGGGACGCATTAAATCGAAAACTTGCGGTGGTTAAAGACTTGTTTAATGATTTAAATGAACAAAAATCAAAAATGGGGCTTTATGACTTTGTTGTTTATCTTATTGATAAAGTGGGAATTAAAGAAGCCATTGGAAAAGCCACCGAAGAAGATGTTAACAAAGTTATGAATATTGATGATTTTGCCATTTCAGTTAGCGAATTTGAAAAGGCAAATGAAGGGGCAACGATTGAAGATTTTCTGCAAAGCATCACATTAATGAGAGATATTGACACCCTTGAAGATGAGCAGAATTTTGCTTCACTTATGACCGTGCATTCAGCAAAAGGGCTTGAATTTAATGTTGTGTTTATTGTTGGGCTGGTTGAAGGGTTGTTTCCGCTTACTCGTGCAATTTTAAGCGATAACCCAAATGAACTTGAAGAAGAACGCAGGTTAATGTATGTTGCAATAACAAGAGCAAAAGAAAGGCTTTATTTAACGCACCCAAGAACAAGGTTTTCATTTGAAACAAAACGCACTGAATATTGTGCGCCATCAAGGTTTTTAAAAGAAAGTGCAGTTGAATTGATTGATGACCTTGAAAATTCTCCTGTAACAAGGCAAAGAATGGAACTAGGGGAGTTAAGGCAAGCCCAATCACTTTCAAACAGAGCGCAAAATGTTGCAAGCAAGGTTAATGTTATTGCAAGCAAGTCTCAGCCTTCACAAAAACAGGAAAGTGCACTTAGCAAATATAAAATAAGTGACTTTAAAAAAGGAACAAAAGTGCTTCACCCACATTTTGGGCAGGGCGAGGTTATTTTGGAAGTTACCGACTTTACAGGCGCATTTGTAACCATTAGGTTTGAGGGGGTTGGAATAAAAACACTTTCGCTTAAATATGCAAATTTAGAAATTATAGGGTAGGTTTTGTATGACTGAATTAGAAGAAATGAAAAAATTGGTTGATGAAATTAACAGGTATAGTTATGCTTATTACACGCTTGATAACCCAATTATAAGTGATAAAGAGTGGGATGCTCTTTATGATAAACTTGCTTGGCTTGAAAAGAAAACAGGTGTTGTTTTGCAGAATTCACCAACAAGAAAAATTGGTGGTGAACCCATTGATAAGTTTAAAAAAGTCATTCACACCCATAAAATTATGAGCCTTGATAAAGCCCAGTCTTTAGGTGAACTTGATGACTGGGAAGAAAAAAATGAAAAAATATTAACCTTCAAACCATGTTACAGCGTTGAATATAAATTTGATGGGCTTAACCTTTCGCTGTTGTATAAAAATGGTGAGTTTGTTCAGGCGTCAACACGGGGTAATGGTGTTGTTGGGGAAGATGTTACCGAACAGGTTAAAACAATAAGAACAGTGCCTTTAAAAATTGAGTTTTTGGGCGAAGTTGAAGTTCAAGGAGAGGTTGTTATGAAACTTAGTGAACTTGAAAAATATAACAAAAACAACCCCAATGAACCTCTTAAAAATGCAAGGAATGCTGCCGCGGGGGCAGTAAGAAATCTTGACCCAAAAGTAACAGCCAAAAGAAACCTTGATTTTGTTGCCTATAACATTAACTATATTGACGGAATGCAAATTGATTATCAACAAGACATCAATCAATTTTTGAAAAATAACTATTTTTACACAGGGGATTTTTTCAAACTTGCTAACAGCATTGATGAAGTGAAATCATTAGTTAGTGTTGTTGGAAGAGAAAAAGATAACCTTGACATTCAAATTGATGGAATGGTTGTCAAAATCAATTCAATAAAAATAAGGGAAGAACTAGGTAACACTGAAAAATTCCCAAGGGGTTGCATTGCCTTTAAGTTTGAGGCTGAAGAAACCAGCACAATGCTCAATTCGGTTACTTGGCAGGTTGGAAGAACTGGCAAGTTAACGCCTGTTGCTGAACTTGAGCCTGTTGAACTTGCAGGGGTAACCATAAAACGGGCAACACTTAATAATTATAACGACATTATAAGAAAAAATGTTAAATTAAACAGCAGGGTTTTTGTTAGGAGAAGCAATGAGGTTATTCCTGAAATTTTAGCCCTTGCAGAAGAATATAATGACAGTAAACCTATTGAAAAGCCAACAGTTTGCCCAGTGTGTGGAAGCAAACTTGAAGAAACCGAGGCCGATGTTTTTTGCCCGAACCACAATGGTTGCCAAAAACAAATTATTGAAAGATTAACCCATTTTGTTAGCAGAGATGCCATGAATATTGTTGGGCTTAGCAGAAAAACTATTGAAACTTTAAACAGTGTTTATGGCACAAAGCATTTCAGCGATTTATATAAAATTGAAAAAAGTCAACTTGAACAGTTAGAAGGCTTTAAAGATAAAAAGATTGAAAACTTTTTTGAAGGGTTAAGGGCAAGCAAATCTCCAAGCCTTGCAAACTTTATTTATGCTCTTGGCATTGATAATGTTGGCAAAAAAACAGCCAAGCAACTTGCAACACGCTTTAAAACTATTGACAATTTAATGAAGGCAACTCTTGAAGATTTAACCAGCATGAATGATATTGCTGAACTTACCGCAAAATATATTCTTCATTATTTTGGTGATGATTTCAACAAAAAAGAGATTGAAAACTTGTTTAGCGTTGGTGTTAAAATTTTGTCGCCAAAGGCTGATGTTAAAGAACAAAAACTTGCGGGGCTTAAATTTGTTTTAACGGGAACGCTTCCAACCTTAAAAAGAAACAAAGCCACCGAACTTATTGAAGAAAACGGCGGAGAGGTTATGAGTTCGGTAAGCAAATCAACAAACTTTGTGCTTGCGGGGGCTGACGCTGGAAGCAAACTTGAAAAGGCAAAAGCATTAGGCATTTCAATAATAACTGAAAGCGAATTTTTAACCATGATTTAAGTCTTTTTAAAATATTTTTAAAAGTGAATAAGTGTTGTTAAATAAAAATTAAATTTTAGTTAAGCGAATTAAAATAAGCGAAAACAAAAAACAACTCGCCTGAGTTGTTTTTTGATGGTTAAAATTTTTTGTGAATGAATTTATTATTGAACTTATTTTCTTTGGGTTTTAACTATTGTGTATTTACCTTCATAAAATTCTTCACTTGCAAGTTCAATAGGTTTAATTTTCATGTTTTGTTTGAAAAAGTCAGGGCGTTCAAGCAAAAGTTCTTTTGCCCTTTTTGTTACAACAGTGCAAAGAGCATATCTGCTTCCTGCCATTTCAATTATTTTTTCAATTGGTGGGTCTATCATTGCCATAATGGTTAATCTCCTAAAATTAATTTCGTTTAATTATAGCACACAAGTGGGGGTAAAATGCAAGTCTTTTTAAAAATTTTTATTTATTAATTATGACTTATTATTTGTTAATTTAAACTAATGAGTGTATAATTAGTCGAGGTGAATTATGGCTTTTGCTAGGGTTATTGTTGATATTGCAAGCAGTCAGGTAGACAAAATTTTTGACTATAACATTCCAAGTGAGTTTGAAGTTATAAAGGGAATGAGGGTTCTTGTTCCTTTTGGGGCAAGAGTTATTGAAGGAATTGTTGTTGATGTTTGTGACAAAACTGAGGTTACAGGCCATAAAATTAAAAACATTATAAAGCCTATTGAAAATTTTAGGGTGATAACTGAAGACCAATTTAAACTTAGTGAGTTTTTAAAAGAGCAATATAACATTGGCCTTAGTGACAGTTTCAGGCTATTTCTTCCAAGCCAAATGAGGTCAGGCAAAATTAAAGACCTTGTTAAAAAAGAAGTTACAATTAAAGATGAAACAAAAGCAAAAGAATATTTATCTAAACTAAGAGCAAACGCTAAATCACAAATTGGTGCAATATATTATCTGCTTGAAAAGGGCAAGGTTTATTTAACTGAATTAAACCAGAAGTTTGGTTCAAGCGCAATAACAAAACTTAAAAATGAAAATATTGTAAATATTGAAGAAAAAGTTGTTTTTAGGTCTCCGTATAAAAGCATTGAAAATAGTCAAAATTCACAGGTTGTGCTTACACCACTTCAAGAGCAAGTGGCTAGCACCGTTTCAAACAAAGTGGGGTTTTACCTTTTGCATGGGGTAACTGGAAGTGGAAAAACCGAAGTTTACATGAATATAATAAAAAATGTGCTTGCTGGTGGAAAAACTGCAATTATGCTTGTGCCTGAAATAAGTTTAACACCTCAGGTGCTTTCAAATTTCAGGTCAAGATTTGGGGCATCTGTTGCAATTTTGCACAGTGGGCTTTCGGCAGGTGAAAGGTTTGACGAATGGAAACGCATTTTAATGGGAGATGCTAAAATTGTTGTTGGGGCAAGGTCGGCTATTTTTGCACCTGTTTCAAACCTTGGTGTAATTATTATTGACGAAGAGCATGATGGGTCATACATCAGCGAAAGTAACCCAAGGTATAACACAATTGAAGTTGCCGAATTCAGGGCAAAGATTGCTAATTGTTCACTGGTGCTTGGAAGTGCAACTCCATCACTTGAAAGTTATGTTAAGGCTTTAAAAGGTGAATATTATTTGCTTGAAATGAAGCAAAGAGTTAACCGCAAGCCTTTGCCTCCTCTGTTAATTGTTGATATGGCAAAGGAAATAAGAGAGGGCAACACGGGCATTTTTTCAAGAGAACTTGAAGAGAGGCTAAGAAAAACCATTAGTGAAGGCAACCAAGCAATAATCTTTTTAAACCGAAGAGGTTATGCTTCATTTTTAATGTGTAAAGATTGTGGGTGGGTTGCAAAATGCACTGATTGTGATGTTTCACTTGTTTACCACCGAAGTGAAAATGTTTTAAAGTGCCACTATTGTGGTAACAGGTATAAGGTGTTTAATGTTTGTCCAAATTGCGGTGGAACCAACTTAAAACAAGGTGCACTTGGAACACAAAAAGTTGTTGAAGAGTTAAACAATTTGTTTCCTGATGTTAAGGTTTTAAGGATGGATAATGACACAACGCAAAACAAAGACAGCCATCTTAAAATTTTAAGCGAATTTAGAAGTGGCAAGGCTCAAATTTTGGTTGGCACGCAGATGATAGCAAAAGGGCATGACTTTCCACAGGTTACACTGGTTGGAATTGTTGATGCTGATGTTAGTTTGCACCAAACAAGTTACAAGGCTTGTGAAAAAACATTTCAACTTATAACTCAGGTTGCGGGACGGGCAGGCAGGGCAGATAAACAAGGTGAAATTGTTTTGCAAACTTACAGCCCAAGGCATTATGTTTATCGTCTTGCAAGCAATTATGACTATACTGCATTTTTTAAAAAAGAAGCCAATACTCGTGAAGTTACAAACTTTCCGCCTTTTGCAACAATTTTTAGAATTTTGGTTACCGCTGAAAATGAAGAGGTGGTAAGAGAAAAAACCAAAGTGTTATATGAACAAATGCAAAAATATCAAAGAGAAAACACAAATGATATTATTTATTTGGGGGTTATGAAATCTCCAATAGGAAAAATTCAAAATAAGTTTAGATACCAAATTTTAATAAGAGCAACAAATAAAGGAGAGTTTTCATTAAGAAAATACATTTATTCTGTTCTTGACCAAAACAAATCGGCAGATTGTTTGTGCTTTGTTGAAATCAATCCGCAAAATTTAAGTTAAATATCTATTGTTTTATGCTTTTTTGTGTGATAAAATAATATTAAGGAGAAACACAAGTGGCAATTAGAAATATTTTAAAATATCCACAAGATGAACAAACTTTAAGAAAGGTGTCAAAACCAGTTGAGGTGTTTGATGCCAGACTTTGTGAGTTAATTGACGACCTTAAAAACACAATGTATCACGCAAAGGGTGCAGGGCTTAGTGCAATTCAGGTTGGAGTTTTGAAAAGAGTTTGTGTTGTTGACACAGGCAAAAGGTATCTTGAATTTATAAACCCAAAAATCACCAAACAATCAGGGGTTAACAAAATTAAAGAAGAAGGGTGCCTTTCAATTCCTGATGAATGGGCAGAAGTTATAAGGCCAAACAAAGTTACTGTTGAGTTTTTTGACAGGTTCGGAAACAAGCAAACTGACACCTTTATTGGTTACGAAGCAAAGGCAATTTGCCATGAGTGTGACCATTTAGATGGGATACTTTTTATTGATAGAGCAAAAGAACAAAAAAGAAAGGGGAAATAGATGAGGGTTATTTTTTTAGGTTCACCAGAATTTGCAATTGAAAGTTTAAAACATGTTTTATCAAGCAGGCATGAAGTTATTGCGGTGATTACTCAGCCTGACGCCGCTGCGGGCAGGGGGCATAAGTTATTGCCTTGTCCGCTTAAAGTTTTTGCATTAAGTCAAAACTTAAAGGTTATTTCATTTGAAAAAATTTCAAGAGACGGAATTGATGAAATCAAGGCATTAAATCCAGACATTATGGTTACTGTTGCATATGGGCAAATTTTAAGTCAGGAAGTGATTGACATTCCAAAACACGGCATTATTAATGTTCATGCCTCTCTTTTACCTAAATATAGGGGGGCTTCGCCAATTCAGTCAGCAATAATTAATGGTGAAACTGAAACGGGCGTAACCATTATGAAAACTGAGGCTGGGCTTGACACGGGCGACATTTTAAAAGTCAGCAAAACAAACATTGGAGTGCATGAAACAGCGGGCGAACTTGCAGCAAGGCTTAGCGTTATTGGAGCAAAAGCCCTTGTTGAAGTGTTAAATGAAATTGAAGAGGGCAAAGCAACGCTAACAAAGCAAATGCAAACACAGGCAACAATTACTACTAAACTCACAAAAATCAACTGCACAATAAACTTTAACAAAACCGCAAAACAAATTTCATGTCTTGTAAGGGGAAGTAATCCTGACCCAATTGCAAGGGCAAATTTGAATGGAGAGCAGGTTAAAATTTATGAGGCAACTCCAAGGGAAGATATTGCCAGCGCCCAGGTGCGTGCTGGAACGATAATTGCACCAACTTCTGCAAAAGATGGTGTTTTTGTTGAGTGCGGAATTGGTGTGCTTGAAATTAAAAAAATGCAGTTTCCTAATGGCAAAGTTGTTGATGCTAAAAGTTTGGTAGCGGGCAGAAAAATTAAAGAGGGAATGGTTTTTAGCGATTACGCTAGCGACCAAATTTAATATGAAAATTTTACAAGATTATTCTATTAGTGAACTAAAACAACAATTAAGCGACTTACAGTTGCCTAATTTTCGTTTTGAGCAAATTTATTTGTGGTCAGTTAACTATTTTGATTTTGATGAAATGTCAAACCTTCCTGAGTCTTTAAGAGAATCTTTAAAAAAAGAATTTATCAGTTTGCCTGTTAAAATAAAAAACAGTTACGAAAGTAAAGATGGCACAATTAAGTTTTTGTATGAACTGAGTGATGGTGAGTTAATTGAAGGGGTTTTAATGCAATATAAATATGGTTACACCTTATGCGTTTCAACCCAAGTTGGTTGCCGAATGGGCTGTTCTTTTTGTGCATCAGGGCTTGATGGGCTTTTTAGGAATTTGTCTGCTGGTGAAATTTTAGGTCAGGTTTTGTGTGTAAACAAGTTTCTTGGCGGAACAAAAACTGAAAGAAAAATAACAAACATTGTTTTAATGGGCAGTGGCGAGCCACTTGACAATTTCGATAATGTTGTAAAATTTATTAAACTTGTTTCAAGCAAAGAAAATTTAAACATCAGCAGAAGAAATATTTCAATTTCAACTTGCGGGCTTGCTGATAAAATTTATAAGTTGACCGATGAAAACCTTGGAATAACTTTAACAATAAGTTTGCACGCAACAACTGATGAACAGAGAAAAAAGATAATGAAGGTTGCCAATGCTTACACTCTTGAAGAGTTAATGGCATCAATAAGATATTATTTTGAAAAAACAAAAAGAAGGGTTATTTTTGAATATGTAATGCTTGAAGATAACACATCAGTTCAAGATGCAATAAGGCTGAAGTCTTTAACAAGGGGCATTGCATGTCATGTTAACTTAATTCCACTTAATGCAAACAAAGAGTGTAAAAATAAAGGAATTAGCAAAGAAAAACAATCAAAATTTTGGCAAGCACTTAAAAATGAAGGCATCAGTGCAACAACAAGAAGAACTCTTGGAAGCGATATTGAAGGGGCGTGTGGTCAACTTAAAATAAGAGTTATTAAGGAAAATTTATAATGCAGGGAAAGGTCGTTAGTTTAAACTTAGGTAATGCAAAAATTGTGGCACAAGGTGAAACTTATCTTTGCAATGTTCGTGGAAACCTAAGAAAGTTTGAAGATGTTAAAGTTGGAGATGATGTTGAGTTTGACCCAAACTTTAAGGTGGTTTTAAGACTGCTTTCAAGAAAAAACCAGTTAACTAGACCCAGTGTTTCAAATGTTGACCAAGTTTTAATTTGCATTTCAAGTTTGCCAAAACCAAATTTAAACCTTGTTGACATTTTAATTGCTGAAGCCAGAGTAAACGGAATTGAACCCATCATTTGCATAACAAAAAAAGACATTGTAGATGATGATTTTTCATTAGAAATTAAAAGTCAGTTTAGCCCACTTAATGTTAAAATTATCGAAACTAGTGTTGCAGATGAAGAGTTGGTAAACAAAATTTTTGAACTAATAAAGGGCAAAACAACAGTTCTTGCAGGGCAATCAGGGGTTGGCAAATCTTCACTTATTAACGCAATAAATAAAGATTTAAATTTAAAAACCAATCTTTTAACAAAATTCAACACTGGCAAAAACACAACAACATCGGCTAACCTTTATAATTTAAATGACAACACCTTTGTGCTTGACACTGCTGGTTTTTCAGTGCTAGAATTAAATAGTAATTTAATTTTAATAGAAGAAGTTTATCCTGAAATTTATCAAATTGGAAAGAAGTGCAAATACAGGTCTTGCAATCACATAGATAGGCAAAATGAAGATTGTGCCGTGGCTAACGCTTTAAAAACTGGGCTTTTGAACAAAAACAGATATGCAAGATTTTTAAAACTAACCGAAAAACTGGAAAAATTAAAAAACAAAAAATATAAAAGGGAAAAGTAAATGTTTAGAATTATAAGAGTTTCTCCATCAATAATAGCAACTAATTATAAAGATAAAGAATGTTTAGATTCAACCCTTAGGTTGCTTGAAAAAAGCGGGGCAGAATTTGTTCATCTTGATGTTATGGACGGCAGATTTGTTCCAAATGTAACATTTGATGAAACACTTGTTGACTATGTTAAAAGCAACACCACCCTTATGGTTGATGTTCATTTAATGGTTGAAAAACCTGAAGAACAGGTTGACAAATACATTAAAGCGGGGGCAGACATTTTAACGGTGCATTATGAAAACACAAAAGATTTGCCAAAAGTTCTTGAAAAAATAAAGTCAAAAAATGTGCTTGCTGGTGTTGCAATTAACCCTGAAACTCCTGCAATTAAACTTAAAGATTTGCTTCATGCTGGGCTTATTGATGTTGTTGTGGTTATGGGTGTGAAACCGGGGGCTTGCGGGCAAACTTTTATTGTTGGAAGTGCTGAAAAAGTTGCAGAGGTAAGGGAAATGAGCCGAAATGTGTTCATTTCAATTGATGGTGGTGTGACCGTTAGAAATGCAAAAATCTTAAGAAAAGTTGGTGCAAACATTTTAGTTAGCGGCAGCACAATTTTTAACAGTAAAGATATTAAAAAAACAATCAAAGCCTTAAAAGGTAATGATTATGGCACTCAAATAAGAAACTTTTTTAAACATAATTAATTCACTTGATTAAAAAACCTTTATAACAAAATTGTCACTTATCAATTCAAATTTGCATAGTATGTGGTAGAAACAAAAGGGGGAATTGATATGACAATTATTTGCGTGAAGGCACCAAAAGTTTTAAAGGGTTTTTTAAAACTTTTTGTTAAAAAAGAAAAAGAAGAACTTAATTCAAAATAAAAAAAGTAGTTTTCACTACTTTTTTTATTCCATTAATTTTCAAAATCACTTAGAAATAAATTAGAAAATTGGTTCATCATCTTCAAGAATGCTTGTTTGAGTTAAAACATCTTTACAATCATCATTTTCAGTGAAGAACACGAGTCGACACTTGTGAAGGCAATCAGAATAATATTCTTTGGTTGAACGCAAGTCAATAAAATCTCTTTTATTTTGTGTTGCTTGTGCAAGGTTCATTGCAAAATCAAAATAGTTGTTTACAATTTTTTGTGCAGGTTCACTGCTTGCAATGCTGTAAATTGTTTCGCTTGCTGGTGTGTAATAATCGAACTCGTAAAGAAGGTCAAAGTTGCCATCAATAAGGTCAGTGTAAATATCAAACAAAAATTTTTTAAGTGAAGGTTCCATTGAACGATGGAAGTTCACCTTAGTTGTGTCTCTTAAACTTAACTTTAATTTTTTTTGTTTTTTTAGTTCTTCTAATTCCTCCTTGCTCATTTGCTCAATGTCATAAGCGGTTAATTTTCTAGCCATAAAAAACTCCTTTTTTTTAACTATATCATTAAAAAGAAGGAGTGTCAATAGAGAATAAAAAAATAAGTCACAAAACAAGCGACTTATTTAAAGTTGACTTATTTTAACCAAAAACTATTTATCTTTTTTTGAACCTTTCATGCATTTTGTGCACAAATATGCACGAGTAACTTTACCATCTTCTTCGATTTCAACTTTTTGAAGATTAGGCACAGAAACGCGTTTTGTTTTTATATTTGAATGGCTAACAGTGTTGCCTGTCATTTTACCTTTTCCGCATATACTGCAAACTCTACTCATAGGTATTACCTCCAGTTCTTTTAAATAACATTTAAAATAATAACATATAAAGTTTAAAATTGCAACCATTTTTGTAAATTTGGGCATAATTATTGTTTAAAACATACAACAATTTGGCTAAACTTATTAAAATACCTTGCAAATATTGGCAAAATGGTGTATTATAATTTCGAAACGGGATTTGTGCGCTTGCACAAAAATGCGAAAATAAGGAGCAAAGAATGGCAGTTAACACCATAAATTCTTATGGAAAAATTTCCGTTACTGATGAATCAATAGCACTTGTCGTTGGGCATACCGCTCTTGATTGTTATGGGGTGGTTGACCTTGTTGCTAGAAAATTTGGTGACACAATTAAAGACATTTTTAAGGGTAAAAAAGTTGGGAAAAGTCGTGGAATTAAAATTTTAACAATTGGCGACCGTATCCATATTGACCTTGATATTATATTAAAATATGGCGTAAGCATAAATGCAGTTGCAGAGTCTGTAAGGCGTTCGGTTAAGTATAACGTTGAGCAGTTTACAGGCATGATTGTTGATTCAATTAATATTAATGTTGTTGGTGTTAAAGTTTAAAGGTGGGGTTTTTCCACCATTTTGTTGTGTTTATTTTTTGCCCCTACTAGGAGAGAAATATGAGTAAAACGGTTACTGGCGCCCAGTTTAGAAAAATGGTAATAAGCGGTGCCAATTATCTTGAAAATAATAAAGAATATGTTGACAGTTTGAATGTTTATCCTGTTCCTGATGGAGACACAGGAACAAATATGTCTCTTACCATGCGTTCAGCAATAAGAGAAGTGAACATGGTAACAAACAATAACCTTGATGCTTTGGGAGATGCCGTTAGCAAAGGCGCCCTTAAAGGTGCAAGAGGGAACTCTGGGGTTATTTTATCTCAAATTTTAAAAGGCTTTTCAAGCGTTATTGTTGAAGAAAAAACAATCAACACCAAGCTGTTTGCAAAAGCATTAAAAGAAGGCGCAAACATTGCATATAAGGCTGTTACAATTCCAAAAGAAGGGACCATTTTAACAGTTATTAGAATGATGGCTGATGAATCAATTAAAATTGCAAAAAAAGTTGATGACATGGCAGAATTCCTTAAACAAACAATTGATGTTGGCGAAGAAGTTTTAAAAATGACGCCTGATTTGTTGCCAGTTTTGAAAAAGGCAGGGGTTGTTGATGCTGGTGGCAGAGGTTTGCTTGTTATTTTAAATGGCTTTTTGAAAGTTCTTTTGGGTGATGAAAGTGAACTTACTATGGATTTTGCAGAAGACACGGTTACCCCTGATAATTCAATGGAAAAGGCAACAGTTGATTATAATGACTTGGCTGACATTGAATTTGCTTATTGCACAGAGTTTTTTGTAATAAATATCAACAAAAAAACCACAGAGGCTGATATTGATAAACTTCGTGAGAAACTTATGTCAATTGGAGACTCTGTCATCTGCATTGGTGATTTAAGTTTAATTAAAGTGCATGTTCACACTAATGACCCAGGCGTTGCCCTTTCTTCTGCATTAAAGTTGGGGGAAATTAATGGCGTTAAAATTGAAAATATGCTTGAACAGAACAGGGCACTTAAAATGCAAAGCAAACCTGAAGAATTAAAACCAATTGGAACTGTTGCAATTTGTGTTGGTGAAGGCATGGTAACACTGTTTAAAGACCTTAATGTTGACTATGTTATTGAAGGTGGGCAAACAATGAACCCAAGCGCTGAAGATATTGCAAAAGCGTGTGACCAAGTTCCCGCTGAAACTGTGTTTGTTTTGCCTAACAACAAAAACATTATTCCTGCTGCAGAACTTGCAAATGATTTATCAAAACGAAATATAATTGTAATTCCAACAACTTCAGTTCCGCAAGGAATAACCGCTGCAATTAATGTTAACACTGAAATTAATGTTGAAGAAAACAAGGCTAACATTATTGCTGCAATTGGTGGGGTAACAACAGGTTCTGTAACTTATGCGGTAAAATCAACAAACATTGATGGGTTTAAACTAAAAGAGGGCGACATTATTGGCCTTGGTGAAAAGGCAATAGTTGCACAAGGGCATGATATTAATGATGTTTGTGAAAAAACCGTTGAAAAAATTGTCAAGCCTGATTGCATGACACTGACCTTATTCTATGGCAAAGACGTTCAAGAGGCAGAGGCAGAGGCTTTGGTTGAAAAGTTGTCTGCTAAATATCCTGATATTGAGGTTGATTGTCATTTTGGTGGGCAACCATTGTATTACTATTTAATGTCAGCTGAATAGTTTAAAATTTAACTTTTGCCTGACAAATTGGGCAAAAGTTATTTTTTACAGGAAATAATTGCTTTAATATATTGATTAAATTGTTTAAATAAATCCATTTGAAGACTTGTGTAATTTAGAGATTATAGGAAGTTTATAAATGAGTAATGTTTTATGCAATTATAAAAAATATAGATATAAATTAGTGAAGTTAAGA
>CAJKVX010000021.1 GCA_905203455.1 uncultured Eubacteriales bacterium
TAAATGGTGTTTAAATACATTTCAAGAATTTCATTTTTGGAATATTTTTTTTCAAGTTCAAGGGCAAGTTTAATTTCTTTTATTTTTCGTGTGTAAGTTTTTTCTTGTGTTAATTGGCTGTTTTTTACAAGTTGTTGACTTATTGTTGAACCACCTTGTTTTGCTGACCCTGATTTTAAATTGTTAATAAGGGCACCCGCAATCCTTATTAAGTCAATTCCGTTATGCTTAAAAAATCGTTTATCTTCCATTGAAACGAAGGCATTAATTGTGTAAGGGTTGAGGTCTTCAACCTTGATTTTTGAATTGCTTGAATTAAACTTTGCGTCAATTTCAGAGCCACTGTTTGAATAAATTGTAATGTTTCCATTTCCTGCTATTGCAAGGGCTTTTTCGTTAAGCCTAACCCCCGAGGAAACCGAAAAATAAAACACAAAGAAAGATAAAACGGCAATTAAAACAAGGCAAAGACACAAACTTACAATTTTTAATAAAATTTTACCTTTTTTTCTTGATTTTGTTTCCATCAAATTTAGTATGTCGTAAATTATTGTTTTTATTACTATTTTCACGAATTATGTTGAAAATTTTGCATTTATTTGTATAATATTATATATTATTACTATTAAAGGGGCTGTAATGAAAAAATACTTAATTTACACTTATGGTTGCCAAATGAATGTGCATGAATCTGAAAAACTTGCAGGCATTTTGGAAGACTTTGGCTACACAGCAACACTTAACAAGTTTGATGCAGATGTTATTGTTTTTAACACCTGTGCAATAAGGGAAAGTGCAGAGCAAAAAATTTTAGGCAACATTGGTGATTTGAAAAATTTAAAAAAACAAAAGCCAAACATGATTATTGCGGTTTGTGGGTGCATGAGTCAGCAAAATGGTTATGCAGATATACTTAAAGCAAAATTTCCATTTATTGATATCATCTTTGGCACACATAACATCTCAAAATTTGGGGATTTTTTAGAGCAAAAAATGTTAGGCAAAAAAAGAGTTATTGAGGTTTGTGAAACTGAAAACATTTTAAACCGAGACACAATGAAAAAAATAAGAACCTCTGGCGTTAACGCGTGGATAAATATTATGTATGGTTGCAACAATTTTTGCACCTATTGTATTGTGCCATACGTTAGGGGAAGAGAAGTTAGCAGGCCAAAAGAAGACATTTTAAATGAAATAAAAGAGGTTTTAAAACAAGGGTTTAAGCAAATAACCTTGCTTGGTCAAAATGTTAATAGTTATGGCAATGACAACCCTGAAAAGTTTGGAAATTTTGCAGAACTTTTGCAAGACATTGATAACATTGAGGGTGAATTTTGGGTTAAGTTTATGACAAGCCATCCAAAAGATTTAAGCAAAGAAGTGATTGATGTTATTGCAAAGTCAAATAAAATTTGTCATTATTTGCATTTGCCTGTTCAATCTGGAAGCAACAGAATTTTAAAACTAATGAACAGGAATTACACAGTTCAAAAATATCTTGATTTAATTAATTATGCAAAAGAAAAAATTACTGATGTTGAATTTTCTTCTGACATTATTGTTGGGTTCCCAACAGAAACCGAAGAAGATTTTAACATGACGCTAAACATTGTAAAAGAAGTTGGGTTTGAGCAGTTGTTTTCTTTTATGTATAGCAAAAGAAAGGGCACTGTTGCTGAAAAGTTAGAAGGGCAAATTCCCCTTGCAGTGAAAAAAGAAAGGCTTGCAAAATTAAATGCGCTTGAAAAGGAAATTGCCTCAAACATAAGTGATAAGTTTGTTGGCAAAACATGTAAGGTTTTGGTTGAAGATGTTCACCCAAAAAACAAAAATTTGCTAATTGGGCAAACTTTTAATGGAAAAACCATTTCGTTTGAAGGAGATAAAAGGTTGATTGGAAGTTTTGTGAATATCAAAGTAAAATCTGCAAAACTTACAACCATTTCAGGTGTGCTTGTGGAGGAAGATGTTTAGATGGCAAAAGAAAAGAAAAAAGAATTGTCGCCCATGATGAAGCATTACCAAGCGGTTAAAGAGATGTATAAAGATTGCATTGTGTTTTACAGGCTTGGTGATTTTTATGAGATGTTTTTTGAAGATGCAGTTGAAGTGTCTCAAATTTTAGATTTAACTTTAACTGGCAAAGAATGTGGGCTTGAAAAGCGTGCACCAATGTGTGGCATTCCATACCACGCAAGCCAAACTTACATTGCAAAACTTATTGAAGCAGGCAAAAAAATTGCCGTTGTTGAACAACTTACAAAACCAACAAAAGGAAACACCTTGGTTGAAAGAGAAGTGGTAAGGGTTATTACCCCTGGAACGGTGCTTGATGAAAATTGCCTTACTGATGATAAAAACAATTTTATTGCTTGCATTTATAAATCAAAAAGTGGAATTGGCATTTGTTGGGCAGACATTTCAACTGGGCTTATGCAAGTAAGCGAATTTTCAGGGGCAAGCGCACTTAAAAATCTTGATGATTTGTTAAGCAAAATTAAACCTGCTGAACTTATCTGTAACAGTGATGCGTTGCCTTTAAGGGAAAGTTTAACGGCAACTAAAACTGTTTTGCTTCCGAATTTCACACCATATAAAGATATTTCCTTCAACCTTTCAAGGGCAACTAAGGAAATTAAAGAGCAATTTCAAGTTGCAAACATTGCAGTTTTTGATTTGCAAGATTATAAAAATGCAACTGTAAGCGCGGGTGCATTGCTTGAATATTTACAAGAAACACAAATGAAAATGCTTAACAATTTAAAAAGCATTTCAGTTTTTAAAGATGAAAAACATATGCATCTTGATTTTAACGCGCGAAAAAATCTTGAACTTACTGAAAACATGTTAAACAGAAAAAAGGGTGGTTCGCTTCTTGGATTGCTTGATGAAACCAAATCTAGCCTTGGGGCAAGAAAGATGAGAAGTTTTGTTGAAAACCCACTGCTTGATGAAACTGAAATTAATATGCGACTTGATGGAGTTGAAGAATTAACCAAAAACTTAATGGTGCGTGAAACCAGCGGAGAACTTTTTAGTGGCATTTGTGACATTGAAAGAATATGCAGCAAAATTGCCATTGGGTCAGTAACACCAAAAGATTGCTTTAATCTTGGGCAATCTCTTTTAAAGGTGCCTGAAATTAAAGCGGCTTTTTCAAATTGCTCTTCAAAAATTATTGCTGATGGCGTTAAAGGGCTTGTTGATGTGCGCGAAATTGCACAAATGTTGCAATCAGCCTTTGACGAGTTCGCCCCAATAAACTATAAAGATGGCGGATTTATTAAACCAGCGTTCGATGAAAAGTTAGATAGCCTTAAAAAAGTTAGCGACATGGGATACAGTTGGATAACAAAATTTGAAAATGAAGAAAAAGAAAAAACGGGAATTAGAACACTTAAAGTGAACTATAACAAAGTGTTTGGCTATTGCATTGAAATAACAAAAAGTTTTTATAATCAGGTGCCAGATAATTATATTTTAAAGCAAACAATGAAAGATTCACAAAAATATGTTACCCCAGAACTTAAAGAGGCTGAAAGACTAATTCTTTCAGGTGCTGAAAACGCACTTGTTTACGAACTTGAAGTTTATGATAAAATTAAAGATTTTCTTGCAAAACATATTCAAGAGTTTTTAAGCATTGCAAATTCAATTGCGCTTTTAGATGTTCTGGTTTCGCTTGCAAAAGTAAGTGTTAAAAACAATTATGTCAGACCAATTGTTGGCTCATTTGTTAAAGAGATTAACATTGTTGGTGGAAGGCACCCTGTTATTGAAAAAATGATGGGAAGCAATCAGTTTGTTGATAACGACACTTTGCTTGATGATGGCGAAAACAACATTTTAATAATAACTGGCCCTAACATGGGTGGAAAAAGCACATATATGCGTCAGGTTGCAATAATTGTTATAATGGCTCATATTGGCTGTTTTGTTCCTGCAACACGAGCATCAATTGCTCTTACTGACCGAATTTTTACAAGAATTGGAGCAAGTGATGAACTTTCGCTTGGCAACAGCACTTTTATGGTTGAAATGACCGAAGTTTCAAACATTATAAACAATGCAACCAAAAACAGTTTAATAATTTTAGATGAGGTTGGAAGAGGAACCTCAACTTTTGACGGCATGAGCATTGCTTGGGCAATTATTGAATACCTTTCAGTAAATGTTAAGGCAAAAACACTTTTTGCAACACATTATCATGAACTTACAGTTCTTGAAGAAAAAATTGTTGGGGTTAAAAATTACAGAGTTTTGGCAAAAGAGTTTGATAACTCAATAATCTTTTTGCACAAAATTGCAAGAGGAAGTGCAAACAGAAGTTTTGGAATTGAAGTTGCAAGCCTTGCGGGATTGCCACAAAACTTAATAGACCGTGCCAAAGACATTTTAAAGGCTCAAGAACAAGCAAACAACAAAATAAATGTTGATAATTTTGAGGGCACAAAAATGCCAGAAGTTAACCCAAATGCGGTTGAAGTGATTAATGTTTTAAAAGAGATGGACATGAACACAATATCTCCTTTAATGGCTTTTGGAACTCTTCAAAATTTGGTTGATAAAGTTAAAAATAACTAAGGAGGTTTTTATGGCAAGAATTAATATATTAGACAGTTCAATTTACAACCTGATTGCAGCGGGTGAAGTTGTTGAAAGACCAGCAAGTGTTATTAAAGAGTTGGTTGAAAACAGCATTGATGCCAAGGCAACAATCATTACCATTGAAATTAACGGTGGCGGAATTGACAGCATGATTGTTACAGACAATGGTTGTGGAATTGAAAAAGATGATTTAAAAACCGCCTTTTTGCCTCATGCAACAAGCAAAATCAGTTGCAGTGAAGACCTTGATTGCATTTTAACCCTTGGGTTCAGGGGCGAGGCTCTTGCTTCAATTGCTGCAATTTCAAAAGTAACAATGGCCAGCAGAATAAAATCTTGTGAGGTTGGTGGAATTATTGAAATTGATGGCGGAAAATTTATAAGCATTGGTCAAATTGGAATGCCAGTTGGAACAACTGTTAAGGTTGAAAAAATTTTCTATAATGTTCCTGCAAGGGCTAAGTTTTTGAAAAAGGCAAAATCTGAAGAACAAGAAATAACAAACTTAGTAAGCAGGTTTATTCTTGCAAATCCAAACATCTCTTTTAGGTATTTAGTTGATGGCAATTTAATTTTTCAAAGCACAGGCTCAGGGTTAGAGGACGCACTTTACTGTGTTTATGGCAAAGACGCATTAACAGAAACTTTAAAAATTACAAGAAAGTTTGAAGAGGTTGAAATTTTTGGGGTTATTGGCAAAGGCAGTTTCACCAAACCCAACAGAACTTACCAAACGCTAATAGTAAATGGAAGAAATGTAGTAAACCAACAGGTGTCTTTTGCGGTAACCAATGCCTATGGCGAAATGCTCATGAAAAGGCAATATCCATTTTATGTTATCTATGTTAACATTCCCGCGCAAACAGTTGATGTTAATGTTCACCCAAACAAACTTGAAGTTAGGTTTGAAAAGCCAAACAAAATAATGTCTTTAATTTATGAAACTTGCAAAGTTGTCCTAGCAAATAACAGGGAAATTAGAAGTGTTATGCATGACACATCAGTGCAAAATGAAAATGGAGTTGTCAAGTTCCCAGCATCAAGTTTATATCAAAAAGGCAGCAAAATAGATTATGCAGGGGTTGACTTAAAAAAGAACATAAACAATTTAGAAAATGGTCAAAAACTTGAAAATTTCCCTAAAAATGAAACTAGTCAAGAAAACAGTAAAACCCAAGAGTTAGACAGCCCTAAAACTCAGGAAGATAACAACCAATTAGAATTAATTGAAACCATTTCAGTTAACCAAGACCCAGTAAATGTTGGAGTGGCAGATGGTTTTGGTGTTGGGTCGTCTTTACTCGAGCAATTTATGGGTAATGGCGAAAAAGAGTTAACCATTGAAGAAAAGGAATTGCCAAAATCTCCACTTTATGAACAGCAACCCCAAATGCAACAAACAATAGAAATAACAACTGAAATAAAAAGCGTCGGGAAAATTTTCAACACCTATCTTATTATTCAAGATGAAGACAATGTTTATTTTATTGACCAGCACGCAGCCCATGAAAGGGTGCTTTATGAAAAGTTTAAAGAAGAAATTGAAAGTGGCGAACTTGCAATTCAGCCAATGCTGGCGCCATATATTTTAAAAATTAACCCACAAGAAAAGCAACTTATTGACGATAACATTGATAACTTGCATAAACTGGGGTTTGACATTGAAGAGTTTGGTTTAAACACTTATAAAATATCTTCAATTCCTGTAATTGTAAGTGAAATCAATTTTGACAAGTTCTTTTCAATTTTCTTGCAAGAAACAAAAAGAAACACGGCTGTTAAAACTGTTGATTTAATTAAAGATGAAATAATGCAATTATCTTGCAAAAGTGCAGTTAAGGCAGGCTATGACTTAACAAAGTCAGAAATAGAAAAAATCTATCAGGCAATAATTAAAGATAAAATTGCTCTTTATTGCCCGCATGGCAGACCAATTATTGTTAAAATTACCAAGCAAGAAGTTGAAAAATGGTTTAAAAGGATTGTTTAATGAAGAAGAAAATAATTGTTATAACTGGGCCCACGGCAGTTGGAAAAACTGAAATTTCAATCAAGGTTGCAAAACAATGTAATGGAGAAATTATATCTGCTGATTCAATGCAGGTTTATTGTGGGGCAGACATTGGCACTGCAAAAATAAGAAAAGATGAAATGGCGGGAATAGAACACCATTTAATTGATATCTGCAAACCAAATGAAAATTTCAGCGCTAATGAATTTGTAGAACTGGCAAATGAGTGCATTGACCAAATTATAAAAAAAGGCAAGGTCCCTATAATTGTTGGTGGAACAGGGCTTTATATTTCATCTTTGTTATATCCAATAACGGCAAAGGCTGAAAGGAATGATGATTTTAGAGCCGAGTGTAAAGAACTTATAATTAAATATGGCAAAACATATCTTTATGACAAACTTAAAGAGATTGACCCAGCAACGGCACAAGTTCTTCACCCAAACCAAACAGACAGAATTGTAAGAGCACTTGAAATTTACCATCAAACAGGAACAAAAAAAAGTGAGTTAACAAAAACAAATAAAAGCCCTTTTGATTATCTAATAATTGTTATAACAGATAACAGAGAAGTGATTTATCAAAGAATAAATTCAAGGGTTGACAAAATGATTGATGAAGGGCTTATAGATGAAGTTGAAAATTTAGTTCGTGATTTTAACTTAAATGAAGATAATCAAATTATGCAAGGCATTGGTTATAAAGAAACCTTAAAATATTTAAAAGGTGAAATAACCAAAGAGCAAATGATTGACAAAATAAAACAACATTCAAGAAATTATGCCAAAAGACAATTTACATGGTTTAAAAAATTACCTAATGCAAATTTTGTTGAAAGGTGTGATAACTTAGCAATTAATAATTTAATTGAAGATTTTTTAAGGAGAAACAATGGATAAGTTACAAGCAACACAATTAGTTGATGAATTAGAGAAAAAAAGCATAAGAATTTACAGAAAAATTGAAAAAAATGCATTAATTAATCAAGAAAAGGTTTTAGACGCATTTAAAGAACTAAAGGTAAGTTTGCAAACAATGCAAGGCTCAACTGGTTATGGCTATGAAGATATAGCAAGACCTAAGTTATGCGAACTTTATGCAAGGTGCCTGAATGCCGAAAAGGCATTTGTTTCACCAAACATTACTTGCGGAACGCATGCTCTTTATTTAGCACTTTCAGCCGTTCTCAGACCGGGGGATTTAATGCTTTCTGTAACTGGTGACCCTTATGACACAATGCAAGAATGTATTTTAGGTGAGGGCAATGGCTCTCTTAAAGATTTTAATATTAGTTTTTCAAAGGTTGAAATGATTGGCAGTAAAGTCAATTTAAAAAAATGCATTAAAGTTATTGAAAAGTTAAAACCAAAACTTATTTACATTCAACGCTCAAGAGGATACAGCAAAAGGAAAACTTTAACCGTTAGTTATATTGGCGAAATCATTTCTTCTCTTAGGCAAGTTTCACCACAAAGCATTTTTATGGTTGATAATTGCTATGGTGAATTTGTTGAAACGATTGAACCAACAGCAGTGGGTGCTGACCTTATTGCGGGGTCACTTATAAAAAATATTGGTGGCGGGCTTGCTCCAACAGGCGGGTATGTTGCAGGCAAGGCAGATTTAGTTGATTTAGCGGCAAAAAGGTTAACGGCGCCATCACTTGGTAATGAAATTGGGTCATACAATTCAACTTATCTTCCTTTTTTTGAAGGGTTGTTCATTGCTCCACATGTTGTTGCAAATGTGCTTAAAGGTAATGTTTTGCTAGGCAAAGTTGCAAAAGCCTGCTCATTTAAAACAAGCCCTGAACCAAATCATATTCCTGAAGATATTATTAGAACAATTGAATTTAACAATGAAAGCAAATTTATTGATTTTGTTAAAGACATTCAAAAACTTTCCCCAATTGACAGTTTTGTTGTTCCTGAACCATGGGATATGCCAGGCTACACCGATAAAGTTATAATGGCAGCAGGAACATTTGTTCAAGGCAGTTCAATTGAGTTTTCATGTGATGGCCCAGTTAAGCCACCATATATCGCTTATATGCAGGGCGGATTAACTTATGAGCATATAAAACTTATTGCAATTATGCTTGCACAAAAAAACTTGTAAGGTGAATGTTATGGATTTAGTTTTAAACCATTGGGACAATGTTAGCCTTGAAAAATTTCAAAGTTATTTAAAAAGTCTAATTAATAAAGATAGGGTGGAATGGGAAACTAAAATAATAAACACAAATTATCCCGTTTTGGCACTTGGAACAAAAAAGGTAACAGAACTGGCAAACAAAATAGTTCAAGGAAATTATATTGAGTTTCTTGATGCAAATTTGCATACCTTTTATGAAAATTTAAGCATTAATGCAATAATTATTAATAAAATTCACGATTATGATATGTTCAAGTTTTATCTTCTTAGATACAGCAAATTTATTGATAACTGGGCAAGTTGTGATTGCATTAAATTCCCAATAACAAAACAAAATAAAGAGAAGTTTTTTGGTCTTGCTAAAAAATTGTTAAAATCAAAATTGCCATTTGAAAGAAGGCTTGGCATAGTTGCTCTTCTTAAATTTATTGACGACAGTTATATTGACAAAGTTCTTGAAATTTTAAATTCTTTTCAAAATGAAACACATTATTATGTTAACATGGCTCTTGCTTGGGTGTTTTGTGATTGCTTTATAAAACAACCTGAAAAAACTAAGGCGTTTTTAGAAAACAATAATTTAAACAAATTTGTAATCAACAAAAGTATAAGCAAGTGCAGAGATAGTTTCAGGATTTCGCAAGAAGATAAACAATGGCTTTTGCAATTTAAAAAATAAAATTAATTTGATTTTTTATTTGTGTTTAAGGCTAAATAGTTATATAATATAAACATAATTTAAAACATTAAGACAAGGAAGTAGAAAAATGGATTTATTTAAAAAATGTGGTGAATACACAATTGCTCAAGACGCAAAAGAAAAGGGCATTTACCCTTATTTTCATACTCTTGAATCAAAACAAGACATTGTGGTTGAAATGGAAGGCAAAAGGGAGATAATGATTGGTTCAAACAACTATCTTGGTTTAACAAGCCACCCTGAAGTTATTGAGGCCGCAGTTGAAGCAACTAAAAAATTTGGAACGGGTTGCTCAGGAAGCAGATTTTTAAACGGAACAACAACTGCCCATGTTGCTCTTGAAAAAGAACTTGCCGAATTTTTGCATAAAGAAGATTGTGTTACATTAAGCACAGGCTTTCAAACAAACCTTGGGGTTATTAGTGCCATTTGTGGCAGAAAAGATGTTATCTTGTGTGATAAAGAAAACCATGCTTCAATTTATGATGCTTGCAGGCTAAGTTATGGCGAACTTATAAGATATAACCACATGGACATGGAAGACCTTGAAGAAAAATTAAAAAAAGTTCCAGAAGATAAAGGCATTTTAATTGTAACTGATGGTGTTTTCAGCATGAGTGGTGAAATTTGCAACTTGCCAAAACTTGTTGAACTTAAAAACAAATATGGTGCAAGACTTATGGTTGATGATGCTCATGGTTTGGGTGTTCTTGGCAAATGTGGCAGGGGAACAGCCGAATATTATGACCTTGAAGATGAAGTTGATTTAATTTGTGGAACATTTTCAAAATCTCTTGCAAGCCTTGGTGGATATTGTGCTTGCAGCCATGAAGTTGCTGAATTTATGAGGCACAATTCAAGACCTTTTATTTTCAGCGCGTCTATAACACCTGCAAGTCTTGCTGCCGCAAGAAAATCTCTTGAAATAATTAAAAGAGAACCACAAAGAGTTAAAAATTTGATTGACATTTCAGATTACATGAGAAAATGTTTAAAAGAAAGGGGAATTGCGTTTAAATCAAGCCCAACTCCAATTATTCCAATTTACACTTATGATGTTGAAATAACTCTTAAAGCCTGCAAAATGCTTTTTGATGAGGGGGTCTATGTTAACCCAGTTTTGCCACCTGCAACACCTGTTGGCGAATGCTTAATTAGAACAGCCTACACAGCAACTCACACAAAAGAACTTATGGAAGAAGCAGCAGATAAAATTTTAAAAGTGTTTAAAGAACTTGACCTTGTTAAATAATAAATAGAAAAACCCTAACAATTTAAAAAATAAAAATAAACAGGAAGTTGTAATGAAAATACTTTTAATATGCAGTAAATCTTTTTATGATAAATTACATTATTATAAAAAGGCTTTGGAAGATATTGAGCACGAAGTATATATGCCAAATTGTTGGAATGCTCCCGAAACTGAAGCCAAAGTTCAGGGGAACGCCTGAACATCATATTTTTAGATCAAAAATGTTTCGCCAATCAGAAAAAACAATAGAGAAAATAGATGCAGTTTTAGTTCTTAATTTTAACAAAAATGGACAAGAAAACTATATTTGTGGAGCAACCTTTTTGGAAATTTATGATGCATTTAGAATGAATAAAAAAATTTATTTTATTAACAACATTCCAGACAACATATTAAAAGATGAATTAATAGGATTTAATCCGATAATCATTGGAGATGATTTTTCTAAAATTCAATAATTATATTAACATTTAAATGTGTGTTTGTTTTTGCAGGAGTGACGGCGTTTCACACCATAGGACAAGCATGCACATACAAAATTAAATAAAATCAAATTTCTGCAAAAAGGACTTGTTGTTTGCAATTAAGATACAGTAAACATAAAAAAGAAAACCTAAATCATTTTTGGTTTAGGTTTTTCTTGTTTTTTCCGCTAGTTTAGAAAGTAAGTAACTAAACTGGCAGTTTTGTTATTCATGGTCCATTACATAATATCCGCCTTCATGTTGTGTAGGTGGAAATGTTTCTCCTTTTTCTAGGTAAGTTTTTTCGTCATCACGACAGTCTCCGTTCCTGTCAAGCGCTTTATAATTGCATGACATTGGAACTTTTTCACCTGGTCTGTATTTTTGCATTTTTAAACCCTCCTAAGCATAGTGTGTATCAAATTTTCATGAATTATTCAAAATTTAAAAAAATTTTTAATTTTAATGATTTATTATTTTACTTGCTTATCAAGCAGATAAGATTTAATTTAGTTTTCATTTTTAATTTTATTAATTAGATTTTTGTCCATTTCCTTTACACTTTTTGTGTTGTGTAAGAGTATTGACGGACATTCGAAAATGCTTCTTTATTTCTGCAAATTGCGCCGTTAGAAATGCATGAAGGATCAGTTCCCCCAGAACATATAAATATAATTATTTTTTCTATCAAACCAAAACATGGGATCTTGATATGGCATTTCCGTCGTATAATAATCACACTTTTCAATAATAGAAGTATCCCACCATATTTCTGTAGAACAATTTGGAACAAAGCCAGGAATGGAATTATGCTTTTTATAAGAAACGTCTCTTCTAGATATTTTTTGAAAATCCTCCATAAGTTTTTTTTCATTGTTTATTTCAGATACTTTAATACGTGCAAAAATCGCACGATTCCCTTCCATAAAATAATCTATAAATAAGGTTTCTTCTGGTAAATGAGACTCAAACTCTCTCTTAAACACATCAGGAGAAACGCTACCCCTAAATACTAAATCATCATCAGAAAAAATAAATAAAAACAGAGATATAACACCAAGAATGGTTAATGACGTACCCCAAAAAAATAATTTTCTCTTCATAAATTTTCTATTCATAAAATTCTTAAAACTCTTTACGCCCTCTCATCTCCCATTTCCCATTAACATGGAAAGGTCGCAAATATCCACTATCTTCTAATCGATATCCGACAGCTGTAGGTGATTTTTGACCTCGGAAAGTTGTTGCTAATTTTCTATTCGCAGGACTTATAAATGTGTAGTAATCAGTTAAATTAACATTAATAAGGTATTCTACAATACATTTTCCTGACTCCTTCATTTTACATATTTCACCATCAAATGTAAGTCGTGCATCACCAAAAGCGGTATATATATCTGTACCTTTATTAGATTTGAAATTATGCGCGTATGTTTTCATTTTATACATCCCATCAGGTTTAGAACAATAGTTTACCTTCAGATAATTTTCAAACCAATCTTTAAATGATTTTCCAGATGCGTCATGCTTACTTGAACTTTCAAACTCTTTTTTTGCAATTTCAGCTTCAGCGGCATTAAGTGTCCAATTACCTGAGATAGCTCCGTCTGCATGATCCATTGCAGTTTTTGTCAATACCCCAGCAATGGAAAATTTACCACTAATCCACAGAGCCTTGTCTACCGGAGTACTGCTGTAGGAATATTTAAAAGCACTATACCAAGTTCCTTTATAAAATTCTCCAAGATAATCCCATCTGTTCACTCCGTTATTTCCTACAAAGGCGAACAAATTCCAGCCACCCTGTTCCATGATGGGATCCCTGCTGATCCACCTGCCGTCGC
>CAJKVX010000022.1 GCA_905203455.1 uncultured Eubacteriales bacterium
TTATTTATAAATAACTTACAAGAAAAAGCCCTTAGAAAACTTTAAAAATTAATGGCTTTTTTAATTGCAAAAGCGTGAGATTGCTAAAAAGATGGGGGAATTTATGAAAGCAAATAAGTTAACAACATTGATAATTATGGACGGAGTTGGCATTCCAACAGATTTAAGTGTTAGTGCAGTTTTGCCTGAAAACACCACAAATTTGCAGTATTATGCCACACAATATCCTCATGGTAAATTGCAGGCAAGCGGGAATGCTGTGGGGCTTCCTGCAACTCAAACGGGAACAAGTGATGTTGGGCATTTAACAATTGGAACAGGAAGGGTGAATTACCAACCATTAATGAGAATTAATAACGCCATTGTTAGCGGTGAGTTTTTTAACAATGAAGCAATAATGAAGGCCGTTTTAAACGCAAACAAGAACAATGTGCCTTTGCACTTGGTTGGAATTGCAAGTGATGGGGGTGTGCACAGCCACATTGACCATTTGCTTGCACTTATTAAACTTGCAAGTGAAAACAAAGTAAAAAAAGTGTATATTCATTTTATAAGTGACGGAAGAGATACTCCACAAAAATCTGCAAAAAAGTATTATGACATTGTTGAAAACGCAATAAAAAAGTATAATTGTGGGGAAATTGTTGATATTGTTGGCAGATTTTATGCACTTGACAGAGATAATAATTGGGATAGAGTTAAAATTGCCTATGACGCTTACACTTTGGGTGTTGGAACAAAAACGCAAGATTTAATGAGTTCTGTTTTAAAGGCTTATAAAAAGGGCGAAAGTGACGAGTTTTTAATGCCTATTATAAAAGAAAAAAACGGCAATCCTGTTGGCAGAATAAATGAGGGAGATAGCGTTATTATTTTCAATTACAGGGCTGACAGAGAAAGACAACTGGCACGAGTGTTTTCAAACGACAACAATTTTGATTGGACAAAAAAACTTAACCTTACCCTTGTTACCATGACTAATTATGACGAGAGTTTGGGCGGGGTTATTGTTGCCTTTGATAATGTGCAAATTAGAAACATTTTAAGTGAAATTTTAAGTAAAAATGGATATAATCAATTAAAAGTTGCAGAAACTGAGAAATTTGCTTACATTACTTTTGCGTTTAATGCGGGAAGAAATGAGCCATATGAAAATGAAGAGCGTGTGTTAATTTCAAGTGAAAAACTTAAAACTTATGATGTGAAGCCACAAATGTGTGCAAGAGAAATTGCTGATGCTACCGTTAAGGGAATTGAAAGCGGGAAGTATGATGTTATTATAATCAACTTTGCAAATGGTGACATGGTTGGGCACTCAGGAAGTCTTGAAGCAACAAAAGTTGCCATTGGGGTGGTTGACGAGTGTGTTAAAAAAGTGGTTGATGCAACCCTTAGTGTTGGAGGCAGAGCAATAATTACTGCTGACCATGGAAACAGTGATATTATGGTTTATCCTGATGGGTCACCACATAAATCACACACTATGGCACTTGTGCCTGTAATTATTGCAGACCGCGACCTTGACCCTAAAACCCCTGAAATTTCGGGAACATTGGCAGACATAGCACCCACAATTTTAAAATTGCTTGGTGAAAAAATCCCACCTGAAATGACTGGTAAGCCACTAATTTAATTGTGTTATATAATGGTGTTTTAAATTTAGCAACAAACTGGCACCCTTTTAATTAAATAATGTTTAAATGCAAGATTAGAAAACTGATGGAGTTTAAGGTTTATAATTTACTGTTGTTAGTGAATAAGATTATATTAGCGAACAATATCATGAGTGAACAAGACTATATTTAAGACTGTCTAGTGAATAACAAACAATATAACATTTTAATAAAAACAATGTAGTATTTTTAATTAAAACAATCAAGCAGGGCAGCGGAAAACTTTGATGCTTTTGGGTTTTAAGTTGTTTATTGTAAATTTTTCACAGCCTATAAAATTTAAAAAGGTATTGAAATGGCTTGTAAGTTTTGGTATACTTAATGTGTAGGAAAGAAAAATGAAATATTTAGAATTTGCCAATTTGCTTGCACAGACTTTAAAAGAGAAAAAGTTAACTGTTCTTTACATTGGGCTTTTTGCAGTGTTTATTGTTTTGTTGGTTGTTGATATGTATGGCGCAAAAAACTATGCTGGTGGAAAAGTTATAAACAAAATTATTGTTTACTTTTTGTTTATTGCCTTGGTGGCATTTATTGTGGCATATTTAACTGTAATTTAAAAAAAACGCTTGTTAATTGAGTTTTGATGTGATATACTGCTTTTGCTTAGGAGATTTTATATGAATAGATTTTTTAATTTAGCACTGCTTTTAAGTGATAACCAAGAAGTAAGTCAAACAACTGAAAATGTTATACCAATTTTAAAAATTGTAATTGCATGTTTGATTGCTGTTTGTGCAATTTTTATGATTATTGCTGTTGTTGGGCAAAAAGGTAACAGCAATGGAATTAGCGGGGTAACAGGCAATGCTGACACTTTTTATAACCGAAACAAGGGTGCCTCTTTGCAGGGCAAAATTAAAAAGTGGACTGTTATTGATGCTATTTTGCTTTTAGTTTTGTGCATTGCGTTTTTAATTTTAAACCTTATTTATGGGGGATATTAATAGAAAGCCTATAAAACGCCAGATTTTGGCGTTTTTTTATTTTAAAAAATTTTGTAAGTAGAGTATTAATTTTTTCAATTTACACATTCTAAGGTTAGAAATAAATTTAGGAGGAGAAGAAATGATAATCACTAACATTATTGCCCTTTCAATTGCAATTGCTGGTTGCATTAACTGGTTTTTAGTTGGGGTGTTTAGCTGGAATTTGATTACTTGGATTTTTGGTGTTGGGTTGTTTACAAGAATTCTTTATGCTATTGTTGGCATTGCTGGAATTTGGCTTTTAATTCAACTTATTTTAAAAAGAACAAAACTTTTCAGCCCAAGTGCTCAACGCAAAATGAAAGAAGCACCTGCAATGAGCAAATAAAAAAACAGTCAATAAAATTTGGCTGTTCAGACTGCCTTAAAACGGTGTGACCAAAAAAATATAAAATTATTTCTTGCTTTGTTAAAAAACGCACAAAACAAATAATAATGGAAACTAAACTCTTGCTTTTGTGCATTTTGCGAGCCAAGTCTTGCTTGTTTTTAGACAGTCTGATTAAATTTGTTTACATCTTTAAACGGTCAATAAAAATTGACTGTTTTTTTATTGCAAAAATGTTAATCATTATGATATATTAAACTGACTAGGAGCTTATATGAAACGAGAAAAAATTGAAGAACAGTTTAAATGGAAAGATAGTGACCTTTATAATTCAAGTGAAGAGTTTTTTGCAGATTGTGAAAGAATTAAACTTTTGCTTAGAAAGGTGGCAGGGTTTAAAGGCAGGCTTAATAACGAAAAGGATATTTTGAAGTTTTTGAAGTTGCAGGTTGAAGTTGAACGAAAACTTGAACGAGTTATAATTTATGCCTACATTAAAAAGAGCGTTGAGGGGGCTGATGCCAAAAACATTGAACTGGGGCAGGCTTCGCAAGATGTTAGTGTTAAAGCAAGCATGGCCATGGCTTTTTTTGAAGAAGAAATTTCAAAACTTAGCACTGAGCAAATTTTGGAACTTGCAAATAACCCTGAGTTTGCAGATTTTAAAAGAGATTTAGAGTTTTTGGTTAAAAACAAACCACATGTTATGCCTGAAAACATTGAAAAGATTGTGTCAGGAGTTGGGGCATTTGCAGATTTTGAAGACACATTTTCAACACTTTCAAACATTGAAATGCCAATTCATGACATTGTTTTGAAAAATGGTAAACATTTTCCTTTAAATAACTCAAACTTTTCAAAATATATGCACAGCGCTGACAGAGAGGTTAGAAAACAGGCTTATCTTAACTTTTACCAAGCGTATAAAAACTTCAACATAACCTATTCAAACACTTACATCAACTCGCTTAAATACGAAAATTTTTTAGTTAAAACATATAACTTTAAAAGCAACTTTGAAAGGGTGAATTTTTATGAAGAGGTGCCTGAAAATTTGCTTAGCATTTTGCTTGAAAATGTGCATAAAGGTTTAAAATTAATTCAAAGGCTTCAAAAAATCAAAGCAAAAGCGTTAAAAATTGACGAATTTAAATATTATGATATGTTTGCTCCTTTTACAAACAGTGAGCCTAAATTTCCGCTTGAAAAGGGAATTGAGGCTATTATTTCAAGCCTTGATGTTATTGGTGATGATTACATTGAAATGGTGAAAAATGCACTTAAACTTAGATGGATTGATTTATATCCTTCAAAAAATAAAGACAGTTGCAGTTATTGCATATCTTGCTATGATGTTCACCCTTACATTTTAACAAACTATAACAACACACTTGAAAGCGTTTCAACCCTTTCACACGAACTTGGGCACGCAATGCAATCATTTTTTGCAAGCAAAGAGCAAAGTTATAACCTTTTTGAAACTCCATCACTTACCTGTGAAATTGCAAGCACAGTTAATGAAATTTTAACGAAGAAATATTTAATTGACAATGCCAAAACCAAGGCAGAAAAATTGATTGCAATTGATAGCCTTCTTGGTGATTTTTACGGGGCAATTTATAGGCAAAGTTTATACACAGAGTTTGAAATTTTTGCAAACAGCCAAATTGAGGCGGGTGAAGCGTTAACATTTGATAAACTTAACAATAAATATAAAGAATTAATTAAAATTTATTTTGGTGAAAGTTGTGCAAGCACCAAAAATTGCGAGTGTGAATGGAGCAGGCTTCCGCATTTATATTCACCATTTTATGTTTACAAATATGTTGTTGGGTTTGTTAGTGCGTGCATTATTTGCGGAAAACTTTTGTCAGGAGATAAAAGTTACAAGCAAAAATATATGCAATTTTTAAAGGCAGGGCGAAGCAAAAGCCCTCTTGAACTTTTGAAACTTGCCGAAGTTGATTTGCTTGACAAATGTTCATACAGCCAAACATTTAAATTGTTTGAACTTTACATTAATGAACTTGAAGAACTTTTAGAGGAGAATTAGTGTGTTTGTTTTAGTTTCAGGAGCAAGTGGCAGCGGAAAATCCACCATTATTAAGGCAGTGTTAAAAAAGTTTGGCAAACTGATTGCTCTTTTGCCTTCATCAACTTCAAGACCAAAAAGGCCAGGGGAGGTTGAAGGTGGAAGTTATTACTATTTAACAAAAAAGGAATTTGAAGATGCCATAGCAAATGGAGAATTTATTGAATACCAAAAAGTTCATTCAAACGGGCATTATTATGGCGTGCATAAAAAAAGGTATCAAGAGTATTCAAAAAAATATCCAATATTAATTAAAGATGTTGATGTTTTAGGGGTAATGGAAATTGTTCGGTTGGGGTATGACTGTGTTACCATTTACATTGACATTAAAGATGATGAAAGTTTAATTTCAAGGCTTAGGCACAGGGGAGACAGTGAGGCTGAAATTGAGATTAGGCTTGAAAGGAAAGCATTTGAAGATAGTTTTCGCGATAAGTATGACTATGTTGTAAGTAACGACAATTTGAAAAAAGCCATAAATGAAGTTTGTGAAATTATTAAAAAAGAGTATAATGAAAGAAAACAGGGAGAAAAGTGATGGAAAAAACATTTGTTATGATTAAGCCTGATGGTGTTAGCCGTGGGCTTGTTGGTGAAATTATTTCAAGGTTTGAAAAAAGGGGCTATAAAATTGAACAGATGAAATCTATGTTTATTGATAAGTCTCTTTGTGCAAAGCATTACAGTCACCTAACAAGCAAACCCTTTTACCCTGAAATTGAAGAATATATAACAGGCGGAATGGTAATTTGCATGGTTCTTTCGGGGGAAAGAGTTATTGAAGGGGTTAGGCAAATTTTGGGTGCAACAGATTGTTTTGAAGCACAAGTTGGAACAATAAGGGCAACTTATGCCACAAACAAAACTAAAAATTTGTGTCATGCAAGTGATAGCCCTGAAAGTGCAAGCGAAGAAATTAAAAGATTTTTTGGTTAGTTATGTGGTTTTTTAAAAAGAAAAAACAAAATAATGGTAAAATTGAGTGCAACAAGAAGGTGCGTTTAGGTTTGGCACTTGGCGGTGGCGGAGTAAGAGGAATTGGCCACATTGGAGCAATAAAAGCGTTTGAAGAGTTGGGGCTTGATTTTGAGTATGTTGCTGGAACAAGTGTGGGAAGTATTGTTGGTGCACTTTATTCTTATGGGCTAAAATATGAAGATTTTGAAGAAATTGTTTTTTCACTAAAACGCAAAGACATTAAAAAGACAAATTGGTTTTTCATGCCATCTTCAACCGAAAACATTGAAGAAACCATGAAAAAGATTTTTAATAAAGACCTAATGTTTAGTGAACTTAAAAAGCCTTTTTGTGCAATTGCGGTTAACATGAAAAATGGTGAAGAAGTAAGGCTTGAAGCAGGAAGTGTTGCAAAGGCAGTTTGTGCAAGTTCGGCAGTGCCGGGGGTGTTTAAGCCGGTGGTGTGGCAGGGAATGCACCTTGTTGATGGGGGGCTAACCAATAATGTGCCCGCTGATGTTGTTAGAGAAATGGGGGCAAATGTTGTAATAGCAATTGATGTTAACCCAAACAGAGGCAAGGGTACAGAGTCTTTAAAACTTTTTAGTATTATGAGTTCAACCGTTGGGGTTATGATGCAAAAAAATATTGAAAATAAACTCAAATTTGCTGACCTTGTTATAATTCCAGCATTAGGAGAGTTTAGTTCAACAAAACTTGGCGACACCAAAGAGATGATTGAAAGGGGATACAATGCAGTTATGGAAAAGAAAAATGAAATAATTGCATTAGTTTCAAAAAAACCAAAGAAAAGGGGTAAAACAATATGGCATCTAAAACAAAAGAATTTAACAAGAAAGTAATAATTATTAAGTGCTTGTGTATTGTGCTTCTTGGAATTATTTGTGGTGTTTCAATGATTTTTGAAGATGACATTGAACGCCTGCTTAAAATTGGTGATTACACAACCACAAGTGCACAAGACATTAGCGTTGTTAGTGAAAGCAACATGAAAGTGCATTACATTGATGTTGGGCAAGGAGACAGCACTTTAATTGAACTTCCTGATGGCACAACAATGCTTATTGATGCGGGCACGCCTGATGAAGAAAGAATTGCAAGCCTGATTAGTTATATTAAAAATGATGCTAAGGTTAGCAAAATTAATTATTTAATTTTAACTCACAGTGATGATGACCATAGCGGTGGCATGGCTAGTGTTCTTGAAGAATTTGAAGTTCAAAATATTTACAGACCATTTCAACTTGCTTGCAACAGAACAACAAGTTCAAGCGGAAGCACAATTGCGGGCGAGCCAATAAGTGCTGAAGATTTGAAGGGATACTATGTTGCGGGTGAAGATGAAGATGGTTGGCTTGCAAGTCAAGTTTATAACTATGCTTACCTTAACTTTATTGAAGCAGCATACAGCGAAACTTGGACAAATGAAGACACCTCTGTGTCTTCTGCCACTGTAACAGTTAGCCATGAAGGGCTTATGATTGAAAGCACTGATAGCACCGAGCCTTTTACCTTTGGTTTTTATGCTCCGCCTGAAGACACAACAAAAGTTCCATTTTCACGAATGGGCGTAACAGAAACAGAAGGTGTGCCTGTTAAAAGGTATGACGGCAAAAACAATGCAAGCCCAATAATGTTGCTAGAATATAATGACAGGTCTTTTGTGTTTACAGGTGATGCTGAAAGAGAAGTTGAAAATGATTTTGTTGAGGGCGAATGCACTAATCAAGAAATTCGAAACTTATTTACTGATGTTGATGTTTACAAGGCTGGGCATCATGGTTCATCAACATCTTCAACTGCAAACTTTCTTGCAATAATCAACCCAACATACACCGTTGTTAGTTGCGGACTTGATAACAGTTATGGTCACCCTAGCAAGGCTTTTCTTGAAAGGTGGGAAGAGCAGGTTTCAACCCAAGGCACTGCAAGAAAACAAACCGAACCGCTTAGAACAGATTTGAACCAAACAATAATTTTTGGCGTTGCGGCAGATGGTAAACTTGTTTATTGTGCAGGGGTTGAAGGAAGCACCTTTGTTATTTATTGGTGGTATATTGCACTTGGAATTTTTGTTATAGGCACGCTTATTATAATTATGGTTAAAGTTTATAAAAACAGTGCAGTAAAAACTGCAAAAAGTGCAATAAGCAGTTCAAAAAAAGCCAAAAAAATGGTAGATGATTATAAAAATTAAGTTTGGCGAATGTTAAAAAATAAATAAAGCAAGAAATTTAAAGTTGACAGATTTGTCAACTTTTTCATTTTATAAGTTTAGTTTTGTTTAGGCTAATTATTAGCGTAAGATTCTTGCTAAACAGTGGTTTAAATGTTTTTATAATTAAGATTTTGGGTTTCATTTTTATTAATTTAAAAGCCAGGAGGCATGCTTTTTAAGGCAGTAAAAATGTTAGGGAAAATTTTCAAAAAGGTATTTACATTAACGTTGAATTGTGCTAAGATATGCCTGACCTTCCAAGGAGGATACATCAATGAAAAAAACTACTAAAACTTGGATAGAAGTAAATGAAATTATTGCTAGATGCAGGGAACATGAACTTAATGAAGAACTGTTTGGAGATGGCAGTTATAACAAAAAATTGTCTGAACTGATTGCAAGAAGGGAGCAACTTTTAAAAGAAGAAGAGCCTAAGTTTGAAGCAAGAAGAAGAAAACTTGAACTTGCAAAAATCAACAAAGCCAAACTTCAAAGTGGCGAAAGCGAAATGGCAATGTAAAAGGAGGGAATATGGAACAATTAACCTTGCATGAAAATTTTGTTAATAATGGAGCAAAATTAAAAGATTGTTTTGTTGATAACTCTCAAAAATTTAGTTTTTATTTGCCTGAAATATATGATTTGTTTAACAACTTGTTAATTCGTCAGTGTGGCAGAGATTTGCACGCATTTGAAGCTGAATTTCATGGAGAAAATGAAAATCTTTCAAACATTTGCCTTGAATTTGCTTGCATGATAGGTAACACACCTTATCAGTTGACATTGTTTAACCCAAATAAGGCTACATATAATTCAGGAATATTTTATGCAAAAGTGAATAACAAAACAGCACTTTTCAGACCTTTTGTGTTAATATCATCAAGAAAAAATGGTAAAGAAGATGTTGTTGAATTTTATATTAATCAATTTAATGACAAAACTCACTACATTTATTGCATTAAAAACAGAGACAATCAAAACAGATGCATAACAAAATATAACCTTAACTTTGAAACAAATGTGTCTTACAACACCGAATGCATAACTGAAGAAAAAGAAATATAAAAAAACACCACAGCCAACTGTGGTATTTTTTATTTAGTCAAACAAACTATTAAAATTTTATATATTATTTGCTTTGAATTTTATGATATTAATTGCCTTATTGGGTTGCTTTTAGTTTGAGGTTTTGAAGGCGAATTTTGGCGTAACTTTCGGCAGATTGAAACAATTTTGTTGCCCATTGTGGGTTCTTTTTTGCAAGAGTGAAATATCTGCTTTGAGAGTTTAAAAAGTCGCTGTATGGCTTTGTTACTGGTGGGGCATCAATTGTCATGCTTGGTGTTTTTGCTGGGTTGAAGCGGTAAATGTTAAAGTAGCCAGTTTCAACTGCAAGTTTTTCTTGCTCCATGCTGTGGCTCATGTCTGTTCCGTGGTTAATGCAAGGGCAATAGGCAATTATTATTGCTGGGCCGTTGTGTTCGTTTGCCTCAATAAAGGCTGAAATTGTTGCAGGCATGTTTGCCCCTAAACTTACTTGGGCTACATAGCAATTAGGATAGTTTTGGGCAATTGCACCAAGATTTTTCTTTTGAGTTGTTTTGCCTTCTGTTGCAAATTTTGCAACGCTTCCCATTGGAGTTGCCTTGCTTGCTTGCCCACCAGTGTTTGAATAAACCTCGGTGTCAAGCACTAAAATTTTAACAGGTTCGCCACTTGAAAGAACATGGTCAAGCCCGCCAAAGCCAATGTCATAAGCCCAGCCGTCTCCGCCAATTATCCATGTTTTTGTGTCAACAAGGTTGGTTGCAAATGCCACAAGTGGGGCAAGGTTAGGGTTTGATGCAACCTCTGTTTTTGCAAGAGTTTCAATTTCTTTTGCAAGCAAATTATCTTTTCTTTCTTGTTTTAGCCACTTATTAAGTAAAGTTATTAACTTTGTTGACGCAAGGCGGTTAGTAACTATTTGATTTATAATATCTTCAAGTTCTGAGCGGTTGTGCCTTCTTGCTTTAAAAATTCCAAGTCCGAATTCGGCGTTATCTTCAAACAGGCTGTTAGCCCAAGCAGGTCCCATTCCGTTTTTATTTTTTGTGTAAGGGCAGGTTGGGAATGAACCACCATAAATTGATGAACAGCCCGTTGCGTTTGCAATGATTGTGTTTTCACCACAAATTTGGGTTAAAAGTTTAATGTAAGGAGTTTCACCGCAACCAGCACACGCCCCTGAAAATTCAAACAGTGGGGTTTGAAATTGACTTCCTTTAATTGAAGAAAGTGGGAACGGTGTTGCAGGGTTGACAACATCTTTAATTGAGTTGTATTTTTTAACTTCTTGGTCATAAATCTGTTCGGCATCAACCATAACAAGAGCCTTATTTTTTGCTGGGCAAACATTAGCACAAACCGAACAGCCCGTGCAATCATCTGGGCTTATTTGAATTGTGAAGTTATATCCGTTAACGCCTAAGGCATCAAGTTTAGTGCAATCTGAACCTTCATGTGAGCCTTTTTTAGTAAGATAAGGCCTTATTACCGCATGTGGGCAAGCAAGAACACACATATTGCATTGAATGCAGTTTTCACTTTTCCAGCATGGAAGCATGGTGGCAATGTTTCTTTTTTCAAGTTTGCTTGTGCCTGTTAAAACCTCGCCAGTTGCGTTGACCCTTGAAACAGGAATGTTGTTGCCCTTAAAACTCATGATAGGGGAAATGATGTTGTTATAGAAATCTGCATTGCAGTTATCGCAACTACTTATTGAGTTGGGCTCAAATGAAGCATTGATTTTTGCCCAATGTTTTGGAACAGGTATTTGGTGAAGATGCCCTAATGTTTCATCAATGGCTTTCATGTTGGCTTCAAGCACTTTTTCACCTTTGCTTGAATAAGATTTTATTGCCATTTCTTTAATTAGTTCAATTGCCTTTTTTTGTTCAAGAAGGTTAGAAAGAGCAAAGAAACAAGTTTGCATTATAAGGTTAATTCTTCTGTTTAAGCCAACTTTGCTTGAAATGCTTTGAGCATCAATGTTGAAAAATTTCAGATGTTTTTTTGCTATTGTTGCCTTAACATAGTCTGGAAGTTTGGTTTCAAACTCGCTAATTGTGTAAGGCGAGTTTAAAAGGAATGCCCCGCCATCTTTTATTCCTTCAAGCACATCAATTTTGGTTAAAAAGGTGTGGTTGTGGCAGGCAACAAAGTCAGGCTCATCAATAAGGTATGGGGCGGTGATTTTAGATTTGCCAAGCCTTAGGTGAGAAATTGTTACGCTTCCGCTTTTTTTGCTGTCATAAACAAAATATCCTTGGGCATCAAGATTGGTTTGTTCACCAATAATTTTTATTGTGCTTTTGTTTGCACTTACTGTGCCATCACTTCCAAGGCCATAAAATTTGCAACTTAAACAGTTATCTGGAATAAGATTTAAGTGCTTTGAAATTTTAAGGCTGGTTAAGGTTACATCATCATCAATTCCAACAGTGAAGTGGTTTTTAGGGTTTTTTGCAAGCATGTTTTGAAAAACGGCAAAAACATGGCTTGGGGTGAACTCTTTGCTTGAAAGACCATATCTTCCGCCAAGAACTTTAATGTTTTGTTTGTTGTTTTCAAAAAGGGCAGTGCAAACATCGGTGTAAAGCGGTTCACCAACGGCGCCGCATTCCTTTGTTCTGTCAAGCACACTAATAACACTGCAAGTGGCAGGAAGAACTTTTGCAAACTCTTGCGACATAAATGGGCGATAAACCCTGACTTTTATTGCGCCAATTTTAATTCCGTTTGCGTTTAAAAACTTAACAGTTTCATTTATTGTGTCACACGCTGAACCCATGCAAACAATAACAAACTGGGCATCTTGTGCCCCTGTGTATTCAAAAGGCTTGTAATCTCTGCCTGTTATTTTTTTAATTTTTGCAAAATTGTTTTTAATTATTTTTGGCAAGGCAAGGTAATAAGGGTTGCTTGCTTCGGTTGCTTGAAAAAACACATCTTCATTTTGTGCCGTTCCTTTTTGGGTTGGATGCATTGGGTTAAGCCCTGCATTTTTAAACTCTAAAATTTCTTTTGTTGGAAGAATGCTTGCTATAAGATTAGGGTCAATATCTTCAATTTTGGCAATTTCATGGCTTGTTCTAAAACCATCAAAAAAGTGAACAAATGGCACTTTTGCTTCAAGAGTTATAAGGTGGCTTGCAAGAGCCATATCAAGGCACTCTTGTGGGTTTGAACTTGCAATCATTCCAAAGCCTGTTTGCCTTACTGCGTAAACATCGCTGTGGTCACCAAAAATTGAAAGGGCATGGGTTGCAACTGTTCTTGCTGCAACATGAATAACACAAGGCAAGTGCTCGCCTGCAATTTTATACATATTAGGAATCATCAAAAGCAGACCTTGGCTTGATGTAAAGGTTGTTGCAAGTGCTCCTGCACTAAGTGCACCATGCAAGGCACCTGCTGCTCCTGCTTCGCTTTGCATTTCTGTTACTTCAACCTTTTTGCCAAACAAATTAAGTTTGCCTTTTGCTTGGGCTGAATCTATGTTTTCAGCCATGGGTGAAGATGGGGTTATTGGGTAAATTATTGCCATGTCGCTTAAAAGATAGGCAATGTTTGAGGTGGCGGTGTTGCCATCAACTGTGATATATTTTTTCATACAAACTCCTAAGTTAATTATTTACAAATGTTTACTAAATTAATGATACAATTTTTAAA
>CAJKVX010000023.1 GCA_905203455.1 uncultured Eubacteriales bacterium
AACCATGGTGCATATGTTCGTAAAGAGTTGTTCTATTTTTATCCAAATGAAACAATTGATTGGATAAACAAAAAATACCAAAAACCCCAAAAGTTTCAATCTGCAAAATAGTAGTTAAAAATCCCCACTGTCCATTAAAAACGCTATTTATGCGTATTTTAAAAGTTAAAAACTACAACTTTATATAAAATTTTGGTTTGTATTTGGTTTTTTATATTTTGTATTAGCGATGATATTTTTAATTGACTTTTTGAAATTATATGCTATAAACTATATAATGCCATAGGGCAAATTAAATTTTTGGAGGCTTTTATGTTGACAGAACTTTTGAATTTGCCCGTGCTTGAATGAGATAAAGTAGAGCGAAAGGCAAAATATCTGCAGAACTAAAACTGCAAAGTCTACTTTTGAATTTATAGAAGTCCGACATCACTCGAATATTTTTTATGAAAGGGTTGAAGCGTTCATAATTCAACAATACTTAATGGTGGCGAAATAACTGGCAGGTAGAATACTGCTAGGTGCATGTTGCACAAAAAAAACAAAATGTAAGTATCATAAAAAATTGCAAGTTCAATTCAAGCAAAAAATTTAGTAAAAAAGGCTTAAGGTGATGCTTAAGCCTTTTTTATTTCTGCAAGTTGGTATGACAGGGTTAGCAAGGGGTAAATTTCTGCTGGGGCAACGGTGCCGTCAAGAAGAATGGTTATCCAATGCTCTTTGTTCATGTGATAGGCCGGAAGATAGCCTTTTTTTGAAAGAAGCGAACCTTTTAAAAGTGGGTCACACTTGATAACAATAATATCAACGAGTTCATTTTTAATTGTGTTCTCATTTTGATTTGCAATTAATTTTCCCTTTTCAATAGTCATAATTGCGGCAAACCATTTGCCATTTGGGTGCCTTAAAACACAATAGTTCGGAAATTTCGCCCAAAGATATTCGGGCTTGACTTTAAAATTTTTATCTGCAAAGTTTAAAATTTCGTTTTTTAATGATTTCATATTTTTAACTTTCCATTGTAAATGTTTGTCACTTTTGTTCTTGGTTTTTTTAGTTAAAAGTTAAACTTTTTAGTTATCTTCTTCAACAAAACTTATTTTTGCTTCAACAATTTTTTTGTATCTTGCCTTTTTAATTGAAAGCATTTGCCTTTGCAGAAAGAAAATATCCACTGCTTCCCACATGAAAACCCAAGCGATTATGTAAAAAATTTCGCTTAAAATGTTTGAATTTAAGTTAACAATTAAAGTAAACTGCAAAACCAAAACCACAATTGAAATAACGGCAAGAATGATTGAAGAAATTATGTGGTGAGAAATTGTGCGGTTAAGGTCAACAATTTCATTGTTGTAATAATTTTTAATTGCAAGAGCATATTTTTGTTTGGTGGTGTCAGGCAGGGGCTTGCAGTTAATTTCAATGTGAAGAGGGGTTTTTTTCTTTGAAACTTTTAACTGACTTTCAATAACATCAGCAACATCCCTTGAAATTATTTGCTTTTTTAAGGGCGAAAAGGGTGAAAGGAGACTAGCGTCTTCAAAAACAGAAAGTTCAACCAATTCACGCCCAAGGCTATCTTTTGCCAGTGGCAATTTATTTTTCTTAGACTTTTTCATAACAATAATTTAACACATAATTACACATTTTCAAACTGATTTTTTTGTTTTTTAATTTTACAATTTTTTACAATGATTTTGATTGGGGCTTTTAATTTTGGTTGCGTAGGCATAAAAAAATTTTTATACTAATTATATGGAAGAAAATATTAGCAAGGTTAAACAAGAAAGCACTAGCAATGCTCATGAAGAAAACATCAGCCAAGTTGAAATAACAAAATACACCACCAAAGAGTGGTTCATTTCGGCTTTGCTTGGGGTGTTTATTGGGCTTGCAATAATCGTGCCTGGGGTTAGCGGGGCAACAATTGCAATAATTTTTGGGATGTATTACAAACTTATTTATTCACTTTCAAACTTAACAAAAGAGTTTAAAAAGTGCTTTATGTTTTTGCTTCCAATTGGAATTGGGGCAGTTGTTGGGCTTGTTGTTGGGTTTTTTGCCGTGCAAAAACTTTTTGAGGTTATGCCATTTACCATTGTTTGCCTTTTTGCTGGGCTTATGGTGGGGGCTTTTCCTGCTGTTAGCGATGAAATTCGTGGGGTTAAACCAACACTAGCCAAGTTAACCTTGTTAATTATTGGCGTGATTGTTCCTGTTGCAATAAGTGTTGGCTCAATTTTTCTTGTTGGAAATTCAAATGATGCCGTGCTTAATGTAACACTTGGGTTAATTTTGCTTTACATTCCGCTTGGAATGGTTATAAGCGTTACACAAATTTTGCCGGGGCTTTCAGCCACAGCACTTTTAATGGCGTTTGGGCAATTTGGGCCGTTGCTTGAAAGTTTAAGCATTTCAAACATTAAAAACAACCCAATGTTAATTTTGGTTTATCTTGCCCTTATTGTTGGTTTTGTTGTTGGAATTGTTGCCTTTTCAAAATTTCTTAACTTTTTGTTAAAAACCAAAAAAGACCACACCTTTTACACAATTGTTGGGCTTTCAGCGGGGTCAATAATTTCAATGTTTATTAACCCTGACATTTATTCGGTTTATCTTGGTTGGAACAACGGCACGCAGGATATGTGGCTTGATTTAAGTTTGGGGTTTGTTCTGTTTTTCATTGGCGGAGTTTGTGCCTACCTTCTTGTTAGGTTTGAAAGAAAACGAAAACAAGAAAAGATGAAAACTGAAAAAACTAAAAAAGAAAATGCAGATTTGCAACTTAAAAAAACAAGCGATGATGTGAAAGATGAAAAGAATTAAAAATGAAAAATAAAAAATAAAAAGGAGGGAGAAAACTATGAAAACTGTTGTTGAAGCAAAAAATTTAATTGCAAGCCTTTTAAAGGCATACAAAAAAGTGAAAGAAGATGGGGTTAGTTTTAGCGAATGTTTAACTTTTAAAGACTATTTTAATGAAAATGTTAGTAAATTTGATGCTGAGGTTATTTGCTTTGCTAACTGTGTTGACCTTGAAAGGGCTTATTACGAAAACCAAAATTATTTTGAGTTAAAGCAAGATGGTTCTGATGGTCTTGTTAAATTCAAATTTTGTGATGGTGTTGATGTTTATTCAGCCACAAAGAACTTGAACAGCAATTTGCCTGAAAATGTTAGGGCATCACTTGAAATGATGGCAATGCTTTATTCATTTGAAAGGTTTAAAGATAAGTTTGTTCAGGTTCAACTTTTTGAAGATGACAATGCACCTGCAAGGCAAACAAACCTTTTTGTTTTAGATGAAGAAGAATGCCAGAAATAACAAAACATAGTGCACTGCAAGCAATAATTGCAATGTGGCAAATTTTAGCAAGTAAGCAAAAACAAGTTTTAACAGGAAAATAAAAAAAGTAAAAAACAGACAATTTAGTCAAGCAAATTTAAAACTAGTGTAATAATTAAGAGAATAAAAAATATAAATTATTTAAATATAGCAAAATTGTAATTCTTATGTTATAATTTTTATTAAGGAAAACATATGAGCAAATATTATAGCAGTTTAGACAATTTGAGAAAAAGATATTTTGAAATTTTATCGCCGAATTTTCCTGAATGGCTTTTAGATTATATTGATACAGAAGAAATGAGTAGATTATCTGGAATTAGCATGCTCTGCGGAACAGACTACTCAAAGATATACAATTATCATTCATTTAATTCAGTACTAGAGCATAGCGTTGGTGTTGCCTTAATAGTTTGGAATTTTACGCTTGACAAAAAACAAACTCTTGCAGGTCTTTTCCACGATATAGCAACTCCAGCATTTAAGCATTGTATTGATTTTATGAATGGTGATTCCGAAAACCAAGAATCAACAGAAGAAAGAACCGAAAAAATAATTAGAGGGTCAAAAAGAATTATGTGTTTATTAAATCGTGATAATATTAAAGTTGAAGAAATTTGCGATTATCACATGTATCCAATTGCTGACAACGATACCCCTAAATTAAGTGCAGATAGATTTGAATACACTCTCTCAAATGGGTTGTTTTTATATAGTGCATGGGATTTAAATGAAATTTCAAGGTTTTATAATGATATTTCTGTATTAAAAAATGAAGATAGTGTTGAGGAGCTAGGATTTAATACTAAAGAAATTTGTAAAGATTTTTTACATGCGATTTTACCAATTTTTGCAAATTATGATAGTGATGAGAACAGAACAGTTATGCAATTTTTTGCTGATATTGTAAAAAGTATGATTGTTAAAGGTCTTATTAGTGTTGATGATTTGTATAATATGTCAGAAGAAGATGTTTGCAATTTAATTTTAAATTGTGATGATGAATATCTAAAACAAAGTTTTATAAGATTTAAAAACGCAAAAAATATTTATGCAGGAAATAGACCTGTAAACAATAGATATTGCATAAGCGTAAAAGCTAAAAAAAGATACATTGTACCTCTTGTTAAAACCAATGGAAAAGTTGCAAGAATAAATGATGTAGATGATTCTTGTAAAGAAGCAGTTGAGCAATATAAAAATTTAAAACGCTCTAAATATACAGGTTTTGATTTCAAATTCGAGCCATATTCATTTGAAAACACAATAAAAAATGAATTATCTTAAATTAAAAAAAACTAAATCTACTTGATTTAGTTTTTTCATTAAATTCAAAAGTTAATAATTTTAGTCTATAATTATGAAACTAATTAGAAAAGGAGTTCTATTCTAAAAAGTAAAACACTACTTGCCTTGTTTATTCTGCTAGTTTCAAATATTACTAACCTTGGTTTGCCTGTTTTTTATTTGAAAAAGCAATTAAGTTAAATTTGCAAACTTTAAACTTTTTAAAAGGCATTAATTTAAGTTTAACATTTGATAAATCAATTAAAATGCCAAAAGTTTAATAACATTTAATAATTGTGCAAAGTTCATGTTTATTTTTCAAGTTCTGGGCTTTCAAGTTCAATGGTTGCAAATTGCAGTGGAGAAAGGTTGTTAGTTACATTATATTGATTAAGCAAACTATCATTTGCAAAAACATTATAGTAAATTTTTGGCAAACACAAAATTGTTGACTCTGCATTTTGATTTTTAATGTCTGCAAAAATGGCAGAAAGATTTTTCAAAATTTGTTTTGTGTTTGTTTCAACATTTTCACTGAAATATTGTGTTTGTGTGGTAAGGTTATTTTCAGGGTATTTTAAATAATCTTCACTTGAAACATTCAGCCGTGGGTCAAAGCAGATGTTTGAAGGGTGAATTGTTAAAATTTTGTTAAGTTCAAGTAACAGCGGTGTTGAAAGAGGAGAAACTGGGGCAATTATTCTTGAAGTTTTTGGGTTGATTTGGTCTTTAATTTTTTGTGCAGAACTTTCAAACCTTGGTTTGCTTTGAAAACTTATTTCATAGGTTCCGTTCATGGTTTGTGTGTCAAGTGCCCTTACCATGTCTCCAAGCACAAATAAAAAAACTTTCATATCATTTACCTTTAAAGTTAGTTTAACATACAAATTGAAAATTATCAATATTTATTTTAAATATATGCTGACCTTAATTTTATTGACAGTGTTATTTTGGTTTGTGTTTTTGCCCTGCGGTGTAATCTTTAACAATACCTTTAAATTTATGACAGTTTTATTTGTGGTTTTTGTTTGTAGTTTTGGTGATTTGTGTTATATAATTTAATTAGGGGGCGTGTTTATGAAAAGGAATAAAAGTTTGATTATTGCAGATGCAGTTTGCGGAATTATTATGCTTGTTTCTGTTTTGGTGTATTTAATTTTGGGGCTTACAATTGACTTTTGGCACCCAGGGTGGATGATTATTGTTGGTGCTGTTATTGTTTCGGGCATTATTTCAATCATTTTCAACGCAAGGGCAAGCCTTAAAGATGAAAAACAAGAAGAAGAGCCAAAAAAGTTTAAAGATTTATAATATTAATGCAAACTTACAAAAAAAGATAACGCAAAAATCAGCGTTATTTTTTGTTGCGTAAACTTTTAAAAAATTTGCAAAAAACATGATATTTTAAATGTATTTTTAATTGTAACTTTAATTTTTGCACTTTTTTAGTTGTAAACATATTGACTGGTAGTGCAAAAAACACAATTAAAAGTTAAAAACACCAATTGAGATTTAAGAAAAAATAGCAAAAATTTTAAAAAAATGAGAAAAAAGCATTAAAAAATGCGTGCGTTCAGGGAAAATAAGTGATAGTATATTATTAGAATTTTTTGTGTTTGGGGGAAAAGATGAAAAAAATTCCGTTAATTATTGATGCAGACCCTGGAATTGATGATGCAGTGGCACTTATGATGGCAACAAAATCTAATATGTTTGACATTAAAATGGTCAGTTGCACAGCAGGAAACACTAATCTTTTAAATGTAACAACTAACACCATTGGGGTTCTTGAACTTTTGGGGGAAATGAAAATGCCAGTTGCAAAAGGCTGTGCTAAACCAATTAAAAGAGAAAGTTTTTCAAAAGAAATTTTCCACGGCATTGGCGGAATGGGTGGGTATGTTTTTGAAAACTTAAAGCATCAGGTTGACAAAATTGATGCCGTTACTCTTATGCATGAAGTTTTAAACGCAAGTGAAGAAAAAGTAACCATTGTTGCCTTGGGGCCACTTTCTAACATTGCAACACTGTTTTTAAAACACCCTGAGGATAAGGAAAAAATTGAAAGGCTGGTGTTTATGGGCGGAAGTTATGTTGAAAAAGGAGATAAAACACCTTATGCCGAGTTTAACATTTCAAGCGACCCAGAGGCCGCAGAAGTGGTTTTTGCGTCTAAGGTTAAAATTGTTATGGTGCCAATGGAAATGGGGCACACAGCCTATCTTGATTGGCATGATGTTTTTGTTACAAAAGAAGAAAACATGACGGGCGAGTTTTTAGAGTTTATTTACAGGTCTTACCATGATGGGCATGTTAAAAACGGCATTGCCACTCATGATGGAACAACGGTTGCATATTTAATTAAACCTGAAATTTTTGAAACAAAGCCTGCAAAGGTAAGTGTGGTTTATTTTAAAGAAATTAACTCTGGCGTTGCAATTTGTGATTTTGAGGCTGAGCCAAACATGGAAGTTTGTGTTAAAGTTGATGTTAAAAAATTCAAAAAACTTTATTTTAATGCATTAAGAAAGTGCGATTAACCTTAAAATTTAAAAATTCAGTTTAAAGTTGAAGGCAAGTTTGTGGGCTAAAACATAAACTATAAAACAAAAAACTAAAAAAGATTACAAAAGTGTTGTGTTGCGAGGTATAGGGCCATTTTAAGAGAGCAGTTTACAAAATTTATTTATGACCATGTTCTTTCAATGTTTACTGGAAGTGAAATTTCAGGCAGTGAAGAATCAACCCCAAGGGACGCAACAGTTGCACTTGGTGCGGGCGGGGTTATTTTGGTTAAGTTTGCAAAGACGGATAATTACCGTCTTATAATCAAGCGTGTTCAACCCTTTAAAAGTTTTGAAGTTAGCCTTATTAGAAGCATTGTTGAAGAAATGGGTGCAATTTATTCTTCAAACATTGGTGCAAATTACATTAAAGATATGGAGCCCTATGTTATTTCAAAGGCAATTTGCAATGCAATTTCAAAATCTGCAAGCAAAACATTGCATGAATTAATTAGTCTTCTTGAAAGTTGGAGCCAAAGAACTTATGAGGGCAACCGAACAACTTTTGGGTTTATTGTTTCATCAAAACGAGCAAACAGGCAAACCAATTCAAACTTGCACATTTCGAAGTTTTTAAAAAGTGATTTTTCAGCCTTGCTTTCAGATGGTATTAACACCTGTCTTGAAATTTCATCTAACGGGTTTTTGCTTAATTATTTAACGGTGCCAAAAGCGTTTGACCAAGAGTTGCTGGTGCCGTATCAATACATCAGGCTTGCAAACCTTTGCACGGGCAACAAGGTTGGGGTTTGCCTTGTAAACAATGGCGACATTTTAATTTTTCGTGAAAAAACCTTGCTTTTTGCAAAAAGAAATGGAAAGTGGGTTAGTTTTAGCCATGAAGAAATTATTTCAAAACTGGCTGACCGAAGCGGGGAATACACCCAAGAGGTTAGAAAGGCAATTTACCTTTCAGCGCTTGACACATCTTTTGCAAGAACGGGCGGGTGCATTGTTCACCTGAACAAAGAAGACACCCTTAATGTTTTAAGACACATTGACATTTGCGACTGTTTAAATGACCAGTGCTATCAAAATAAACTGCAAGAAAATATCAGCACATCTTTTTTTCATGACGCAAGCGACCAAGAAAATGCAAAAACCTTTGACGAGTTTTTAAAAGAAGAAAAGATGATAAAAAGTGCCAACATTATTAAAATTATTGGTGGCAGAAAGTTTTATAACCTTGACCGTAAGTTAAGGCTTGAACTTATGGGCATTGACGGTGCAACCATTGTTGATGCTGAGGGTGAAATTTTAGCAGTTGGCGCAATTATTAAAATTGAAGCAGGAAGCACTGGTGGAGGAAGGCTTGCTGCCGCAAAAACACTTTCAAAATATGGCATGAGCATAAAAATAAGTAACGATGGCCGAATTGAAGGGTTTAGAATGGATAAACAAAAATTAAGAGTAAAGCCCCTTTTTGTTTTGGGTTAATTTAAACTTTAATTCTTTTTTGACAAATACCATTAAAACTATTTATGTTAACAATCCTTTTAAACACAAGAAAAACCCCCTAACAACAATCCCGCTCACAATTTTGGCAACTGCCCAAACAAAGTTATAAATCATTGTGATAAGCGTTATTAGTTTTGTTCTTTTAAGTTTGTCTGTTTTTAATGTTTTTAAAGTTTGTTTAATGCTCACTGGCTTTCCTTTTGTTGCAGATAGGTTTTTCTTTTATAAAATTTTTTAAAGTAAACGCTTGCGCAAACAATGCTTGCAACAAGGGCACCTAAAAAGTCTGCAATTAAATCAAAAAAGGTGTTTTCAAGAGCCTTATGCCCAACATATGGAATGCCCTCAGGTGAAGTGTGAACTTGGGTGTTGCCACCAAAACTGTCAACCGTGAACTCGCCAATTTCCCAAATTGCCCCGCAAGCAAGACTTATTGCAAAAATAAAGGCAAACACATAAAACGGGTTAAGGTTTTTATCTTTATTGTGCGTCATGTAAACTGAATAGGCACAAAGCGAAAACAAAACTCCGCTTAAAAAGTGAACAAATAAATCAATATTTGTTATTAAAGAATAGCCATTCCAAACTGAAAGGAAGGTGTAAGATAAAATAACAAAAAGTTGATAGCAAATGTTAAGATAGATGGGTGGGTCAAACCTTATAATAAGGCAAACGGGAAGAGGAAGCCAAACTAAGGCCACTACCATAAAATACTCAAATGCATTAACCCCAGTTTCAATGTCACACGCTTGCAAAATGAAATGCAAAATAAGGCTTAAAAGGTTAATGGCGGTGAAGGTAAGGTAGATAATAAGGTCGTTTTTTTTGCAGATTTTGAATTTAGTGTTCATGTTGCCCCCAAAACACGCAAAATTTTTGTGTTAAATTAAATTTTTTGTGAAAAGAAAACATTGTTGCAACTTTAAAGTTGGGCAAAAATTAAAATTATTGATAAGGTTGCATCAATTAACATTATTATATCAAAATAAAATTATATTCCCAATTGTTTTGTAAAATAATTTATTTTTTTGTTTTGGTATGATAAACTATAGAAAAGGGGAAACTATGGGAGATTATTTGGCACTTGTAAATAAAGAAAATAAATTCAACCCGCAAATGGTTGAGGGTTTTAAGTTTAATGAAATTGTTGATAATTATGGTGACACAGGTTTTGTTGAACAACAAGCGTTTGAAGCGTTTTGTGCTTTAAAGCAAAGGGTTAGTGAACTTGGCGTTAAAATGACAATTAATTCAGCAGGCAGAACAATTGAAGACCAAAAGAAGGCATTTTTAGACCTTGAAAAGGAATATGGCACTGAGTATGCAAAAAGCCACACTGCAATGCCGGGGTTCAGCGAACATCACACTGGGCTTGCCATTGATGTTAAACTTGAAAAAGATAATCCAAATGTTTTTGAAAGGTTTAAGGCAAAAATTCATAATAATAAAAACAAGTTATATGAAATTTTAGACAGCGAACTTACAAATTTTGGCTTTATAAAAAGATACACAGCAGACAAAAGCGAAATCACTGGCTTTCCGCCTGAAAGGTGGCACATAAGGTTTGTTGGAAGAAGCAATGCGCTTGCAATTGCAAAAGAGGGGCTTTGCCTTGAAGAGTATGTTGAAAAAATAAGGGCAAAAGAGAAAGCAAGTTAAAATTTTGGCTTGACTTAGGGTAATTTTGTTGTATTGTGGCGGTTTGTTATGTATAATTAAATAGACATATTAACTAAACTAACAAAAGGAAGTGTGGTATGAGTTTAAGTGCAATTTCAGCAACTATTGCGTCAGTTGCGTTGGTGTTTTTAATTCTTGGCTTTGTTGTGGGCTGGGTTAGGGGGTATCAAAAATCTCTTACCAGATTTATTATTGTTTTGGTGGTGGCGGTTGTTGCCTTTTTTATAACCCCAGTTATAACTGAAGCCGTGCTTGATTTTAACCTTGCAAAATATGGGGTTGAGGTGAACGGGCAGGTTGTTGCAACGGTTGAAGATTATTTAATTGCCCAAATTTCACAAGTGGGTGAAATTGTCGAACTTATGGAGTCAAGTGCAACACTTAGGGCATTTGTAACCGCTCTTCCTGCAATGCTTGTGAATGTTGTGTTGTTTACAGTTTTGTTCTTCCTTTTAAAATGGATTTCAATGTTAATTTATTGGATATTTGCTGGAATTTTCTTCAACAAAAAGAAACTTGAGGGCAAAAGCAAAGTTAAACTTGTTGGCGCGGGTGTTGGCACACTGCAAGCGCTGATTGCCCTTGCAATTTTGCTTGTTCCGCTTTTTGGGTTTGCAAACATTGTCAACACCGTTCAAAATGAGTTTGACCAAGCAAATTCAACCTCAACTGCTGTGGTTGCAAATGCCGCTACTGTTAGCGACACAGCCCCAAGCGAAAATGAAAATGAAGACATTCAAATTGAAGAAACAGTAAATGAAGTTAGCACTTATGTTGGTGCGTTTGAAAACACTTGGGTTGTTAAAGTTTACAGCGCTTTTGGAATTGACAAACTTTCAGTTAGTGTTTTTAATGAACTTTCAAAGCAAGAAGTAAACAATGTTACAACAAACCTTACAACCGAACTTTCAGCCGTTGCAAAAATTTTGCCTTATGCACAAAATCTTTTAAATGGCGGAAGTGAAATTAACACAGAATTTGTTAACAATGTTGACAGAATTATTGACAGTGCCTTTTCAAGCCCTGTTCTTGAAAACATTGTAAGCGAGGTTATTTCATCAGCCTCTGCAAAATGGGCCAATGGCGAAACCTTTTTAGGGCTTGAAATGCCAAAGATTGAAAATAACGAAGGGATAAACAATGTTATTTCAAATGTGTTTAACTCTCTTCAAAACAGCACAGTTGCAACCATTAGAACTGACACAGATGCAATTGTTTCAGTTTTAAGAATTTTAACCGAAGATGATATAATTTCTGCCATGAACAGTGGCAACACTAGTGACATTTTAAATGCTCTTTCAAATGAAAACAAAAACACAATTTCAGACCTTGTTGGGGCAATGCTTGTAAGCAACACTTTAAAAGATGTTCTTCCAGACATTTTAAATGTTGGGCTTGATTATGTTTACGATGCTCTTGAAATTGAGGTTCCTGCCGGGCAAGAGAGTAGTTACAAAATTACAGTTAGCGCAGACGAAGTTAACTGGAACACAGAAACTGCAAAAATTCAAACCATTTTAGGAAACATTGCAAGGGTTTATGCTGATTATGACATAAACTATGTTCAGGCAAACCAAGGCAAACCTGAAAGCGAGCAAGTAAGCCTTATTGAAGTTATTGATTTTGCAAAAATTGGTCAAGCACTAGATAGCATGAAAACAAGTCAACTTTTTGGCGGACCAAGCCAAAAGATTTTTGAAAGTTTGCTTGATAACGAAATGCTTTCAGGCATTATTCCTGAGGCAACAAGAACAGAACTTAAACAAAATTGGGCAAACATTAACATGGAGGCAACCTTTACAAGCCTGAATGAAATGGTTAACCTTGCAATAAAACTTAGTGACAGCACTCAATCGATAGCCAAAGACGACATTGCAAATGTTCTTGAAACAATTGTAAGCGATGGTGTTAGCAGTGGGGTTATTGAAAGCATTCTTTCACCAGACAATTTGCAAAGTGCGGGGCTTGATGAAACAACTGCAAATTCAGTAAATGAGGTTGTAAGTGAAATAACATCTTCCCTTGCAGGAAAGCCTGAGCAAGAAAAGCAAAATGAAATTGATGGCATTGCAACGGTGGTTGAAATTATTAGCAAAACTCAACTTTCAGACGAAACTGTTGTTATTGAAAACACAGATGAAACAATTGAATCAATTGCAAACTCAACAATAATCACTGGGCTTATTGAAAGCAGCAGTTCAGTTATTGGTGGGCTTGACCTTTCAAACAAAATTGACGAAACCTCAAAAACCAACCTTGAAACTTCAATTAACAATAACCAAACTTTAACCCAAACTCAAAAAGAAGCGCTTTTAGGCTTGCTTGTTGGAATTTCAGGCTAAGGTTCATAAAAAGGTTTTGTGGCAAATAAAGTTAACAAAAAACAAATATACAAATTCCCCCCTTTGCGGGGGTTTTTGTTTTCCCTAAATTACTGTTTTTGTGC
>CAJKVX010000024.1 GCA_905203455.1 uncultured Eubacteriales bacterium
TTGCAGAAGAATTTTTTGTTATGGCTAAAATTAAAAAAGATAAACAACCTAAGGTTTTTATAATTTCAAAATACCTGAAAAATTATAAGGGGTTGATTTTTTGGGGTCCGTTTTTTAAGGCTGTTGAGGCAGCAACTGAGGTTGTTATTCCACTTTTAATGGCAATTATTATTGATGATTATATTTTAGCTGAAAATAAGGCGGGAATTATTAACATTGCCATTGTGATTTTAGCACTTAATGTTGTTGGAATTATTTGTGCTGTTATTGGCCAAAAATTTGCTGCTGTTACTGGTGAATCAATTGGACGGGATATGCGAAATGATGTGTTTAGGCACATTAACACCTTTTCTCATGCTGAACTTGATAAGTTTTCAACAGCGGAACTTTTAAACCGCGCCGTGTTTGATGTTTATCACCTGCAAGAGGGTATTAGTTTGATTTTAAGGGTGGTTATGCGGGCACCATTTCTATTTATTGGGTCAACCATTATGGCAATGACAATTGATTTAAAACTTTCAATTGTGTTTTTGGTTGTTGTTCCAATTTTGATGGCTGTTATTTTGTTTATTATGAAAAAGTTAACCCCGCTTATTACTTTTAGTAAAGAGCAGGTTGATAAAACAAGCCTTGTTACCCGTGAAAACCTTTCAGGTGTTAGAGTTGTTAGAGCGTTCTGTAAGCAAGAAAGCGAGATTGAAAGGTTTAGTAAAACTAACAAGGGGCTTCATGACATTCAAATAAAAGAAGGTAAATGGTCAGCAGCATTGCAACCAATTATCTTTATGATTGTTAACCTTGCTGTTATTGTTTTAATTTATTTTGGAAGCATTGAAATTAACCTTGGCACTGGCATGAGCCAAGGGCATTTGATTGCCTTTATTAACTATTTTGCTCAAATTAGCATGGCTCTTGTTTTGATTGCAAGGCTTATTACTATGTTTACACGAATGAAAACCTCAGCCGAAAGAATTGAAGAAGTTATGCAAGTAGAAAATTCAATTGTTAACCCAAAACGCCCTGTTAAAGTTAGTGCTGATGATATTAAGGGCGAAGTTAGTTTTTGTGATGTTAGTTTTAGTTACAATGGAGTTAATGACATAATAAGTCATTTTAACCTTAACTGCCCTAGCGGGCAAACTGTTGGAATTATTGGTCCAACGGGAAGTGGAAAAAGCAGCATTACTAACCTTATTCCAAGGTTTTATGACACAACAAAGGGTCAAGTTAAAATTGACGGAATTGATGTTAGAAAATTTGAAATTGAATTTTTAAGAAATTTAATTGGCATTGTTCCGCAAAACCCAACACTTTTTGAGGGAACAATAAGAAGCAATATGTGTTGGAGAAAGCCAGATGCAACTGATGCTGAAATTATTTTTGCCTTAAAAATTGCACAGGCTTATGACTTTGTTAGTGAGTATCCTGATTTTCTTGACCACAAAGTTAACCGTGGTGGCACAAACTTTTCAGGTGGGCAAAAACAAAGGCTTACCATTGCAAGGGCAATTGTTGGCAACCCTAAAATTTTAATTTTAGATGACAGCAGTTCTGCCCTTGACTTTGCAACTGACGCAAAACTTAGAAGCGCGATTGCAAAAAACCTTAAAGGGGTTACAACTTTTATTGTTAGCCAAAGAACAAATTCAATTAAAAATGCTGACCAAATTGTGGTGCTTGATGGTGGTAATGTTGTTGGAATTGGCAAGCATGCTGACCTTTTAGAGGGCTGTGAGGTTTACCGTGAAATTCACCTGTCTCAAAACAAAAAAGGGGGAATTAATGGCTAACAGACAATCTTTAAAAAACAAAAAAGAACGCCAGGCAAGAGAGCAAAAGGCAAAATATATGTCAAGAAAAGTCAACTTTTCAACTTTTAGAAAAGTTTGGCATTATGCACGGCCTTACAGAAAATATATGTATCTTACCTTTTTGTTTGACATGATAAACGCCGTTTGTGAACTTCTTGTGCCGATATTTATGGGTTATGCAATTAACTGCGCTGTGGGGCAAGGAAATGTTGATTTTAATGGCATTTTAGTTAACCTTTCAATTATGCTTGTAACAGTGTTAGTGGGCTCACTATTTAACTGGCTTGGAAGTTTAACGGTTAACGCCTTTGCATATAAGGCAAGTTATTTGTTTCGTGATTTATTCTTTAAAAAAATAAATTCAGTGCCACTTAACTTTATTGACACAAACTCTCATGGCGACCTTTTAAGCAGAATGGTTAACGACATTAGCCTTGTGTGTGATGGGTTTTTGGCATCAGTGGCGTCAGTTATTACTGGAGTTTTAAGCATTATTGGAACAATTGTTGCAATGTATTTACTTAACTTTAAAATGGCAACCATTATTCTTGTTTTAACCCCAATGAGCATTTTTATTGCGTGGTATATTGTTAAAAAAAGCAAGAAATATTTTAAAATGGAAGTTCAAACTCAGGGAGATTTATCAGGGTATCTTGAAGAATATATTGGTGGGCAAAGGGTTGTTCTTGCCTTTGGCCATGAAGATGAAAGCATAGAAAACTTTAAAGACATTAACCAAAAGTATTACAAGGTTGGTGAAAAAAGTCAGTTTTTTGGCAACTTAACAAATCCTGCCACAAGATTTGTTAACGGCATTGTTTATGGCATTGTTGGGTTTGTTGGGGCCTTACTTGTTTTGGGTGGAGAGCCAGCCTTTACAATTGGAACAATTTCAACCTTTCTTAGTTATGCTAATAACTTTGGAAAGCCGTTTAATGAAATAAGCAGTGAAATTAGCGACATTCAAACTGCCTTTGCTGCGGCTGCAAGGGTGTTTAGTGTGCTTGATGAACAAGATGAACCAAGTGATGCACACTTGCCAAGTTTAACTGATTGTAATGGAAGCGTTGAAATTAAAAATGTTTATTTTAGTTACATTCCAAAGGTTAAACTTATTGAAAACTTTACAGTTAGTGTTAAACCTGGGCAAAAGGTTGCAATTGTTGGGCCAACTGGTTGTGGAAAAACCACAATGATTAACCTTTTAATGCGGTTTTATGATGTAAACAGTGGGTCAATTAGTGTTAGTGGAAAAAACATTAATGAAGTGACAAGAGCTAGCCTTAGAAGTAAATATGGCATGGTGTTGCAAGACACATGGCTTTTTGAAGACACGGTTAGAAACAACATTGCTTACGGCAACCCTAATGCCCCACTTAGTGAAGTTATTGAGGCTGCAAAACTTGCGGGTGTGCATGAGTTTATTATGAAAATGGCAAATGGGTATGACACAATGGTTGTTGAAGGTGGGGCTAACCTTAGCCAAGGTGAAAAACAACTGCTTTGCATTGCAAGAATAATGTTAATTAAGCCTTCAATGCTTATTTTAGACGAAGCAACCAGCAATATTGACACAAGAACCGAACTTAAAATTCAATCAGCCTTTGACACAATTATGAAGGGCAGAACAAGTTTTGTTATTGCGCACAGGCTTTCAACTATTACTAACTCTGACATTATTCTTGTTATGAACAAGGGAAATGTTATTGAACAGGGAACACACAAAGAACTTATTGAGAAAAAAGGGTTTTATTATAACCTTTATAACTCTCAGTATGTTGCGGGTGAACAGTTGTAAAAGAAAGTTAAAATTAAATATTTGTGCTTTAAAAATAAATTCAATTTTTTTGAGTGTAAATGGTAATAAATTTTAGGCTGTAAAGAAAAAAATCCACTAGTTTAAATTATTTGTGTAAGGTTTTGTTTAAACTGGTGGTTTTTTGTTGAGTAAATTTTAGGGGTTTTACGGGGGCATGGGCCCGTGCCCGCAAGGGCACAGTTGCACCCTTCGGGTGCCCAAAAAATTCTTTTTTGCCATGCCCCCTAGCCCGTTATCACGCAAATAAAACTCAATAAATAAATTCGGTTATCAAATTAACTTCAAAGCGGAAATTAAAACAAATAGCGAAAATAAAAACAAATGCGGAAAGCAAAACAAATAAAGTGTGTTAAAATCAGAAAAACTATTATATAAAGTTAAAAACCAAACTTACAAAACACACTCATAATCACAAAAAAGCATAAAATAAACCAATGGCACAAACAATTTTAATTTTACTTGCGGTTAGTCTTGATGTTTTCTCATTTGGTATAAGTTTAGGGGTTAAAAAACAAAACTTATCTGCCCCAAAGGCTCTTTATTTCACTTTGGTTTCAACTTTGCTGTTTGTAATTCCATTTAGTCTTTCATTTGTTTTTGCAAAGTTTGTTCCCGCACACATTTGCTATTTAATTAACGGAAGCGTTTTGCTTGCCATTGGTTTTGTGTATTTTCAAGTTTATGTTTTAAAAATTTTTACAACTCCCCCAAAATCTTCAAAAAAACGCCCCAATTTGCCACAAACACAAAACAAACAAGAAAACTATCATAACACCAATAAACACGGCAATTTAAGCCTAAAATGGCTGGCATTTTACACAATTCCAGTTAACCTTGATGCCTTTTTTACTGTTCTTTTAGTGGGATTTAGCATGGGAAACTATTTTTTTGTTTTAGCAACCTACGCAATTTTCACTTTTGTAAGTGTGTTTATTTCAAACAAAATTGCCATTAACCTTTCAAACAAAATTAAATTTGACTTATCTTTTGTTTCAGGAATATTGTTTTTAATTTTAGGTGCGCTTAAACTTCTTGAAGGCTTGGGTCTTTAAAATTAAAAGTAGAGAATAAAATTAAAGATTTACCTTAACCTCAATGCTAAAATTTTTAACCCCGCAAGTAAAAACTTAACTTCGCTTAATATAAACTATGTTATGTTAAAATTTGAACAAGTCAAATTTTAATGTTGCTAACGCAACTCCGCAATAAATTGTGGCATCACGGTTTGAATTAACATCAGTTTTGCTTGAATATACACTCGCTTTGCTTCGCGTGCATTCAGACAAAACTTTCGATAATATAAGCCCATCAGCAAGCACACAAACTTATATCGCAAGCCTAGTAGCAAGAACATGGAAATATATCACAATCCTTAGAAGGAGCATGAAGTTATAACGCGAACATATAAGTAATGCAATGAAACTATATTGCAAGATATTGCAAGCATATAAACAACCCCATTAGATTTTAACGCAAGCATATAAACAAAGCACATGAAATTATAATAAAAGACCGTAAAGTCGAAATCATCTTTTTAAAAAACGAGTTACTGGCAAAACAAAAGCCTGTTATAACTCGTTTTTTATTCCCCTAACAAAATTGAAATTTTAATGTAAAATAAATTCCTTTAAAATTATTATTCCCCAAAACTTTCAGCCCACCTTTTTGTAAACTAAAAATTGCCAACAAATTTAAAGTCAATTGTTAGCAATTAAATCAATAAAGGTTTTGCCAATTAACTAATTAAATGACAAGAAATGAAGGGAAAAATAATTTTACCTTTTTTGTTAGTAATCGGGAAGTGGCAACTTTTTCTAGGCCTAAAAAAGTTACGACACTTAAAGTTTATCACCACATTTTAATTTTAAGCCAAAAGTGTGACGCAAAACCGCCCACTTTTTCAAAATGATTTTTATTATAAACTATGTGATGTTAAAATTTGAACAAGTCAAATTTTAATGTTGCTAAACGCAACTCCACAATGAATTGTGGCATCACAGTTTGAATTAACATCAGTTGCTGTCAAATATCCCTTCGGGCTGCTTGACGACACCTTCCGATATTATAAATTATTAATCACAAAAAGTAAAGCAATAATTTAAACTTAATATTGAATAAAATCCAAATAGAAATTTAAATCAATTAAAAACCTATGCATTACAATATTTTAAATTTTATAATTTAAATCTTACTAAATGTTATTTCATTACCATTAGCAATCATAAATGTAAAAATTTTCATATTTATTTTTAAGAACTTTATTGAATTTGCAGATTTTTTGGCAAAATATAGCACAACTAATCACTAATTTGCAGATTTTATGCAGTGAATAATTTTGATTAATCAAGCAGATTTATGCAATGAAAGTTTTAATTAATCAATTTGAAGTTTTTTGCCTAAAAGTTTAGCAAGGTCGCCAACATTTTGGGTTTTGCTGGCCTTATTTGCTGGAACAAACTTAAATGTAAGCCCCCTTTCTTCAAAAAACTGCTCAATTAATTTTTTATTTTTGCTGGCAGAAATCATATCAACAGTAATTTCATCTTCCAAAACAAACTCAACAGCCGACCCCATAACCACAACATCTTTCACTTGGCTAATTGCGGCAACCAAACTCATTACCTTTTCTTTTCTTAAAACCTGCAATAAGTCACCTAACAGTTGAGATTTATCCTCGCTTTTTTCTTTGTCATTCTTTTGCGATACAATGTTATTAACATTTGAAGAACTTGCCTCAACTTTTGTTTCTTGTGGGGCAGGGTTCGCGTTAAATTCATTTCTGCTTACAGTTAAATTTGCCAAATTTTCAATGTTTTTGGGGCTTTTTTCATTAAAATTTGCCACATTTTGCATTTTCTTTTCAAGTTCAGAAACGCGTGAATTAAGGTTGTCTTTATTTATCACTTTTATCATATTGCATTCAAGAACAACCCTTGGCATAACTGAATATCTAAGTTCAGCTTCAATTTCACTTAACACTTCAATGGCACTTAAAATTTTATTATAGTTTTGTTTTGTGGCTTGAGCCTTCATTTGCTCAAAAACTTCGTTACTTACAACAATCAACTCTCTAGCCCTTTTAGGCAAGGTGATAATGTAAAGCAAATCTCTAAAATATGTTATCAAATCTCTTGAAAACACAAGCGGGCTTTTCCCTTGCCCCAAAACATCATCTAATTTTGACAACATTTTGCCAACATCTCCCTCAAGCAAACTTTGCGAAACCTCAACCAAACTTTGCCTGCTGGCAACGCCCAAAACTTCAAGCACACCCTCGGTTGTTAAATTGTTTTCGCAAAAAGATATGCATCTGTCTGCAATTGAAAGCGTGTCTCTAACACTGCCTTCTCCTGCCCTAGCAATAATGTTTAAGGCTTGCAAGTCTGCCTTGATGCCGTTTTCCTTGCAAATTTTTTCAAGCAATTCAACCAATTTTTGGTTTGAAACCAGTTTAAAATCAAACCTCATGCACCTTGAAAGAATTGTTGCAGGAAGTTTGTGAACCTCAGTTGTTGCCAAAATAAAAACAACATCTTGCGGAGGTTCTTCAAGGGTTTTTAAAAGTGCATTAAACGCATTAACACTAAGCATGTGAACTTCATCAATAATATAAACCTTATATTTCCCGTTAACCGGTGGATATTTCACCTTTTCTCTTAAATCTCTAATTTCATCAACACCGTTATTGCTGGCAGCATCAATTTCCAAAATGTCCATATTATTTTCAATTTCACAAACTGAACACTTCCCACAAGGCGAGCCGTTATTTGTACTAGTGCAATTTATTGCCCTTGCAAAAATTTTAGCAGTGCTTGTTTTCCCAGTTCCCCTGCTTCCACAAAACAAATAAGCGTGACTAATTTGCCCGTTTTTAATTTGATTTTTCAATGTTCTTATAATATCATCTTGCCCAATAACCTCATCAAAAGTTTTTGGTCTGTATTTTCTATATAATGCTAAATACATTACTTTTCCTCCGCTTTATGCCAAAATCTATTTTAATATAATTGATGCTTTAATGCAAGTTTGATTTAATGTAATCATATTGTTTATGCAAATTTACTTTTAGTGTGATTCTGTTGTTTTATGCAAGCCCTATCACTAATGCCATTTAATGTTTAACGCAAAACTCAATTTAACACCAACCGCTTTTTGCAAAAATGATATAATTTTATGTAAAAATCATTAAATTTTAGCCATTTTTAAAAGTTTTTGCTTTGTTTTTTATTCTTTGAATAGTGTTATCAATTTGCTTTGGGGTTTTGTTTAAAGCCTTTGCAATTTTAGATTGACTAAGCCCCCTTAAATAAAGTTCTAACACCTGCCCCTCACCTTTGCTTAAAGTTTGCTTTAAAATGTTAAGTTGTTCATCAGTTGTTTCTTGGTTAAGCACAATTGTTTCAGGGTCAACATCAAGATAATTTAAATATGAATTATCAAACTCAAGTTCAAACTCTTGGTTTTCATCATTCTTTTGGTTAAACGACACATAGTTATTAAGTGGCTGGTTTTTCTTTGTGTTTGCGTGTTTAATTGCATCAATTATCTGCCTTTTAATGCACAACATTGCAAACTTTTTGAATGTTGAACTGGTGTAATCACCCTTGCTGAAATCATATTTTTTGCATGCTTCAAGCAATCCAATCATTCCTTCTTGAAATAAATCTTCTTGGCTGCCACCAACTAAAAAATATCTTCTGCAAACCGCTCTGATTGTGTCAGCATAGGCATCTATTAATTTTTCAAGTTCCTTTTCGTCCATTCATTCACCTTTAATAATTTAAACATTTTAATAATAAATTGCCCAAAATTGCGTGTTTTTTAATGTTTTTTATGCTTTTTTGCTTTGTTTTTGCAATCTTTGCCTTGTGACTTCATACAAAACAATCCCCGCACTTACACTTGCATTTAGCGAATTGATTTTTCCAAACATTGGAATGCTTATAATCTTATCACACTTTTTATTTACAAGTGCTGAAACACCTTGCCCTTCGCCACCAACAACAATGGCAACATCTCCAACCAGGTCAGTGTTATACATAGTGTCTCCTTGCATATCACATGAATAAACCCAAATATTTTTCTGCTTTAAACTTTCAATTGTGCTTGCCAAGTTTGAAACCTTGCAAACAGAAACATATGCAGCAGCCCCCGCACTTACCCTTACAACCGTTTCGTTAACAACCGCCGACCTGTTTTTAGGAATAACCACCGCTGTTGCGCTAACGCATTCAGCAACCCTTAAAACACTGCCAAGGTTATGTGGGTCAAGCACGCCATCAAGCAACACAAGCAAAATTTGCTCACCTTTATTTCTTGCATTTGCAATTACTTCACCCAAATCACTATAAACAAAGTCAGATGCAACTGCAATAACCCCCTGGTGCTTGCCAGTTTCACTCAGTTTATCAAGTTGCTTTTTTGCTGCATTTTCAGTTTTAATGCCCTTGCTTTTAGCAAGTTCAAAAATTTGATGCAGTTTATCATCAAAAGCCTTGTTTTCAAAAATCACCTTTTCAACTGTTTTATCACTATTTAAAAGTTCAAAAACCGCATTTTTACCTTCAAAATTCATAAAACTCTCCATGTTTTGCAAATTTTACATAAATTTTTAACCAAATTGCACCAATTAAACGCAATTTAGTGCAAATTAGTTTTAATTTAAACTTAGTTCTGGGTTATTTAACACATAATTTAAAACAAATTCTAACCTTTCAATTTGATTTGTTAAATATAAATACCCAAGCAATGCTTCAAAAGCAGTTGCTAACCTATATTCAATAACTGAATAGTTTTTAGCCACTGAGTGAGTGTGAGTGTTTCTTGCACGCCTGCACACCTCTGCTTCTTGCTCATTTAAAACTGGTTCAATCAATTTAAAAAATTTAGCCTGCGCCCCAGCATTAACAAGTTGATTAATTTTTTTTGTTACCACATTAACATTTAAGGTTGTGTTTCTAACAAACCAAGTTCTAAGATAAAGCGATTGCACGGCATCACCCACCAAGGCGAAATTAAGTGATGAAATGTTTTTAGCGTCAACTTCGCCCCCAACTTTAATATCAAATGAAATTCTCTTTTTCTCATTTTTCATGTATTCATTATACCATTTAATTACCCCCTAAGCAAGAATTCAATAATAAAATTAAATTTAAAGCCCAAATAGCATAGATAATGCCGCTGCCACTTTGTTACCTTGCATATTAATAATAACCCTTATTAGCACCACTTACTTTTATCACCCCAACGCCACCTTGCAATTTAATAACCATGGTCGTTATCTTTTAATATTTAACGCTCTCAATTTATCACTTTTCCCCGTTCAACTGCATCTTTAACATGAACCCCGTAAAACAAATTAACCAAATATTGAATATTTAAATTATTGCAAAAATTAATTTTCCTATTGAAAATAATAAAATAATAAGACATATCTGCTGATATGCCTTATTAAAAATGCTTTTTTATATTCCAAAAGGATCATTTTTTAAATATTCTTCAATGTCTATATTTTTGCTAATTAACCCTTCAAGTTCTTGAGTTAAAGATTCTTTACTCATTGTCATTATGTTTGGATTTTGATAAAACAGTTCTGGCAAATCCTCTATGGGATAACCATATTGCGATAGCACTTGCATCACTTCTTTCACTTCGCTTAAAGTTGTTACATCAAGTGTTGGAGCAAGTGATTTCATGTCTATAATTTCACTTTTAGTAAAATTCATTTTTAGCAAAAATTTTTCTAAATTTAAATCCATATAAATCCCCCTTATTTATCCAAATTCTCTTCCTCAATCGGCGCAGTAAGTGTCGGTTCACCAATCATTAACGCAAGTTCATTATATTTATAATTCACATATTCAACAGCCTTTTTTGTCAAAGGATATTGTTTCATTAATTCAGTACTTTCAATTGAATATTTTTTTTGAAAAGCCTTCTCTTCTAACACAATGTCATCAACTCTGTGTCCTTCTTTATCTTTTAAAAAGCAAAACCTTGCCCAAAGTTTATCTGCAGATGTCAAAAACCAATTGCCTTTGTTTAAAAATTGCTTTCCTTGAGAATTAATGAAATGAAGCATATATTTAACAATAAAATTTTTTGGAGAGGACAATAGAATAGATGGACTATTAACAATTGTATCCTTATCAATTTTCAATTTATCAAAATTTTCCTTTTTTTTCAGCACATTTTCAGCACTATAACATAACATTGCGTACGAAATTTTTAACATCTTATTAAATTCTATTTGAGTTAAATTAAATGTTCTTTTATAGAAATCTGTTTTATCTATAACACTGTCGGCACTCAAGCCTAAAAGTGCTGGTAATGTTTTTAACATCTTATTAAATTCTGCCTGAGTTAAATTAAAGTCCTCTTTATAAGAATCTGCTTTGTCTATAACACTTTCGTCACTATATCCTAAAAGTTCTGGTGTTGATTTAAGCATCTTATTAAATTCTGTTTGAGTCAAATTAAATGTTTTTTTATAAAAATCCGCCTTATCCAAATAAGACTGCTCATCTGATTTTGGAATATATGAAAGTAAATCGTTTTTACTTTCGATGTCTTCATCTGACCAATCACAATGTTCTTTTAAAAATTTATATAATTCGTTATTATTCATAAACTTTCAACTCAGCAAAGTATACCATTTTCCCCATTAAATGTCAATAGACGCCATTTAAACTACTCTTTAAAAAAATGTTTAAATTACAATAACTTAATATACATAAAAGATGTAATTATGTGAATGATATTAATCAAATCATTTTTATCAAGTACATTAGCATTATTTGAATAACATTCATATTAATTTACTTAAAATAATAAACTTTACTATGGTAAAAGGAAATGTAAAAAAAAGAAAATGTAAAAAATTAAAGGCTGTTATTGCCTTTTTTGTGTGTTTTGCCCTTTTAATTTCATCAAGTGCCGTGGCAAGCAGTGTTACAACTGCTTCAAGCACAGCAAGGGAAGATGCCCCAAGCATTGGCTACACAGTGGTTATTGACCCTGGGCATGGCGGGCTTGACCCAGGAAGCATTGGCAGAACAAGTAAAGTTAAAGAGGCAGAAATTAACCTTATAATTTCAAACATTTTGGCAAGTTATTTAAAAAGTGTTGGCATTACCGTTGTGTTAACACGCACTAATGAAAACGGACTTTACGGGCTTTACAGCACCAATTACAAAAAGCGAGACATGGCAAAAAGAAAAGAAATTATTGAAGAGGTTAAACCAAACATGGTTATATCTGTTCACATGAACAGTTTTACAAACTCTAAATTAAGAGGCGCCCAAGTTTTTTATGATAAATCAAGCGAAATTAGCCGTGAACTTGCCCTTTCAATTCAAAAATTCTTTACTCAAAATCTTCCGTCAAGCGACAAAGGCGTAAGCGTTGGAGATTACTATATGCTTAAATGCACCGAGGCGCCATCAGTGATTGCCGAATGTGGGTTTTTATCTAACGGTGAAGATGAAAAGTTGCTTCTTGACCCAACATATCAAGATAAAGTTGCCAACTGCATTTTCATGGGAGTTATGAACTTTTTAAAC
>CAJKVX010000025.1 GCA_905203455.1 uncultured Eubacteriales bacterium
TTTTCATAATTTCAAAGGCGTTATTTAATTCAATGTTGCTAATTGAAGATTTTACTAAAAAATGTATTCCTCTTTTGTTGTGTATGGTGAAAATATTTTGTTCCTCCAAAAAAATAATTTTAGAGCGGTATTGTAAGCCGAATTTATTTTAAAAATTTGTTAATAATTTATTTTATAGTGTGATTTTTTTTTACTTTGATTGATTTTATATTAATGTTTTTGTGCCATTGTGTTGAATTTAAAAGTTTTTAAAAAAAAGTATTGACTTTGTTTTGTTAGATGTGGTAACATATTGTGAAGTTATGATGACTTATTGTCAACTTTTTTAGTGAAAAAGGCTGTTTAAAATTTTATTCGAATTGTGGTGGCGGTTTCCCTTTAAAAAATTTGACAATGGTAGCAACAAGATTGCAATTTTTAAAATAAGGAGATGAAAGGGCGTTTTTGCGACATTAAATTTAATTATTTTTTCAATTTTTTGTCACAAAAATGCCTTTTTTCAACCCATGTAACTTAAAGGAGTAATTTTAATGAGTGTAAAAAATCTTAATGTTTCTAAGGTTAAGTATGGCAAAACTGAAAGATACAAATTCGGCAAAATTGACGAAGTTGTTGACTTTCCTTATTTAATGGATGTGCAAAGGGCAAGTTACAATGACTTTATAACTAACGGAATAAGAAATGTGTTAAGAGACTTTTCTCCTATTGTTGACACAGAAAACCTTAACAGAGATGTTCGTGACCCTGACAGAGATTGCAGAGTTGAACTTTATTTTCTTGACCACAGTTTATCTGGCACACCTAAATACACTGAGGCTGAGTGCAAAACAAGAGACGCAACTTACAGCCTTCCACTTAAAGTTAAAATTAGGCTTGTTTACAAAGAAACTGGCGAGGTTGTTGACCAAGAAGTTTTCTTTGGAGACATTCCTTTGATGACTGAAAATGGGTCGTTTATAATTAACGGGGCTGAAAGGGCGGTTGTTAGCCAACTTGTTAGAAGCCCAGGAGTTTATTGCAAACAAGGGATAAACAAAACTGGCAACTTTGTTACTGAAACTTCAATTATGCCTGCGCGTGGTGCGTGGATTGAACTTGAAGAAGATAGTTCTGGGGTTATTTATGTTCATATTGACCGTAACCGTAAACTTGTTGGAACAATTCTTTTAAGAGCATTGGGGCTTTCAAGTGATGAAGAAATTTTGCAAGTTTTTGATAACCACCCAAGCATTAAAAAGACTCTTGAAAAAGATGTTACCAAAACCGAAGAAGAGGCTTTGGTTGAAATTAGCAAAAGGTTAAGGCCAGGTGAGGTTTTGAACCTTAAAGCAATTAAAAGAAACCTTGAAAAAATGTTCTTTTCAACAAGAAGATATGATGTTAGCCTTGTTGGAAGATTTAAGTTTAACCAAAAGTTATCTCTTGCTAACAGAATTGCTGGAAAAACTGCAGCAGAAGATGTTAAAAGTGGCAAAAAACTTTTTGTTAGCGCAGGGGAAGTTATTGCTCGTGAAGTTGCAGAGGCTATTCAAACGGCGGGCATTAACAGAGTAAGCGTTGTTGGAAAAAATGGGCCATTTACCATTATTGGCAACAACATGGTTGACCTTAAAGCATACTGCGGGCTTAACCCTGATGAATTTGAAATTGACAGATTTGTTCACCTTCCAACTCTTCTTGAACTTACAAAAGATTGCAAAAATGTTGAAGAAAGGAAAGAGGTTATAAAAGAACAAAGAGACAGCCTTATTGGAAGGCACTTGCTTTTTGATGATGTTATTAGTGCTTATAACTATCATATGTCAATTGGTGAAGGGCTTGGTGAAACTGATGATGTTGACCACCTTGGAAACCGAAGAGTTAAAGCCGTTGGCGAACTTTTAACCAACCAATTTTTCACTGGAATGGCTAAACTTGAAAGGGTTATTAGTGAAAGAATGCAGGTTCAAAATGTTAACGAAGTTAGCCCAAGTTCACTTATTAATGTTAGAAGCATCAGTTCAACAATTCGTGAATTCTTTGGGTCAAGCCAAATGAGCCAATTTATGGAGCAAACAAACCCAATTGCTTCACTTACACATAAAAGAAGAATAAGTTCACTTGGGCCTGGGGCACTTACTCGTGAAAGAGCGGGCTTTGAAGTGCGTGACGTGCATTACACTCACTATGGAAGGCTTTGCCCTAATGAAACTCCTGAAGGTCAAAACATTGGGCTTATTAACTCTCTTGCAACTTATGCAAAAATTAATAAATATGGCTTCCTTGAAGCGCCTTACAGAAAAATTGACAAAAGCACTGGCAAGGTAACAAAAGAAGTTGTTTACATGAGTGCTGATGTTGAAGAAGGGTATGTTATTGCCCAAGCAAACGAGCCTTTAACTCCTGAGGGAACTCTTGCAAATGAAAGAATTATTTGCAGAAAGAAAGGTGAAATTGTTGAACTTCCAAGAGACCAGATTGACTTTATTGATGTTAGCCCAAAAGAACTGATTTCAATTGCAACAACACTTGTGCCATTTATTGAAAATGATGACGCAACTCGTGCAATGATGGCATCAAACATGCAAAGGCAAGCAGTGCCACTTTTAAAAACTGAGGCACCTATTATTGCAACAGGCACCGAACACAGAATTGCAGTTGACAGCGGGGTTATGGTTATTGCAAAACACGCTGGTGTTGTTAAATATGCCAGTGCAGACACAATTATTGTTACCTGTGAAGATGGCAGTGAAGATAAATACACATTAACCAAGTTTGTTCGTTCAAACAACGGAACTTGCATGATTCAAAAACCTATTGCAAAAAAGGGTGAAAAGGTTAAAGCGGGTGATGTTTTGGCTGATGGTCCATCAACAAACAATGGTGAACTTTCAATTGGTAAAAACATTTTGGTTGCATTCATGCCTTGGGAAGGATATAACTTTGAAGACGCAATTTTAATCAGCGAAGAACTTGTTCAAGAAGATGTTTTAACATCAATTCACATTGAAGAGTATGAGCAAGACGCTCGTGACACAAAACTTGGGCCAGAAGAGATTACAAGAGACATTCCAAATGTTGGTGAAGATGCTCTTGCAAACCTTGACGAAAACGGAATTATCATGGTTGGGGCAGAGGTTGTTCCTGGCGACATTTTGGTTGGTAAGGTTACACCAAAGGGTGAAACTGAACTTACCCCTGAAGAAAGGCTTTTAAGAGCAATTTTTGGTGAAAAAGCCCGTGAGGTTAGAGACACTAGCCTTCGTGTTCAACATGGTGAAGGCGGGGTTGTTGTTGATGTTAAGGTGTTTACACGAGAAAATAAAGACGAATTGCCAACAGGCGTTAACAAACTTGTTAGAGTTTACATTGCTCAAAAAAGAAAAATGAGCGTGGGCGACAAAATGTCAGGAAGGCACGGAAACAAAGGCGTTGTTTCAAGAATTTTGCCAAAGGCTGACATGCCATTCTTGCCTGATGGAACTCCAATTCAAATTCTTTTAAACCCACTTGGTGTTCCAAGCAGAATGAACATTGGGCAGTTGCTTGAAGTTCACTTGGCACTTGCCTGCAAGGCTATGGATTGGAAAATTGCAACACCAGTTTTTGATGGTGCAAAAGAAGACGAAATTCAAAAACTTTTGGTTGACAACGGGTTGCCTGCTGATGGCAAACTTCAACTTTATGACGGAAGAACGGGTGAGCCATTTGATAACCGTGCAACAGTTGGATATATGTATATGTTAAAACTTCATCACTTGGTTGATGATAAAATGCATGCTAGAAGCATTGGGCCATACTCTCTTGTTACTCAACAACCTCTTGGTGGTAAAGCACAGTTTGGTGGACAAAGGTTTGGTGAAATGGAAGTTTGGGCACTTGAAGCGTATGGTGCGGCTAACATTTTGCAAGAAATGCTTACTGTTAAAAGTGATGATATTGTTGGGCGTGTTAAAACTTATGAGTCAATTGTTAAAGGTGAAAACATTGCTGAACCTGGAATTCCTGAATCATTTAAAGTTTTAAATAAAGAATTGCAGGGCTTGGCACTTGATGTTAAAGTTTTAACCGAAGACAAACAAGAAATTCAACTTAAAGAAATTGGCGATGAAGTTAAAGAAAACATTGATATGCGTGCTGAAAAGAAGAAATCTCAGCAAGAGGTTGAGGTTGAACTTGAAGACCCTTATCTTGGCACAAACGACATTGAGGGAGACTTAATGGGGGCAACGCAAGTGGTTGAAGATGTTGATTCGCTCTTTGACCTTGATGATGACATTTAAGCAATAAAAACAAAAAAATAAACAAGGGGATTATCCCTTAAAATAAGGAGAGAATATGTTTGAATTAAACAACTTCGATTCTATGCAAATTGGGCTTGCAAGCCCTGAGAAAATTCGTGAATGGTCTCATGGGGAAGTAACAAAACCTGAAACCATTAATTACAGAACTCAAAAGCCTGAAAGAGACGGTTTGTTCTGTGAAAGAATTTTCGGGCCAACCAAAGATTGGGAGTGCCATTGCGGAAAATATAAAAGGGTTAGATACAAAGGCGTTATTTGTGATAAATGTGGCGTTGAGGTAACAAGTTCAAAGGTTCGCCGTGAAAGAATGGGGCATATTGAACTTGTTAGCCCTGTTTCACACATGTGGTACTTTAAAGGCGTGCCTTCAAGAATTGGCTTGCTTTTGGAACTTCCTGTAAAACAACTTGAACAGGTGTTGTATTTCACATCATTTATTGTAACTGACCCAGGTTCAACTAACTTTGAGTTTAAACAAGTAATTAATGACAGGGAATATAGAGAAGCGGTTGAGCAATTTGGCCCTAAATCATTTAAGGCTGGCATGGGCGCAGAAGTAATAAAAGAACTTTTAAAGCAAATTGACATTGAAAAAGAAACAAAAGAAACCCGTGATATTGTTAACAATTCAAAGGGGCAAAAGAAACTTAAAGCCGCAAAAAGATTAAGCATTCTTGAAGCGTTCCGCCAAAGTGGTGCAAAGCCAGAATGGATGATTCTTGATGTGTTGCCTGTTATTCCGCCAGAATTAAGACCAATGGTTCCGCTTGATGGTGGCAGGTTTGCAACAAGTGACCTTAACGACCTTTACAGAAGAGTTATTAACCGTAACAACAGGCTTAAAAAACTTATTGAACTTGGCGCACCTGACATTATTATAAGAAATGAAAAAAGAATGCTTCAAGAAGCCGTTGATGCTCTTATTGATAACGGCAGAAGAGGCAAGGCAATTTCAGGTGCAGGCAACCGTGAACTTAAATCACTTTCAGGCTTGCTTCGTGGAAAGCAGGGCAGGTTTAGGCAAAACCTTCTTGGAAAGCGTGTTGACTATTCAGGAAGATCAGTTATTGTTGTTGGACCAAGCCTTAAAATTTATCAATGTGGGCTTCCAAAAGAAATGGCTCTTGAACTTTTCAAACCATTTGTTATGAAAAGGTTGGTTGATTTAAACCAAAGCCACAACATTAAAAGTGCAAAAAGAATTGTTGAGCGTGCAAGACCAATTGTTTGGGATGTTTTGGAAGATGTTATTAAAGACCACCCAGTTCTTTTAAACCGTGCTCCAACATTGCACAGGCTTGGAATTCAGGCGTTTGAACCAGTGCTAGTTGAAGGAAGGGCAATTAAACTTCACCCACTTACCTGCACAGCGTTTAACGCAGACTTTGATGGTGACCAAATGCCAGTTCATGTTCCGCTTTCACTTGAAGCACAGGCTGAGGCAAGGTTTTTGATGATTGCATCAAACAACATTTTAAAGCCAAGTGATGGTGAGCCAATAACAGTTCCAACGCAAGACATGATTTTGGGGAACTATTACCTAACTTTTGAAAAAGCAGGTGCAAAGGGCGAGGGCAAAGTTTTTGCAAGCCCTGATGAAGCAATCTTGGCTTATGACAATGGCGACATTGACCTTCAAGCAAAAATTGTTGTAAGAGTTAGAAAAGAAATTGACGGAAAGATGTATGTAACAAGGCTTAACACAACAGCAGGAAGAATTATATTTAACCGTGAAATTCCACAAAACCTTGGGCTTTGCGAAAGAAAAACTCCTGAAGATATGCTTAAACTTGAAGTTGATTATGTTTGTGGTAAAAAACAAATTAAGAAGATAATTAAAGCGTGCTATGACAACCTTGGGTCAACCGAAACTGCAAAAATGCTTGACAGAATTAAAGACCTTGGTTATAAATATTCAACCAAAGCCTGCATCACTGCTTGTTTGTTTGATGTTAAAACAACTCCACATCGTGATGAAATTATTGAAAAGGCAAACCAAGCGTCAATGCTTGTTGAAAAACAATTCAGGCGTGGGCTTATAACTCAATATGAAAAGGCTGAAAAATTAACAGACGCTTGGAACACCGCAATGGGTGAAATGGAAAAGGCTGTTATGGCTGAGTTTGAGCCAACAAACCCTCTTAAAATGATGGTTGACTCTCAGGCTCGTGGTAACGCTGGAAATATGTGCCAGCTTGCAGGGCTTAGGGGAATAATGGTTTCAACATCAGGAAAGGTTATTGAAGTGCCAATCAGGTCTTGCTTTAAAAGTGGGTTAAGCGTTATTGAATACTTCATTGCCACTCGTGGTGGCCGTAAAGGTATGGTTGATAAGGCGCTTAAAACAGCAGACGCTGGTTACCTTACAAGAAGGCTTGTTGATGTTGCGCAAGAAGTTGTTGTTGATGATGAAGATTGCTTTGCAACCCTTGGCGAAAAAGTTAAGGGAATGGAAGTTAGTGCAATTTATGACAGTGGGCGTGAAATTGAAAGCCTTAAAGACAGAATTTATGGCAGGTTCCCAGTAAGTGATGTTGTTAACCCTGAAACTGGTGAAGTGCTTGCAAAGGCAAATGAAATGATAACTCTTGCCCAAGCAATAGCAATTGAGGCTGCTGGCATTAAATCTGTTAACATTAGAACAGTGTTTACTTGTAAATCAAAACATGGTGTTTGTGCTAAATGTTATGGAAGAAACATGGCAAGCCGTGAGCCAGTTCAGGTTGGTGAGGCAGTTGGTATTATTGCTGCTCAATCAATTGGTGAGCCAGGAACACAGTTAACAATGAAGGTCTTCCAGGCAGGTGGAACAGCATCAGCGGCCGACATTACGCAAGGTTTGCCAAGAGTTGAAGAAATTTTTGAAGCTAAAAAACCAAAAGGCGTTGCAATTATAAGTGAAGTTAGCGGAAAAGTTAAAACTGTTAACGAAGCAAAACAACTTGTTGAAGTTGAAACCCCTGATGGCAGTGTTATAAGTTATGCAATTCCTTATGGTGTTAAATATCTTGTTAAAGTTGGCGACACAGTTGAGCCAGGTTCAATGTTCACCGAAGGGCCACTTAACCCTCATGACATTTTAAAAACAAAGGGAATTAAGGGCGTTCAAGATTACATCATGCGTGAAGTTTTGAAAGTTTATAAACTTTATAGCGTTGATGTTAATGATAAACACATTGAAATCATCATCAGGCAAATGTTAAGAAAGGTTAAAATTGAAGACAGTGGCGACACAACACTTCTTCCAGGTGACCTTGTTGATATCTTCAAATATGAAGAAGAAAACGAAAAAATTCTTGCAAATGGTGGCGAGCCTGCAACGGCAAAAAGAGTTCTGCTTTCAATAACTAAGGCTGCTCTTGCAACTGATGGCTTCCTTGCAGCAGCAAGTTTCCAAGAAACAATAAGAGTTTTAACTGATGCTGCAATTAAAGGCAAGATTGACCCATTAATTGGTCTTAAAGAAAATGTTATCATTGGTAAACTTATTCCTGCGGGAACAGGGCTTAGAAGATATCGTGATGTTGTTCCAAGTGAACAAAATGTTATGGTTAAAGAGCAAGTTACCCCAAAAGTTGAAAATGATTAAAGCAAAGGCAAAAAAATTAAACAACTTATTAACTTTTAATTAAAAAATGTTAATAAGTAAAACAAAAAACATCAATTTTAGTATTGATGTTTTTTTATGTTTAAAACAGAAAGTTTCGTATTGCTTGCCTAATTTTAAATTTAACTTAATTTAACAGAAGTTTTTAAGGCGGGCTTTTACTTCATCTTCGCCTAAAATCTGCATGATTGTGTAAAGGTCAGGGGTTTGGTTTTTTCCTGTTAATGCCACCCTTATAATTGCGCAGGCGTCACTAACATTTCCAACAAAAGCGGTTGGGTTTGCCTTATATTCTTTGTTATCTGCAAAGCCAACTTTTGATGAAATTTCTTTAATTTGGGCAAACCAATCCTCTTTGTTAAGGTTGTGGTTATATTCACTTAAATAGGCAAAAATTAATGATTTTATTGTTTTTTCAGTAAATTTTGGGTCAAAATCACTGAATTTTGCGGTTTTTTTGGTTTCGTTAAACATGTAACCATAAAGGTTTTTGATTTCACTAAACTTTGAAATGTCTTTTCTTGGTCTTGGTGTGCCACGCTCAATTGAGAAAACTTGCAGGGCAATATTTTTATTTTTTTCTAAAACTTTTGCAAACTCGGCATCATTTTCTTTTGCCCAAGAAAGAGCCATGTTATAAACTTCATCTGCACTGAAATATGCGATAACATTTTTTGAAATGTTATCAAGTTTTTCAAAATCAAACATTGGGTTGTTGCTTCCAATTTTTTCAAGTTTGAAATTAAAATCTTTATAACTTGCAGTGGGGTTTTTAGCCCTCCATTGTTCATAATCACTGTTTAAAAGGTTCAAAAGATAATCTATTAAACTTAAAACGGGATAACCAAGTTTTAAAAAGTAGCGTGCATCTGCCTCTGGGTCTTTACGCTTGCTTAATTTTCTTTTATTGCCCTGTTCATCAATTTTACAAATAACAGGGGTGTGAGCATATTTTGGAGGTTTAAATCCAAATGCCTTAAAAATTTCAAGATGCGCTGAAAGTGATGACCACCATTCTTCACCACGAACAACCAAAGTTGTGCCCATTAAGGTGTCGTCAACCACATGAGCAAGTGAATAAGGCGGAATGCCATCAGATTTTACAAGCACAACATCTTTATTGTTTTCACGCAGTTCTCGTTTGCCCTTAATTTTATCAGTAAATTCAAAGGTTTTGTTTGGGTCGCCTTGGCTTTTAAGCCTTATTGCAAACTTTTCACCATTTTTTATTTTTTGCTCAATTTCTTCAAAGGTAAGGTTTCTGCAAGGGTCTTTTTCTTCAATGGTGTCGCTTGTTTCAAGTTGGTTTTCTCTTCTTTCAAGCACTTCTTCAACATTTTCATTTTTTCCACAAAAACAAGGGAACGCCAAGCCCAAAGAAACAAGATGTTTTGCAAAAGTGTGGTAAATTTCAAGCCTTTGCGATTGAACATAAGGGCCATAATTCCCAACTGCTAAAACATCATCGCCCCTGTAACCTTCATTTGGCACAATGCCAAAGTTGCAAAGCATGCTGTAAGCAATGTCTCCTGCACCTTTGATGTATCTTTTGCGGTCAGTATCTTCAAGCCTGAAATAAAAAACACCGTTGGTTTTTTCAGCCACAATTTTGTTAATAAGTGCACTGTAAAGATGCCCAATGTGAAGATAACCCGTTGGGCTTGGTGCAATTCTTGTAACCTCACAAGACTTTTCTAAATTTCTTGGTTTATATAAATTGGTGTAATAGGTGATGTCTTTATTAATTTCAGGATAAAGCAAATCTGCTAGTTTTTGGTAATCCATAAATTTCCCTCTTTTAAATGAAATGTAATTTGATTATTTAATTTTGTGTAGTAATTTTATTTTAAGAATTCAAAGTTTGGTTTGTTAACAAAACACGCAAAAAACAATGTTTTTAGGGTAAAATTTAATCAAAATTGCTTAAAATCATCAATTTTTGCTTATTTTGTATTGTTTTTTTAATCTATGATACTTATTAAAATCTATTATTTTATGGCAATTATAACTTTAAAAATCTTAATTATTCTTAACTTGTTTTGCTTTTTTGTAAGGGTAAGTTTTGGTTTTTATTGTTTTGAGTTTGTTTTACAATAAATGCTGTGCTTAGCAAAAATTAATTTTGTTCTTGGTTTTCATCAAGAAAAGTTGCCTGCATATCAGCAAGGTGTGCAAGCAGGGCAAGTGGAAATTTGTTAAATGCTTTGTTATAATCATAACTTCCGCCCTGAACCCTTAAATCAAAACCGCCCATATGCCAGTTAATTGCCATGGCCTCTTCACGGGTAAGTTTAATAAAGCCTGAAAGCATATAAACACTTTTTTCGCCATGCCCATAAGGCAGGTTATCATCAACAGTAAAGTAAGGTTTTTGAACCCAAACACCATCTTCTTTAACATTTCTCATTTCAACCTTATAGGTGTTGGTTTTGCAAAGGTCATGAAACAGACCAATAATTGCAACACTTTCTTTATTATACCCATCTTCACCATATTCACTTTCACACAGTCTTACAAGCCGTTCATAAACATTAAGCGAGTGTGCGCACAGCCCGCCTTCTTCACTTAAATGATATTTTGAACTTGCAGGGGCAGAAAAGAAGTCTGTTGTTTCAAGCCATGAAAGCAACGAATCAATCCCTTCACGCTTAATATCATCTTTTGCAAGCATAATAAAAGTTGTTTTGTTTTGTTCAATTAGTTCCTTTTCCATAATAAAATTATAAATAAAAAAAGCCCATTTTGCAAGGCTTTTTAACATTCAATGTGCTTTTTGTCAATAACTTTATAATTAAAGGTTGCAGTTAATTTATTATGTTAACCTTATAAAGAAAAATAAGTTATAAAGTTGCATAATCGATTTGGTGTAAAAATAACATTGAATATAGTTTTGAATGGTTATGGGGAAAAAAATAAAACCTATAAACTTGTAAGTTCATTTATGATATTCCCGAATGGTAAATTAAAAAGCAATACATTAATTGGAGGAGACCAATAATGCAAGTTTATGATAAAGTAAAGGTTCTAAAAGATACTGATTATTACAGTAGTAACGGAGTTTATAAAGGCATGGTTGGCAGAATAATTTCAGGTGAAATCAGAGATAATAGATTTGATGTGTGTTTTATAGACCCCAAGTTTTATGACAACACCATAGTGTGGACAGATGAAACAATCAAAGATTTTGAAAATGATAAGTTTTGTGATATAAAAATTGAAGATTTAGAGGTTGTTGAGAAAGGTTTTGCGAACGATAAAATAATATTAGAGGAACTTCCTAAGCAAAACCCAAAATGGTGGTGCAAGGTTGAAAATGGCTACATTTTAAATTTGCTTGGAGACAGAAAAAATAAAATACCATATGACTATAATTCTTAGTTCCTGCCTTTTAGGCAGGTTTTTTTATTTGTTTTTAAATTTCATAAAATAATTAAAAGCTGCAGGCAAAAATTTCTTTGCTTACAGCTTTGTTTTTTATATAATGTCAAGTTGTTCGTCGTTTTTTTCTTTTTCTTTGATTTCCGTTTCCATTTTTGATATTGAAATCTCAAATGCTGTTTTTGTAACGGTCTGCGTTTCCGATATTCTTTTTTGATATTCTCTGCTCTGGATTCTTCCCCAGATTTTAATATTTGTTCCGACTGCAAGATCCGACGAAAATCTTGCGTTTCTGCCCCAGGCAATACAAGGCATATAGTCCGACTTGTTGTATGCTCTGTTAACGGCGATAAGAAGGTCTGTTATTTCCCTGCCGAACGGCGTAATTCTGTAAACGGGTGTTTTGCATACAAAACCGTTTAAGAATATGTAATTCGGATTTTTAATGGTGTCTTCGCTGCAGTTTTTTGACAAATCGCGTGCAAAAACCGTTAAAACAAGTTTGTTTCCCGTCGGAGAATAATTATTGTACGATCTGAACTGTCCGTCAATTTCAAGCGAATCGCCTTCTTGTATCGGGTCTTGTGCGATAAGCCTTTCAGATACAGTAATATTGATAAAATCCGAAATACTGCTTAATCTCGGAA
>CAJKVX010000026.1 GCA_905203455.1 uncultured Eubacteriales bacterium
ATTCTGCCGAAGAGCTTTTTAAAATAATTTAAGATTAATTGGATAGAATAAAAAATAGGGGAAACAAATGAGTAAAAGATTAAAAACTATTATAATATTGTCTTCTGTGTTTGTTGCCGCAATGGTTGTGGGTGTTTTAATTTTAAGCATTGTTGGCAATGTTTCTTCTGTTGAGGTTTATGATTTCAGGGTTTATCAAAGCCCTGTTATGGCGTCAGATTCAGACGAGGTTTTAACTTCTTATAACTATTACATTGCTCAGGCAAACTCAAACCAAACCCAAAGGTTTTTTAATGATGTTGATAGTCTTGGTGGCAGAGTTTTTTACCATTTTGAAGTGGCTGATGAAAATGTTGCAACAGTTGAAGATGTTAATGGGGAATATTTAATCAATTTGCGTAATGTTGGTCAAACAAGAATTGATATTTACACCCAAACAACAACTACTGGCGGTGAGTTTTACCGAACATTTTACACCTCTGTTATGGTTAATGTTTACATGGAATTAGCTGACATTGATGTGAGTTTATCATCTTCAAGTGAGAACAGAATTCCGTTTATTGTTTCGCAAAGCACAAGTGGTGGGCGAGTTGAAGTTGCATTTTCTTCAAGCGACCCAACTGTTGCAAGGGTTGTTTATATTGACGGAGTGCGCTATATTGAATATTACAAAGCGGGCAGGGCGGTTATAACTGCTTATTGCGCTCAAAACTCAAGCGTTAGAGACACAGTTGTTGTTAATGTTTACAACAATTTGCCAAACGGGTTAGTTTTTGTTGATGACAATGGCGATAAAATTGATCAAACAACAATTTACACTGATGGCAATTATTATTCAATTAAATATAATCTAGTTTACGGAAACGGCAGTTCAAATATAACAATAAATGGAGATAATGTTAAACTTGCAAGTTACAGCACCACGCCAATACTTTATGATCCAACTTATCCTTCAGATGGTGGGCCTTACACAATGCCTCCGTTTGATGCTGAAAATCACCAAACAGGTGCAGGAGTTGTGCTTGACACTGAAAACAACCAAATTCTTGTTAAAAAGACAAATCAAAACGGACTTTATGATTGCTTGGCATTTATTGAACTTCAAACATATTATGTAGATGGTGCTGGCGATGAGGTTGTTACAGGAAGTTACACCATAAGTGTTGAGGTTTTAAGATATGCTATTATTGGTGTTGAAATTGAGGTTTCAAGCACTCCGTCATTTGATGACCAACATAAAAACATTTTAAATTACCAAGCCCACCTTGAGTGGGAGGGGGTTGAAGTTACCCCTGTTAGTTCAATTTATTTTTCAAATGATGAAAGTGTAAGAACATTTTATTTCAAGGTTTGGCTTGTTTACAATAACGGAGATAGAGAGATGAGAAGTGGAACACAATTCTCTGTCAACAATATTAATGCTGGCGATTTGTGTGGTGCTTCAGCAAATGGCGATTATTATTATTTTAAACTTGCGGGTGAACCAGTTGACACTTCAGGATTCTTTGGCATAATTGCAATAGAATACGGAGATTTAGAATATACCATTAGGGCTGATTGCATTAATATTGGCGCTGACATTTTTTACTCTCAAAATGAAGATACAGGCACATATACATTTAATTACTTTGATGAAAGAATGAGGTCGCCTAATGAAATAACCAACAATAGGGGCGAAATTATAGCCATTGAAAACCCAACCACTTATGAGGGGAACTAAAATGATTGACCCATTTTTAACACTTAAATATGGCAATATTTTAGAGGTTGATGTTCATGGGAAAACTCTTGAAGAGGCACGGGCAGAATTGTTATATCAATTAGGCAGGGTTGATTGTGATGTTAATGGGCTTTTGGTGGTTCATGGGTATCACAAAGGAACAATCATAAAAAACTACATTAGAAATTCTTTTTGCGACAGGCGGGTTATTAAAATTGTTAATTTAAACGCCGGAAGCACACTGCTTGTGCTTGCAGAAAATATTACAATTTAATTAAATTTTCAAAAATTAAAAATCATTTAATAAATAGCATAAAATTTTTAAAAAAGTATGGAAATTTAAAAAGTTATGTGTTATACTTTTATAAGTTAAGGAGAATAGTTATGGAATTAAATAAAAGGTCAATGGTTATTGGGGTAATTTTAACATTAATTTGCGTTGCTGTTGGTGTTGTTTGCCTTGCAGTTAGACCAAACACTTTCACATGGATTATGTTTGCTGTGATTTTGGCTCTTTCAATTTTCCAAGCAATTTCATTGTGGTATATGGTTAAAAAACTTAATGAAAGTGAAGAAAGTGTGAAAGGTGAACAAGAAACACAACAAGAAACAAAAACAGAAGAGACAGAACAAACTGAAGATGTTAAAAAGGTTGAAGAAAACAAAGATTAATTTTAATAAAACTTTTGGTGGAAGCCAAGAGTTTTTATTTTTTTGTTTAAAAATATTGTTGTTTGGCAAAATTTATTTTGAGGTGAGTTATGGAAGGAAAGAACACAGGGGCCGTTATGGCAACAATATTTTTTATTATCATTTGCGCAATAATTGGAAGTTGTTTTATGGCCTTTGTCTATAAAGATAAAAAGATAACAGTGGCTGATGTTGGAATAAAAACAACTGAGGGCATAACAGTTTCAAACAAAAATGGTGAAAGCGTTGAGACGGTTAAACTTTCAAGTGCAAATTTGGGGTTAAAACCTGTTACAGGAAAAGAAGATAAAACAACTAACATTCCTTCAACTATTACAAGCACAAATGGAAGCGAGGGGGTTTACGGGCAGTTTTATGTTACTGCAACTGCCAAATGGAGTGTTTACATTACTGATGTTGTGATAAATAGTGGAGCAGAGGCTGAAAGTGAAAGAGAAAACATTTTTGTTGCATTAGAAGAAGTTGAAGGAAGCGCAACTGAAATTTCGGGTGATAAAGTTTTGCTTGCAAGTGGAGACGCCTCATCTGAGCCACAAAAGTTTACAATTTTAGTTTGGCTTCACAGCCATGCAGGACAACCTCTTGTTGGGGCTAATATAAGTTTTAATTTAACTTTTGAATTAAGTTAAAAATAATTTCTAACTATTCTAGCCATTAGTGTGAAAAGGTGTAATTTTTTCATTGTAAAATCATGGTGATTGCGGTGGTGTTGCTAGTATTTACTTGAATGAAATTGTTTCATTTTATTTTTGAAAATGTTATGTAATGCTTGCAGTTTGATGTGCAAGTGTTGATAAAAATTTTAAATTTTACTGATTTATATTTAACCTTATTTAAATGTTGAAAACCGCTTTGTGAGTGGTTTTTTGTTAATATTGATTTGAAATAATAAATAATATTTTAAATAAGCATACTAAAAGTATGAAAAAGGCGAAAAACGGCTTTGCAAGGGGCGCAATTACTCTTTGTGTGTTTTTAATGGTGGGAAAGGTAATTGGGGCGGTTTACCGCCTTCCTTTGACTTATATCTTAGGTTCAGAGGGTATTGGCATTTACCAAATGATTTTTCCGCTTTATAGTTTGCTTTTAACAATTTCAAGTTCGGCTGTGCCACAAGCACTTTCAAAACTTATAAGTGAAAAGCAGGCAAAAGGGGACTATGGTGGGGCAAAACAAATTTTCAGGGTTGCCACAATTTGGCTTATTATTTTCAGTTTTGTTTGCACTGCAATAATTCTAATTGCCTGCATGCCTATAAGCAGAATGCAGGGCAATGCACAATCTTATATTTGTTATTTGGGAATTGCTCCGTCAATTATTTTTGTTGGAGTTATTTCAGTCTATAAAGGGTATTTTCAAGGGCAGGAAAACATGGTGCCATCAGGTGTGGCAAGCCTTATTGAACAGGTTGTGAAAATGGTTGCGGGGCTTTTGCTTGCATATTTATTCATGCTTAATGGGGTTTTGTTTGGTGTTTTTGGGGCGCTGTTAGGGGTTAGCATAAGTGAATTTGTTGCAGCCATTTATTTGACAGTGAGGTACATTATAACAAAACCACCCAGAAAAATTGTAACAAATGGATTGAATTTTAAAAGTTGCAGCAAGGCATTGCTTTCCATTTGTTTGCCTGTAACCTTAGGGTCTTTAATTTTGCCACTTGTTCAATTTATTGATAGCGGGCTTGTTGTGAAACTGTTAACAATGTCAGGATACAGCCAACAAGAGGCCACAAGTTTGTTTGGGCTTTCAAGCGGGGCGGTGGGCTCACTTGTTAACCTGCCAGTGGTTTTAAGTTTGTCAGTTGCAACTGCGGTGTTGCCATCAATTTCAAAAAGCAATGTTTGCGGGAATGAACAAAGGGTTAAGTCAACAATTAACAAAAGTTTTATGCTTACCATTCTTTTAACCCTTCCTTGTGTTTTTGGGCTTTTTATGCTTTCAAGACCAATAATAAGTTTTTTATATGGCGGAGTGTTTAGCGAGGCTGAAATTGAAATTGCTTCATATCTTTTAAAAATTGGGGCTGTGAGTTGTTTGTTTTTAGCATTAACCCAGGTTTCAAGCGGAATTTTGCAAGGCAAAGGAAATTTTAAAACTCCAATGTTTGCGCTTTTGGTTGGTGGGGTGTTTAAAATCATTGCAAACATAGTGTTAATTAAAGTTCCTCAAATTAATATTTATGGAGACCAAATTGCAAACTTGTTGTGCTTTTTAGCCGCATTTTTGGTTAACATTTCATTTATTGCAAAACAGATAACTGCGGCAACTTATAGAGATATTTTAAAAATATTAATTGCATCTATTGTTATGAGTGGGTTTATAAGTTTGTTTATTTATTTTGTTGATGTTAACAATTTTTGGCTTCTTGCAACCTCAATAATTTGTGCAGTTATGGTTTACTTTTCAACTTTAATTATTTTGTTTTACAACAAAAGCAACAAAAAAGAGTGATAATTGTTGCACTTTTTGTTTAATTGAATTAAACTTTAACTATGTTAATAAAGCCATTAAAAATTGGAAATGTTAAACTTAAAAACAATATTTTACTTGCCCCAATGGCGGGGTTTAGTGATGTTGGGTTTAGAAGCCTTGCCTATGTTTTTGGGATTGGGCTTGCTTGCACTGAAATGGTAAGCGCAAAAGCACTTTTGTTTGATAACGACAAAACCAAAGATTTGCTTATAACAAACTCAAATGAATTGCCAAAGGCAGTGCAAATTTTTGGTAACGACCCTGGGGTTTTTTCAAAAGTGATTTCAAGCGGAATTTTAGATAAGTTTGATATAATTGACATTAACATGGGTTGCCCAGCACCAAAAATTGTTAACAATCATGAGGGGTCTTGGTTAATGACAAACCTTGATTTAGCCGAAAAAATAATTAAAGCAGCAGTTTCAAGCACAACCAAACCTGTTACTGTTAAATTTAGGGCAGGGTTTTTTAAAGAAAATAAAAATGCCGTTGAGTTTGCAAAAATGTGTGAGCGTGCGGGGGCATCAGCAATAACCATTCATGGGCGAACAAGAGAAGATTATTACAGTGGGCAGGTGGATAAAGAAATTATTAAACAGTGTGTTTTAAGTGTAAAAATTCCTGTTATTGCAAACGGAGATATAACAACACCAAAAAAAGCCCTTGACCTTTTAAGTTACACAAATGCAGCAGGCATTATGATTGGCAGGGGAGCCCTTGGAAATTTAGATTTAATTTCAAGCCTTTCAAACACAAAAGTTAAAATGACAAAGTTTGAGCAAATTAACTTTATTGCAAACCTTTTAAAATTGCATTACAATGAAAAACATGTGTTAAACAAACTTCGTGCTCACTTAGTTCACTTTGTTAAAGGAAAAACTTTCAGCACAAAAATTAAGCAAGAGTTATTAAAAATTGAAAACACAGACGAACTTTTGCAAAAATTAAAAATTTATCTAGACTATTGAATTAACGCAAAATTAGATATATAATGAAAAGTGTTCTTCTGTTGAGTATTTAATAGATAAATAGATTTTATTTTAGATAAGCAATGGGGTTAACACGAACTAGATAGAAATTTTATTAGTCAGTTTAAAGTTGAATTGAAAAACGCTGATTCAATAAAAAAATTAACAGGTGAAATTTATGGTAAGTTATAATTTAAATTTGAACAATATTAATCAAACCTTAAATGAATGCGGAAGCATTAACACTTTAATGAGGCTTTATTTTTTGGTTTCAATTAACTGTGCAAAGTTTGAAAATGACTTTTTTAAAAGGGGAATAAAAGACGAAAACTTGGTTGAAATTATTAAACATTCACCAGGCTCTTTCGCTGAATTTTGCGATGTTATGTCACGCATAGGTGGAAATAACAAACTAAAAATTTTTGAAGATAATTCAAACAACGCACTTCAAAATGCAAGTTTTAAATTTGCAGAGTTTTGTTGCCTTGACCAAAGCGGGGTTTGCAACAGTGCCCAAAACAAAAAGGCTTGTGAACTGGCAAAAAATATAATTGAAAATTCTAAAACAATTTCTGGCAGGCAAGTTTTGTATTATAGTGTTATTCTTGATTCAATGTGTGCAAACTTTTATTATCAAAACAAAGAATTCTCAGGAAAGAACTTAAAGGCATTCAATAACTTTTTAGTAAGTGAGGGAGTCGATGTTTTTACAAGGCATTCATTTAAAAGAAACCCAAGAATTCAAAGATTAAGTGTTTATGAAGAGGAAGTTAAGGTGGTGGATGAAACTTTGCCTAAAGATTTTCAAGAAATGTTTGCAGATTATCAAATGAAAACTTTTAAAAGTGGAAGTGAACACAGTGGAAGGGTAGATGTTTTAAACATAAAAAACAAACTTGGTGAAGAGAATGTTGAGCGAATTGCAAAAGATGTTAGCAAAAACCTTTTATGTGCACTAAATATTCTTGAAGATAAACAGAAAAATAAATAACCATTTTTATGGTTTGCAGAGATGTCAGAGTGGTTTAATGAGCCCGTCTCGAAAACGGGTGAACTTGCTTTAAGTTCCGAGGGTTCAAATCCCTCTCTCTGCGCCAAATAAAATTTAGACTTGGTTTAAAAATTGTTTTTACATTTATAGTTTTAACAACATTAAAAATTTAAATAACTTATAACAAAAAATTGTATGTAATGTTAAGGTTGAAAAATAATAGAACCACCTTTAAATTAGGGTGGTTCTTAATTAAATTTTAAATAAAATTACATATGGCCGTGAATTCTAATTATTGTTGTGTTGTTTGTGCCTGGGCCAAGTGCAGGAACAAGAATTGCTGTTCCTGTTTCATTTGGAAGAGTAAGTAAATTGCTTGCATCAATTGTGTATTCACTTGAAGCAAATTGATAATGATTTCCATTATTTTCCATATGAATTTCAGTTGTGTTAAAATTATCTGGCAAATAGTCAGTTATTACAACATCTTGAGCATCAATGTTACCAGTGTTTGTTAAAGTGATGAAATAATCAAGTTCTGAATCACAGCAAATAGTGTCGTTGCTAACCGTTTTTGTTATAAGAACTTCGGCATAACCACATTTAGTGATTGTTGTAGAATCACTTTCACAAATGCAATTTGAACCTGTGCCAGTTGGAGTTGCTGAGTTTGAATTACAACTGCTGCAAGGGCATGCATAAACAGTTACAGTGTTAGTTATTTCTTCAACTTCTGAACTGATGTCTTCATTAACAATTGCGGTGTATTCTAAAATAAATTCTTCATCTCTTACAAGGTCGTAATCTACATAGAATTCAAGTGGGTCAGTGCTTGAAGGAGTAATGCTTTCCATTGAACCATTAATGAAAATTCTTGCACTATCTTCAACATAAGTTAAATAATCTTCGCCACCTAAGTTGTCGCAAATTCTGAAATCTGAAAGGCAACCGCACCCACAGTTTGTTACATGAATGAAGTAAGTGATGTTTTCACCCGCTCTGAAGCAATCAACATTTGCTGTTTTTTCAACCTCAAAGCAATATCTGTCATTCATGGTGTGGTTAACAACATTTGAATCATTAGTTCTTGCTTCTCTTGCACCGCTGTAAGAAAATGTAACATGTGCTTGATTTGAAATAGTTTGTGACATAAATTTTTCTCCTTTGTTATTTGAAACCTTAAATAAAAGGTTTCTATTACATTTTATGTTTTTAAAAACAAAGTGTTCATTAGCATTAATAAACATTAAAGATTGTCAATTAATTGTTTATTTAAAAATTATATTGTCTTGCTAAATTTTATGTGATATAATTATCAAAAAGAAAATAAGGGGTTTGTGATGAAAGAAATGTGGTTAACAAGAATTGCAAAAATTGATGTTATTTCAAACTTTGAAAAGTTGGGTTTTAACTTAAAAAATGTTGAAATTGAAGAAAATTTTCATTTTGGCGTGCATTTACTAAAAATTGAACTTCTTGGTGAAGATGGATATTTATATTCAAAATTTTTTAATGATTATGGCGAGGTTAAAGTTACCAAAGATAAAATTGTGTTAAAAACAATTTCAAAAAATGCAAGTGAAAATCTTTTACTTAAAACATGGTTTGAAACAATTAACACGGCTAACCTTGGAAGAAAAATTGAGAATTTGGAATATAAAGATGCCTTTTATCAAGCACATATTGAAGAAATTAACAGAGAAAGAGACGAGACAATTGAAAAATTAAAAGTTCTTTATGGGCTTTCAACTGCCGAGAATGACGAAAATGAGAATGAATTGAAAAACCTTGAAAATAAAATTAAGGTAGTAAGAAAAAACTGCAACAAGCAAAAAATCTCACTTAACGATTTTATGGCAGATTTAGGTGTAACATTAGACGGAATGAAGGGTAAATAATAAAATAGTGACAAAAGCAAAAATAATTTTATGACGGTTTTACATGTTCAAAATATTGACAAGAAAGAAACTATGACATATAATGAACATAGAAATTTAAATAAGGAGAAATAAAGTCATGAAAAAATTTGTAACTACTGCGATTGTTGTCCTTTCAATTTCAATAGCATTAATCCTTGTTGGCAGTATTTTACAAGGCATCACTTGGGGAACTGGGTTTAATGGCACTGCATTTGCAAATGCTCTTAACAACATTGGCTACATTGCTGCAATGCTTTCTGGCGTTGTTTTAACTGGTTTTGGTGTTGCCACTGCTGTTAAAGGTAACAGTGAAGAAGAAAATAAAGACAATAAGGATGAATAAACTTTGCCGAGGGTTAAACCCCTCGGTATTTTTATACGCTAATTTATTTTTTTAGCAAAAAATACTTTTTTTGCCTTAACTGTCAGGCTGTTGGGTTAAATGTTTGTAATATTTAATGATAGAGAAGTGGAAATATTTGTGCTTTAAATTAACTTGGGGTTATTAGTTAAATTAAATTGACTTATAAATTTATTGTGGTATACTAATTATGCGTAGGGAAACTACCAGTAAAGGAGAATGTTTATGAAATATGCAGGAACAAAAACAGAGAAAAATTTAAAAGAAGCATTTGCGGGCGAAAGTCAAGCAAGAAATAAATATACTTATTTTGCCAGCGTTGCAAAAAAAGAGGGTTTTGAACAAATTGCTGAAATTTTCACCAAAACTGCAGATAATGAAAAAGAACACGCAAAAATGTGGTTTAAGGAACTTGAAATGCTTAAAAACACAAGTGCTAATCTTGACGCTGCTGCACAAGGTGAAAATTATGAATGGACTGATATGTATGAACAATTTGCACTAGATGCAGAAGAAGAAGGTTTTAGTGACCTTGCATTTAAGTTCAGAGAAGTTGGCAAAATTGAAAAAATGCATGAAGAAAGATTTAAAAAATTGCTTAACAATATTGAAATGAAAAAGGTGTTTGAAAAAAGTGAACAAACAATGTGGGAATGCAGAAATTGCGGTCACTTGGTTATTGGCAAAAAGGCACCTGAAATTTGCCCAGTTTGTTCACACCCACAAAGTTACTTTGAAGTAAGAAAAGAAAATTATTAATAACAAATTTTTATTAAACAAAAAAGGATTATATTTGCTTATAATCCTTTTTATTTTGTTAACTTTCAAGCCCAAGTAAATAATCAGTTGTTACGCCAAAAAACAAAGCAATGGATTTTAAATATGAAATTTTAGGTTCGTTTATGTTATTTTCCCAATTGGAAACTGCGGCATCAGTTGACCCAATAGCATTTGCTAATTGTTTCATAGATAACCCATGTTCCAATCTTAACTCTCTTAACCTTGTGGCAAAAATTTCCATATAAAAAGATTACTAAATTTTCTTAGTAAAACAGTTGACACTAAGAATTCTTAGTGATAAACTACTGTTAGTTTATGAAACAAAGGGGAAAAATATGAAAAAATTAACAAAAGTGTGTTTAGCCTTATGTTCTTTTGTTGTAATTATAGGTGCAACAATGTTTCTTACAGCATGCGGTTCAAGCAATAATAATGAAAATAACAACAACACAAACAATCCTTCCACAACTGTTCCAACAAAAGAGATGTGCACTGTTACCTATGATTTAAACTTTGACGATGGCGACTATGAAGCATTGCAAGAACTTATGAGTGATGGTTTGTCTTTTGATGTTGAAGGGTTTGAAGCAGGTGCTAACAACATAACAGAGGCAGGGGTTGACATAACTTACACAAAAGAAATTGAATTAGGAAGAGGCTTTATTTTATATCAATTTAAAGATAAAATTTTAAATAATTATTTTGAAGGTTGGTACACCGCTTCAGGTTTGAAGGTTGATGAACTTAATTCAATAGTAAGAAATGACATAACATTATATGCAAGGTGGTCAAGAACCTTAGACTCTTTAACAAGCAACAACATTTATGATGCGGAATATGACTATGACATTACAACCAAAACTGCTTCATTTGTAAATGGAACCGCATTTGAAGTTAACGACTTCGATATGATACATTTGCCAGAGATAACTTTGCATGACGGGGCTTTTTATGAGGTTAATGATATATCTTGTTCTACTTTGGAAGATAGAGTGTTTTTTGTAAATGAAAATTATACAGGGTTAATGATCTATCCAATGATTTTTCCTAATGAGAGTCAGTTAGATAGTTCGGTTACTTATTTAGGGAATTACGTTTCGCAACAATCACAAGGTGTGATTATAATATCAGAAGTTGATTATGAAAAAAATACTTTTACTCCTGTGTTTATAGGTAAAGGCCCTAGTACTATATCTGTTGATTCTTTAAAATTAGAAGGTACTTTAACAATTCAAAAACAAGGGGAAGATGCGGTTACGCTTAACTTGGTCGGTGGATATGATATTTACATTGGAAATAACCCACTTGCAGGATACGAAGTATGTTCATTCCGTAGATTTATAGTTGGAGAAGATGTTCCCGCAAATTTAGTTTGGTTTTGGAATGTTGCAGATGATGTAGACATATATATTTATTTTGAAGCAACAATAGACGAAGTTAGAGAAACAGCTAGTAGATATGTATCTGATGTTCCAGAAAATTTTCACATCTATTTTTATAGTGAAACTAAACCAGAAGATGTTGAACATAATTATTGGTATTATTCAGCAGGTGGCAATGTTGTTCACCATTAGTAAAGTTTAAATTGAAAGAGCAATTTTGAAGTGACCCCTTATTGGGTCACTTTATTTTTATTTTTATTTTTATTGTTTATTATTTTAACATCAACAAAGGAAAAATTGGTGTTTGTTAGTTTCACTTTAACCCATTTGTCTTTAAGGTTATGATGGCCGTAATAGAAAACTTTTGCGGTTTTTTGAGTGTTGTCATCTTTGGTGATATAAACAATTTCATAAAAACTAAACCCAAGAATATTT
>CAJKVX010000027.1 GCA_905203455.1 uncultured Eubacteriales bacterium
ATATTATTGTGAGGTTTATTATGAAATTTGTTATTGATGCTTTTGGTGGGGATAATGCACCTTATGAAATTGTTGCGGGAGCAGTCAGCGCCGTTAACTTAATTAGTGATGTTGAAATTGTTTTAACAGGGGATAGTGAAAAAATCAACTCAATTTTAAAAGAAATTGGCTATAGTGGAAACAAAATTGAAGTTGTTGATGCACCTGAGGTTATAACCAATGATGAATCACCAACACTTGCAATTAGAACCAAAAAGAACAGTTCACTTGTTGTTGGGCTTGATATGCTTGCAAATAATGATAATATTGATGGGCTTATCAGCGCAGGAAGCACAGGGGCAGTTCTTGCAGGTGGACTTTTTAGGGTTGGAAGAATTGATGGGGTTTTAAGGCCAGCACTTTGCCCACTTTTGCCTAATGCGTGCGGGGGAAAAACCTTGCTTATTGATTGCGGGGCTAATGTTGATTGCAAACCTGAATATCTTGTTCAATTTGCAATAATGGGCTCGGCTTACATGAAGGCAACTTTTAACATAGAAAACCCAAGAGTAGCCCTTATAAGCGTTGGCACTGAAGATAAAAAGGGTAATGAATTAACCCATAAAGCATTTGAAAAACTAAAAGAAATTAAAGACATCAACTTTGTTGGTAACATGGAAGCAAGAGACCTTCTTTCAGGCAATTATGATGTTTTGGTGTGTGATGGGTTTATTGGTAATGTTGCGTTAAAATCAACCGAAGGTGCTATTGCATTTTTCATGAAAACAATGAAAGAACAAATTAAAAACGCGGGCGTTGGCGCTAAACTTGGTGCGGCAATGCTTAAAAAAGTTTTCAAAGAATTAAAAAATAAACTTGATTATAACAATCAAGGTGGTTCACCATTTTTGGGGGTTAAAAAATTGGTTATTAAATCTCATGGTTCAAGCAATGCAAAAACAATATATTCTTGCGTGTTGCAGGCAAGGCAATTGGTTCTTTCAAACACTGTTCTAAAAATCAAAGAAAGCCTTAAAGATGCAAAGTTGGAGGAAGTTTAGTTGACAAATACATTTAACTTTCACGAGGCAGAAGATAAACTTAAAGTTAAGTTTAAAAACAAAGAACTTCTTGAAACGGCATTTACTCATTCAAGTTATGCAAACGAAAACAACAAGCAAAGCAATGAGCGTCTTGAATTTTTGGGAGACAGTGTTCTTGGGCTGATTGTAACTCAAGTTATTTATTCAAAAACCGACTTTAAAGAGGGGCAACTTTCAAAACTTAGGGCATTGCTTGTTAGCGAAGAGCCGTTATCTAGAATTGTTGATATGCTTGATATTGAAAAACTAATGCTTAAAGGCAAAGGTGAAAGCAAAAGCAAGGTTTCAAGCAAGGCAATTAAGTGTGATTTGTTTGAAGCCATTGTTGGGGCAATTTATTTAGATTTAGGGTTTGGTGCTGCAAAAAAATTTGTTTTATTTAACTTGAAACCAATTTTTGAAGAGGTTAGTGGGCTTGAAACTTTTGAAGATGCAAAAACTCAACTTCAAGAAAAATTTGCTCATAAGAAAATATTTTACAAAACTAAAAAAATTGGATTAGAGCATAACCCTGAATATGAAAGTGTGGTTTACATTAACGGGGTGGCGTGTGGCAAAGGCAATGCCACAAACAAACGCAGTGCTGAGCAACTTGCAGCGCAAGTTGCACTTAGAAGTGTAACAAAAGTTTAGTGAGGTAAAGACTTTGAAATTTAAAAAAATTGAAATTTATGGTTTTAAATCTTTTGCAGATAAAACCGAAGTTAGGTTTGAATCAGGTGTAACAGGAATTGTTGGGCCAAATGGTTGTGGGAAAAGTAATGTTGCTGATGCCATCAGATGGGTAATGGGTGAGCAAAGCGCAAAGGCTCTTCGTGGTGGAAACATGCAAGATGTTATTTTTAACGGAACCGACACAAGAAAAAGGCAATCTTTTTGTGAGGTTTCTTTGTTTTTTGATAACTCTGAACGCATTTTTCCGCTTGATTATGATGAAGTTGTTTTTACCCGTAAACTTTATAGATCTGGTGAAAGTGAATACCAAATCAATAAAAACCAATGCCGAATGAAAGATATTGTTGATGCCCTAAGAGATTCAGGGCTTGGGAAAGAAAGTTACTCAATTATTGGTCAAGGCAAAATTGACAGTCTTCTTTCAGCAAAACCTGAAGAAAGAAGGTCGGTTTTTGAAGAGGCTGCGGGAATAAGCAGATTTAAAAGCAGAAAAATTGAAGCCGAAAGAAAACTTGAAAGAACAAATGAAAACTTAACAAGGCTTAATGATATTATTTTAGAACTTGAAAGGCAACTTGGTCCACTTAAAGAGCAAAGCGAAAAAGCGAAAAAGTTTTTAGATTTGAGAGACAAATTGAAACTTTTGGAACTTAACATTTATGTTGCTCAATATGAGTCTGCAAGCACCAATAAAGATGCAATAAGAGAAAAACTTAAAGGCATTTGTGAAGAACTTGAAACTAAACAAAAAGAACTTGAGCATGTGCTTGAAGATTATAATTTCAGCAGAGAAAGCATTAATAATCTAGATTATAATATTGAACAGTTGCGTGATGAACTTTTAAAGATAACCGTTGAACTTGAAAAACAATCAGGGGAAAGCAACCTTGTGCGTGAAAAACTGGCGAATGCAAAAGAACAGGCTGAAAAACTAAACACCCAAATTAGTCAAGATGAAGTTTTGCAACAATCTGCTGGCGAGAAAATTGAAGAAAGAAAAACTGAAAAAGCAAAACTTGAAACAGTAATAGGTGAACTTGACAGGCAACTTGGTAACCTTAACGATGAGTATTTAGAGGTTGTTGACCGCATTACCGCAGGTGAAAAAACAGCCGAAGAAAGTGGAGATGAAATTTATTCTGCGCTTGATAAGTTAGGAGATGTTAAGTCAAGCATTTCAAGTCTTAATGCTCAAAAAAATAGTCTTGTTGACCGTAAACAAGAAATAGCCAACAGGCAGAACGAAATTGAAAAAGAAAAAATTAATCTTGAAAATAATTTGGCAGATAAACAAAATGAACTTGAAAAAGCAAAACTTGACCTTGAAAAATCTAAATCAATGCAATCAGAACTTAATGAAGAGTTAAGGCAAAGCAGCCAAACTTTGAGTGATTATTACACAAAGCAACAAGAACTTAACGCCGAATTTCACACAAAAACAAGCCGTGCAAGAATTATGCAAGAGATGGCAGAAGAAAACGAGGGCTACATTTTAAGCGTTAAAAGGCTTCTTGAACAGGCAAAAACTAATTCAAGTTTGGGTGGAATGATTGTTGGTGTTGTTGCAAAACTAATGAAGGTTCCTGAAAGGCTTGAAACAGCCATTGAAATGGCATTGGGCTCAGCCGTTCAAAACATTGTTACACATAACGAAGATGAAGCAAAATATATTGTTAACTTTTTAAAACAAAACAGGTTTGGAAGGGCAACTTTTCTTCCAATTTCAAGCGTTAAAGAAAGGTTTATTGCAACTGAATTTATGCCTAAATTAAAATCTCAGGGCGTGCTTGGAATTGCAAGCGAACTTATAACCTTTGAAAAATCTCTTTTGCCAGTGTTTAAAAGTTTGCTTGGTTCAACCGTTATTGTTGACACCATTGATAACGCCGTTAACCTTGCAAAACAAACAAGGTATTCATTTAAAATTGTAACGCTTGATGGCGATGTTATTAACCCGCAAGGGTCAATTACTGGTGGTTCTAAAAAAGAAGCAGCAGTTAATTTGCTTGGAAGAGAAAGGGAACTTGAAGACACCAAAAAAAGTGTGCTTTTAATTAAAAATGAATTAGACAAAATTGCCCAGAAAATTGAAAATGAAAAACAAAACAAAAACAATATTAATGAAAAGTTAATCGAACTTGCAAGCAAAATTCATGAACAGGAAGTGATGTTAGTTAAAATTTCAGACGACATTGAAAACATTGAAAACGAGCAAGATGATTTGCAGGTTGAGTTAAGAAACTTAGGTTATCAATTTGAAAATATTATTGACCAAATTGAAATAATCAATGCAACATTAAAAGAAACAAGTAGCAAAGAGCAGGAAATTGTTGACCAAAAAACTGTTGCAAGTGAAAGCAAAAGGTTAATGGCTTCAAAGTTTGACCAACTTAAAAAGCGAAGAGAAGCGTTATATGAAAATTTAACCGAACTTAAAGTAACAAAAGCCAGCAAAGAGGCAGAACTTATAAAAGCAATTGAAGATATTGAAAGGCTTGAAACCGATGTTGCAACAAGCAATTATAGGTATCGTGAAAATAAACTCGAATTGCAAAAAAATTTATCTGCCATTGCTGAATATGAAAACATTTTAAGTTCATTTGTTGAAAGTGCAAGTCAAACTGAGGCAAAGGCAAGACTTGATGAAATTAAAAATGAACTTCAACAGATGGACATGAAAAAGGCAACCCTTCAAGCAACAATGAACAATGCTGACAGCAAAAAAATGGAACTTTCAGCAGACATTCAAAAGGCAAGCGACAAAAAAATTAAAGAAGAAATGAATCTTCAAAAGGTTGACACTGACATTGAGGCGATGCAAGAACGCGTTTGGGAAGAATATTCAATGACATATGCTGATGCTGTTTTAAATAAAGTTGAAGACTTTAACTTAACAGAAGGTCTTGCAGAAAGCGGAAAGATTAAGAAAGAAATAAATGCGCTTGGGTATGTTCATGTTGGGGCAATTGAAGAAATTAAAGCCGTTAGCGAAAGGTATGACGACCTTTGTGTGCAAAGAGATGACCTAACAAAAACTCAAGACGATTTAATTAAAATAATTAAAGAATTAACTGGGCAAATGGAAGCAAGGTTTAAAGACCAGTTTGAAAAAATTAACTTAAACTTCCAAAAAACCTTTAAAGAACTTTTTGGTGGCGGAAGGGCCGAACTTATTTTACATGATGATGTTAGTTGCCTTGAAGCAGGAATTGACATTGTGGCTGAGCCACCTGGCAAAAAACTTCAAAGCATAAGTCTTCTTTCAGGTGGTGAAAGGGCTTTTACTGCTGTTGCTATTCTGTTTGCAATTTTAAAGTTAAGGCCAATGCCATTCTGTGTGCTTGACGAAATTGAGGCAGCCCTTGATGACGCCAATGTTGAAAGGTTTGCTAAATATTTAAAAAGGTTCAGCCAAGACACACAATTTATAGTTATAACTCACAGAAAGCCAACAATGGAACTTGCCGATTGTCTTTATGGTGTTACAATGGAAGAGAAAGGGGTTTCAAAAATGGTTTCTGTTAAACTTAGTGATGCAACAAAATTATCAAGTGAGGTTAGTGCATAATGGGCTTCTTTTCAAGATTATTTGAAGGCAATAAAAAAACAAAAAAATCTTTTGCTGAAAAATTAAAATATATTTTCACAGGCAATGAAATTGATGAAGAGTTTTATGAAGAACTTGAATATTGTCTTCTTTCAAGCGATATTAGCAGTTCAACTTGTGATGAAATTATAAGTGAACTAAAAACCCAGGCAAAACAAAAAAAATTGAAAAAAACTCAAGATTGTAAAAATTTGCTTAAAGAAATAATGGTAGAGATTTTAAACAGACCAGAGTTGCCTGATTTCAGTTATCCGCTGGTTATTATGGTTGTTGGCGTTAATGGTGTTGGAAAAACAACTGCTATTGGCAAAATGGCAAAACTGTTCACTCAAATGGGTAAAAAGGTAACAATTGCAGCGGCTGACACTTTCAGGGCAGCAGCGGCTGACCAACTTGAAGTTTGGGCAGAGCGTGCAAAGGTGAAAATAATTAAAAGCAGCGCTGGGGCTGACCCAGGTGCCGTTGTGTTTGACGCAATAAGTTCAGCAAAAGCAAAAGGAACTGATTGTTTAATTATTGACACAGCGGGAAGACTTCATAATAAATCAAACTTAATGGAAGAACTTAAAAAGATTTCAAGAATTGTTGAAAAAGAGTTTCCAAATGCAAATTACCACAAGGCAATTGTGGTTGATGCAACAACGGGGCAAAACTCAACTAACCAAGTTGAACTGTTTGATGAAGCGGTTGGGCTTACTGATATAATAATCACTAAACTTGATGGCACGGCAAAAGGTGGGTTCTTATTAAACCTTGCTGAGCAGTTTAACATTCCAATAAGGTTTGTTGGGGTTGGAGAGGGCATTGATGACCTTATTCCGTTTAACTCAAAAGAGTTTGTTGATTCAATTTTGTAAATTTTCTTGACAAAAAATAAAAAATGATATATTATTTCAATGTAAAGGTTAATGGCTTTACAAAAGGTAGGTGCAGGTGGATATTTCAAGCAAACTAAAACTTAATGAATTGTTTGATGCTTATGGCAAACTTTTAACCGAAAAACAGCAAGAAATTTTAAATCTTTATTGTTTTAAAGATTGTGGGTTAACAGAAATTGCTGAAAATTTATCAATAAGCAGGCAGGCTGTTCATGATGCTGTAAGTTCAGCACAAAAGTTGCTGGTTGATTTTGAAAATAAAGTTGGGTTTATTAAATACAAAAAAGACCTTAGAAAAAATCTAGATAAGTTGAATTCAAAATTTTAAAAGGCAAGGTTAGTTATGGGCATATTTTCTAGTTTAGGCGAAAAACTAAATCACATATTTTCAAAGTTAACAAAAAGGGGCAAATTAACTGAACTTGAAATCAAGCAAGCAATGCGTGAAGTTAGAGTTGCTTTGCTTGAAGCTGATGTTAACTTTATGGTTGCAAAAGATTTTATTGCAAAAGTTACCGAAAAGGCCGTTGGTGAAGAAATTTTAAACAGTTTAACCCCAGGGCAACAGGTTATTAAAATTGTTAAAGATGAACTTGTTGAACTTATGGGAAGCACCAATGCAAAACTTGAAGTTAGCAGTAAACCCCCAACAGTAATTTTAATGTGCGGTTTGCAAGGTGCGGGAAAAACCACAATGTGTGGCAAACTTGCATTCATGCTTAAAAAACAGGGCAAAAAACCACTGCTTGTTGCCTGTGATATTTACAGGCCAGCAGCAATTGAGCAATTAAAAATTGTTGGCAAAAACGCTGGTGTTGAGGTTTTTGAAAAGGGGCAAATTAACCCAGTTTCAATTGCAACAAGTGGGGTTGAACACGCAAAAAAACTTGGGCTTGACACCGTTATTATTGACACAGCGGGAAGGTTGCATATTGATGAAAAACTAATGCAAGAACTTGCCGACATTAAAAAAGCAACAAACCCAACTGAAATTTTGTTAACAATTGACGCAATGCTTGGGCAAGATGCAGTAAATGTTGCAAAAGAGTTTGATGATAAACTTGGCATTACAGGAATAATTGTAACAAAACTTGATGGCGACACTCGTGGTGGTGTGGCACTTTCAGTTAAAGCAGTTACTGGCAAACCCATTAAATTTTGCGGAGTTGGTGAAAAGATTGGCGACTTAGAACCATTTTATCCTGACAGAATGGCTTCACGAATTTTAGGCATGGGTGATGTTTTAACATTAATTGAAAAAGCCCAGCAGAATGTTGATGCCGAAGCCATGAAAAAAATGGAAGAAAATCTTAGAAAAAACACTTTCACCTTTGACGATTTTCTAATGCAATTTGAACAAATCAGCAAAATGGGTGACCTTGCGGGGCTTATTTCAATGATACCTGGGGCAGGCACAAAGTTTAAAGTTGGTGATATTGATGAAAGAAAACTTGTTAAATTCAAGGCAATTATTCAATCAATGACCAAAAAAGAGCGTGCAAACCCAGACCTAATTAAGGCAAGCCAAAAGAAAAGAATTGCAAGCGGAAGCGGAAGCACAATTCAAGAAGTTAATTCCCTTATTAAGCAATTTGAACAAACCAAACAGATGATAAAGAACATGAATGGAAGCAAAATGCAAAAAATGTTTGGAAGAAAAATTAATTTTTAACATTTACGGCAAAAGCCGTTTATGAATATACAACAAAAAGGAGAAAAAATAATGGCAGTTAAAATTAGATTAACAAGATTAGGAGATAAAAAATCTCCATTTTACAGAATCGTAGTTGCAGATTCAAGAAAAGCAAGAGATGGGCAATATATTGACCAAATTGGAACATTCAACCCACTCACAACACCAGAAGAAATTAAAGTTGATGTGGCTAAAGCCAACAAATGGCTTGCAAATGGTGCTCAACCAACTGACACAGCAAAGGCACTTTTAATTAAGGCTAACATTAAAATGCCTGAAAAGAAAGCAAAGAAAGATAAAAAAGAAATTGCAAAAGAAGAGCCTGCACAAGAAAAAACAACCAAAAAAACAACAACAGTAAAGAAAACTGCAACAAAAGCAACAACCGAAACAAAGAAAACTGCAACAAAATCAGCCACTGCAAAAACAACTAAAAAAGCAAAAGCAGAATAAGGAGGCTTAGTTTTGTGAAAGATTTACTTTATTTTATTGTGTCTAGCCTTGTTGATGATTCTTCAAGCATTCAAGTTGAAGTTAATGAAAAAGACAAATTTATTGATTGCTTGATTAAAGTAAAAGAAGATGATTTAGGCAAAGTTATCGGCAGAAATGGTAAAGTTGCAACTGCAATAAGAACTGTTGCAAGAGCAAGTGCAAGAAAAAGTAATAAAAAAGTCAACATTAAAATTGACAAAATTTAACATAAAGGGGCATTACCCCTTTTTGTTGTAAGGGCAGGTTATGGATAATTTAATTGAAGTTGGGTTAATTTCAAAACCTCATGGAATTAATGGTCAAGTTAAAATAAAATCTTTGGCATTTGGCAATTTTGATTTTAAAAATGCCAAGGTTTTGTTTATTGATAAAATTCCGTATGAAGTTGAAAATATATTTCAAAATAAAGATGAGTTTGTTTGCAAATTCAAAGAAATTTCAAGTGTTGAAAATGCGTTAAGGCTGAAAAGTAAATCAGTTTGTGCAAAAAGAGAAAATGTGCAAAAAAATAAAGATGATTATTTTTGGCAAGACTTAATTGGGCTTAATGTTGTTGATAATTTAGGTAACAATTTAGGAAGGGTTGAAGATATTCAAAATTTTAAAAGCGCAGATGTTTTTTACATTAAAGGCGAAAAACCATTCCTGTTTTCAAATAAAGGCGGAATAATTGAAAGCGTTAGTGATGGCACAATAGTTTTAAATAAACAGGCACTTGAAGAGGTTATTTGTTATGAAGATTGACATTTTAACAATTTTTCCTGAAATGTTTGACGCCTTAAAGGCCAGCCTTTTAAAAAGAGCACAAGAAAAAGGTGCAATTGAAATTAACATTTTAAACATTCGTGATTTCAGTTTAGACAAACATAAAAAAACAGATGATTATCCTTTTGGGGGTGGGTGTGGAATGCTTATGACACCTCAGCCTATTTATGATTGTTTAACAAGCATTAAAGGGTATGAAAAGGCGCATAAAATTTATATGTCGCCAAAAGGGCAAACTCTAAATCAAAAAAAAGTGAAACAACTTGCTAATTTTAAGCATTTAATAATTCTTTGTGGGCATTATGAGGGTGTTGACCAGCGAATTATAGATTTATTAATTGATGAAGAAATTTCAATAGGCGATTATGTTTTAACTGGCGGAGAAATTCCTGCAATGGTTGTTTGTGATTGTGTTAGCAGATATATCCCAAGTGTGCTTGGAAACAGTCAGTCAACAGAAGATGAAAGTTTTTCAAACGGAATGCTTGAATATCCGCAATATACTCGTCCGCAAGAATTTAAAGGGCTTAAAGTTCCTGATGTTTTGGTAAGTGGAGACCACGCAAAGGTTGACGCATGGAGAAAAGAGCAAGCAAAAAAAATAACAAAAACCAGACGCCCTGATTTGTCAGGTGAATAGGTAAGGAGGCAAGAAATGATTGTTCAATGGTATCCTGGCCATATGGCAAAAACATTAAAAGAAATTGAAAAAAACTTAAAACTTTCATCAGTTGTAATTTATTGCCTTGATGCAAGGGTTCCATTTTCAAGCCTTAATCCTAAAATTGATGAAATTGTTGGGGGCAAGCCAATAATTTATGTTTTAAACAAGGCAGACCTTGCTAATGATAATGCAACAAAAAAAGTTGTAAAATTGTTTGAAAAACAAGGCAAAACTGTTATTGCCTGCAATGCAAATTCAAACCAAAGCAAAGCGGTAATTTTAAAAACATTAAAAGACGCCTTGCAAGAAAAGTTAAAAAATTTCCAGCAAAAGGGCATTAATGGGGTTTTAAGAGCAATGGTTGTTGGTGTTCCAAACACAGGGAAATCAACAATAATAAACCTTCTTTGTGGTTCCAAAAAGGCAATAACGGGCAACAAGGCTGGCGTAACAAGGCAGGCTAGTTGGGTTAAAATTGGAGATAATATTGAACTGATGGACACTCCCGGCACCCTTTGGCCTAAATTTGAAGACGAACTTGTTGGCATTAAACTTGCTATTGTTGGGTCAATTAAAGATGATGTTGTTGATGTTACAGAACTGGGTTTTGCTTGCATGAAACTGTTAATTAACATTGCACCAACTAAATTAATTGAAAGATATAAACTTTCTTTTGGTGCAGATGAAATTAAACAGGCTAATCCTGTTGATGTGTTAAATGAAATTTGTGTTAACCGTGGTTTTGTTTTAAAAAAGAATGAAATGGACTATGAACGGGCTGGCAAGGCCATTCTTGATGATTTTAGAAATTGCAGAATTGGGAAAATAACGCTAGATTTAATTTAACTTTTACTGATGAGTGCTTACAAACACAAAGGCAAGTTGTATGCTAAGTCAATAAACAAAAACAACCAATAAACAACAGGCAATAAAAAAATAAAAATGCAAAAATTTATTGATATATATTAGTTTAAATTTAGTTCTACAAAAGAGAAAATGAAGTAAAAAAGTTCAGTTTTACAAAAGAGAGAATGAGATGAAAAAGCAAGAAATAAATTTGTTAGAGTTTGAAACAAAATTAAAAAACGAAGGATATAACCTTATTGCTGGTGCTGACGAGGTGGGAAGGGGTCCACTTGCGGGGCCTGTTGTTTGCTGTTGCTGCATAATGCCACTTGATGATATCATTGATGGAGTGTGGGATAGCAAAAAACTATCGGCTAAAAAAAGAGATGAACTTTTTGACAAAATTAAAGAAAAGGCAATAAGTTACAGTATTGAGTTCGTTGATGAAAATGTTATTGATGAAATTAATATTTTAAACGCAACAAAGTTGTGTATGTCAAAAGCAATCAATAATCTGAAAGTTACGCCTGACATAGTTTTGGTTGATGCTCTTGATAGTCTTGATGTTAAGGTAAAATTAATGCCAATAATTCATGGAGATGCTTTGTCTTACCAAATTGGGTGTGCAAGCATTTTGGCAAAGGTAACAAGAGACAGGTTTATGTGTGAAATGGCAAAAAAATATCCTAGTTATCAATTTGAAAAGCATAAAGGTTATGGCACAAAGGCGCATATTGACGCTTTGAAAACTTTTGGTTCATGCCCAATCCACAGAATAACTTTTATAAAACATTTTGTTGATTAATTTAATTGAGTTGTAGTTATTTAAATATTTAACTTTCATCTAAAATTAAAAACAAAAAATTAGATATGCTTA
>CAJKVX010000028.1 GCA_905203455.1 uncultured Eubacteriales bacterium
ATATAGTATATTTTTCTTAAAAACAGTTGCTTAAAATTCGCACAATATGGTATAATCAACCTATATTAAACAAAAAGGGGCGAATTTTTATGGCAGATGATATTTCAAAAGTAGACCAAAAGTATGGTGAAGACCAAATTCAAGTGCTTGAAGGGCTTGAACCTGTTAGGAAAAGACCGGGAATGTATATCGGCTCAACTGACACAAAGGGTTTGCACCATTTGATTACCGAAATTGTTGATAACAGCATTGACGAAGCACTTGCAGGATATTGTGACAAAATTGTTGTTGAAATTAATAAAGATGGCTCTTGTTCGGTAACTGATAACGGAAGGGGCATTCCAACAGGAATTCACAAAACCGAAAAGAAAAGCGCTGTTGAATTGGTTTTAACAAAACTTCATGCTGGTGGTAAGTTTGGCGGTGGCGGATATAAAATTTCAGGCGGGCTTCATGGTGTTGGGCTTAGCGTTGTTAACGCACTTAGCGAATGGCTTGAAGTTGAAGTTTGGCAAGATGGCAAACACTTTAAGCAGGTTTATAACCGTGGTGTTCCGCAAAGAGATTTGGCAGTGATTGGTGAGGCTGACCACACGGGAACAAAAGTAACCTTTATGCCAGATGATGAAATTTTTGAAACAACAGAGTTTGATTTTGATGTTATTAAATCAAGGTTAAGAGAACTTGCCTTTTTGAATAAAGGCATTGTTATTATGGCAATTGACCACAGGAATGGGGTTGAAGAAAAACTGCATTACGAAGGCGGAATTGTTGAGTTTGTTGAACAGATGAATAAAAACAAAGAAGTTGTTTTTCCAAAGCCAATTTATATTGACACAAAAACCAACAACTGTGAGGTTGAAGTAGCTTTTCAATATAACGATAGTTACAATGAAATTGTTCACACCTATGCAAACAACATTAACACGCAAGAGGGCGGAACACATCTTGAAGGGTTTAGAAAGGCTTTAACCAAGGTTGTTAATGACTATGGCCACAGCATGAAAATTTTAAAAGATAATGACAAACTTTCAAGCGAAGATGTAAGAGAAGGTTTAACGGCAGTTGTTAGCGTTAAGCTGCAAGACCCTCAGTTTGAAGGTCAAACCAAAACAAAACTTGGCAACAGTTATATGCTTGGGGTTGTAAGCAAGGCTGTTAGCGAAGGTTTTTCAACTTATCTTGAAGAAAACCCAAAAGACGCGCGTGAACTTATTTTAAAAAGCATAACTGCTCAAAAAGCAAGAGAGGCCGCAAGAAATGCGCGTGACCTTACAAGAAGAAAGGGTGTTCTTGAAAGCACAACACTTCCTGGCAAACTTGCTGATTGCAGTGAAAAAGACCCAAAACTTTGTGAAATTTACCTTGTTGAGGGGGATAGTGCGGGAGGCACAGCAAAGCAAGCAAGAGACAGGCGTTTTCAAGCAATTTTGCCACTTAGGGGTAAAATTTTGAATGTTGAAAAAGCAAGGCTTAACAGAATTTTGGAAAATGCCGAAATTAAGGCAATGGCAACAGCCTTTGGCGGGGGGATTGGTGCAGAGTTTGATGTTAGCAAACTTAGGTATGACAAAATCATAACCATGACAGATGCCGATGTTGACGGAAGCCATATTAGAATTTTGCTTTTAACATTCTTTTACAGATATATGCGTCCGCTTATTGAACAGGGACATGTTTATGCGGCTCAGCCTCCGCTTTACAAAATAACCAAAAACCGTAAAGATTATTATTGTTACACCGAAGAAGAAAAAAGAAAACTGATGGATGAAATTGGTGAAAAGGGTGCAGATGTTCAAAGATATAAAGGTCTTGGTGAAATGAGTGCTGAGCAACTTTGGGAAACAACAATGAGCCCAGAATGCAGAAGTCTTGCTCAAATTCAAATGAAAGATGCGGTTGAGGCAGATGCAATTTTCACACTTTTAATGGGTGAAAATGCCGAGCAGAGAAGAGAGTTTATTGAGCAAAACGCAACGCTTGTTAAAGACCTTGACATTTAAATTTAAGTCAATTTTAAATGATTTAATGCAAAGAGTTTTAAAAAGGCTAAAAACAAAAATCTTTAACAAAGAAAATAAATTAAATAAAGTTTAAAATACAAAAAGGCTAAAAATAAAAACAAGGAGAAAATAATGGCTAAAAAAAGAGATTACAGTCAAGAATATGAGCAAATTGTTGATAACACCAAAATCATTCCAACTGACCTTGAAGACGAAATGAAAAAATCTTTCATTGCGTATGCCATGGCGGTTAACATCAGCAGGGCAATTCCTGACGCAAGAGACGGGCTTAAACCAGTTCACAGAAGAATTCTTTATTCAATGAATGAATCAGGGTTAACTTATGATAAGCCTTACAGAAAATGTGCAACTGCCGTTGGTGATGTTTTGGGTAGGTATCACCCACATGGTGATAGTTCGGTTTACATGGCACTTGTTAGGCTTGCACAAGACTTTTCAATTATGTGCCCACTTATTGACGGGCATGGAAACTTTGGTTCGGTTGATGGTGACCCACCAGCAGCCTACCGTTACACTGAGGCAAGGCTTTCAAAACTTGCAAATGAAATGTTAAGGGATATTGACAAAGAAACGGTTGATTTCATGCCTAACTTTGATGAAAGCAGAAAAGAACCAACTGTTTTGCCAGCAAGGTTTCCAAACCTGCTTGTAAATGGGTCTGATGGCATTGCGGTTGGAATGGCAACAAACATTCCTCCACACAACCTTAATGAAGTTATTGACGCCACAATCGCCCAAATAAATAACCCAGATATTACAATTGATGAACTTATGGAAATTATTCCTGCACCAGATTACCCAACAGGGGGCATTGTTATGGGCAAGGCTGCACTTAAAAATGCCTATCTTACAGGCAGGGGCGGGGTTGTTGTTAGGGCTAAAACTGAAATTGAGCAAACAAGCCACGCAAACAGAATAATTATTGATGAATTGCCTTATCAGGTTAACAAAAGTGAACTTATTATTTCAATGGCAGACCTTGTTAAAAACAAGAAAATTGAAGGCATTGCAGACATTAAAGATGAATCTGATCGAAAGGGATTAAGAATTGTTATTGATGTTAAAAAAGATTATCAGCCACAAGTAATTTTAAATTATCTGTTCAAACACACAGCATTGCAATCAGGCTATGGCATTAACTTTCTTGCACTTGTTGAAGGCAGGCCAAAAACACTTAACATTAAACAACTTTTAAAAGTTTATATTGACCACCAAAGAGATGTTGTTTTAAGAAAAACTAAATATGATTTAGCCCGAGCACAAGAAAGAGCCCACATTCTTGAAGGGTTGGTTGTTGCTCTTGCTAACATTGATGAAGTTATTGCAACCATAAAAGCATCTGCTGACAGAACTGAGGCCAACGCAAACCTTGTTAGCAAATTTTTGCTAACTGATGTTCAGGCCAACGCAATTCTAGACATGAAACTTCAAAGGCTTACAAGTCTTGAAGTTGAAAAGTTAAATGAAGAACTTAAAAACCTTATTGATGTTATTGCAGACCTTAAAGGAATAATTGCTAGCGAGCAAAGGGTTAATGAAATTATTATTGCAGATTTAACCGAAATTAAAGAAAAATTTGGTGAAGAAAGACGCACTGAAATTTGCCAAGACATAAGTGATATTGACATTGCAGATTTAATTGCAAAAGAAGATGTTGTTATTTCAATGACTCATTTTGGTTACATTAAAAGGCTTCCTGTAAGTGAATATAAATCTCAACACAGGGGCGGAATGGGTGTGACGGGGCATAAGCCAAAAGAAGAAGATTTTGTTGAAAGCATGTTCATTTCAAACACGCATGATGACATTTTGTTCTTTACAAACTATGGAAAGGTTTATTGCACCAAGGCTTATGAAATTCCTGAAGCTCAAAAAACAGCAAGGGGAAGGGCAATTGTTAACCTTCTTGAACTTGATAAAGATGAAAAGGTTGAAACAATAATTCCACTTAACGACAGAAGCGAAGGCTATTTAATTATTGCAACCAGAAAGGGCATGATTAAGAAAACTGACCTTAGCCAATATCAAAACATAAGAAAAAGCGGAAAAATTGCAATTAGCCTTAACCAAGGGGATTCACTTATTGGTGTTGCGGTAACCTCTGGGCATGATGAAATTATGATTGCATCTCGTGAGGGTAAATGCATAAGGTTTAATGAAAAATCTGTCAGAAAAACTGGAAGAGATTCAATGGGTGTTCGTGCCATGAACCTTGACGGAAAAGATTATATGGTTGATATGCTTGTTCTAAAAGAAGGGCATGACATTTTAACAATCACCGAGCACGCCTTCGGAAAACGCACCAGCCCTGAAGAGTATCGTGTTCAAGGCAGAAATGGTAAGGGAATTAAAGCGGGAATAATTAATGAAAAAACTGGTGAAATTGTTAACCTTAAACAGGTAACTGATAATGATGATGTTATGATTATTGCTGATAACGGGGTAATAATAAGAGTTCCTGCTAAATCAATTTCAAAAGTTGGAAGAAACACCCAAGGCGTAAAAATCATGAGGCTTAAAGATGATGCAAAAGTTATGAGTGTTGCCATTGCTGACAGTGTTGCAGAAGACATGACCGAAGACGGTGGCGAAACCTTAAACATTGAAGAAAAGGTTGACATAAACACCCCTAATGATGAAAGCGATGTTTAAAAATTAAAAACCAAGCATTTTGATTAATAATTTTGCAATAAAAGTTTACAATTTGCAGAAAATAGTTTAAAAATAATATGTAAATATAAAAATTGTTAGCATAATATGCAAAATAAAACAAAAAAGGCACAAATTTTGTGCTTTTTTTTGTGATTTTTAAGGTTTTGCTCTAAAACTTTGTTGTAACTAAAAGGTTTGTTGGTTGCAGAAAAATTGGCTAGGTTCGTTATTGTAATTTATTGTTGGGGTAAGGTCTTTTGAAATTGCAAGGTTTGAAATGGCATCATAAATTTTGGCGGTGAAATAATAGTTTTCCCATTCGGTAAGGTTAAAGTTATGGTCTGTTTCAACATCAACGCAAAATTCTTCATTTTCAACTTTTAGATTAACATTTAAAATATGTTGCATTTGTCTTACACCCTCAACGGTTTTGCCAAATGGCAACAATCGTTCTTTTGAAAAATCAAGTTTGTCTGCAAGCACAAGCACTTTTTCAATTAACGGCGCATGAAATCTTGTTTGTGAGTGGTGAAAAATTGCTTGTTCAATTTCATGTTTGTCATTTTCATTCAGCCCGAAAAAGCATAAATAGTTTTTTGCAAATTCAAAACTTCTTTGGGCGTGGTTTGGTTTGCCTAAAAGTGCCCCTGTGTCATGCAAAACACAGGCAATTGCACAAAGTGAAAAAGTGTGGTTATCTATTTCTAAAAGGTCACAAATTTTTCTTGCATATAACAAAACATTATTAATGTGCCCCAAACCATGTGTGGCCCACGGAGCGGGCTCATTTTTATCAATATTGTTATAAATTTTTTGTATTAGTTTATCATTTAAAATGTGGTTATAAGTTAACATAAATTTCCTCGTTTATAATGCTTATTCATGTCACGAATAAAATATGAAACTTATGTTTTTTAAGGTTAAAAAATGTTTCGAAAGGTTATAATTTTATAAAAATCAATAGACTATAAATTAGGCGTGTGCTATAATTAGTCAAATAAAGGAGAAAATGCAGATGATAATAACTATTGTTGCAGATGTTTTTGGTGAAGAAAACAATGGAACAACCATAACAATTAAAAGACTAATTGAAGGATTAATCAGCAGAGGGCACACTGTTAAAGTTGTTTCTCCGCTTTTAGATAAACAATCAAAAAACCCACAGTATTTTACTGTTGGTAAGCGAGATTTTGGAATTTTTAACCCATATATCGCAAAAAATGGGGTAGAACTTGGCAAGCCAGAGGTTGATGTTATTAAACAGGCTATTATTGGCAGTGACATTGTTCACATTGAACTGCCATTTAAAATGGGCAAGGCTGCAATTAAAATTTGTAATGAACTTAACATTCCGTTCACAACGGCTTTTCATTGCCAGCCTGAAAACTTTTCAAGCCATTTGGGGCTTAAAAATTCAGCATTGTTTAACAGGCTTATCTATTATTATTTTAAACAGAAATTTTATAAACACGCTGATTACATTCATTGTCCAACTGAATTTATTGCAAACGAACTTGACAAACATAATTACAAAGCAAAAAAGTTTGCTATTTCAAATGGAGTTATTCCAACTTACAGACCTGAAAAAACAAATAAACCACAAGAACTTGAAGATAAGTTTTGTGTTCTTTTTGTTGGAAGGTTAAGCAGAGAAAAACGGCATGACTTGTTAATAAAGGCAATGAAACACAGCAAATATGCTGATAAAATTCAACTTATTTTTGCTGGAAGGGGCCCTTTGCAAGAGAAATTAACAAAAATGGGCAAAAAACTTAAAAACCAACCAATAATTAATTTTTATTCAAAAGAAGACCTTGCCAAAATTATTAATTTTTGTGACCTTTATTGTCACCCAAGTGATGTTGAAATTGAAGCAATCTCTTGCATTGAGGCTTTAACTTGTGGGCTTGTGCCAGTTATCAGCAACAGCAAAAAAAGTGCAACAAGGTTTTTTGCTCTTGATGACAGGTGCTTGTTTAAAGCAGGCAATGCCAAAAATTTAGCACAAAAAATTGATTATTTCATTGAGCACCCGCAAGAAAAGTTTGAACTTAGTGAAAAATATAAAGTTTATGCAAAAAGATTCAACATTGAAAATTCAATTGATGATATGCTTAAAATGTTTGAACAAGCAATTATTGATAAAAAACTTTTAAACGAGCAAAAGCAAGATATAATTGCCTAAGGTTACTATGAAGAAAAATAAATATGGAAAAGTAAAATATTACAAAAATTTCACAGACAATCATTTTGTCAACGCCATTGTTTTTAAAGAAAAACCAATACCTAATGACTATCAGTATATTCCAAAATGCTTTCTTGTTAGGTGGTGGTTTAATTTTGTTTATTATTTTTTTGCAATGCCAATTTTGTGGATAATGCTTAAAGTTAAATATGGTGTTAAGGTTTATGGCAAAAAGAACATGAAAGGTGTTCGTGGGGCAGTGCTAATAGGTAATCATTCAAATTCAATGGATGGTTGCTTTGCCTCAGTTATGGTTGCAAGACCCAAGCGGAATTTCATAATTTGCAATAAAGATGCTGTGCAGGTTGTTTTAGGGAAATATTTCACAACGGCTCTTGGGGCATTGCCTTTGCCAGATGATAACAGGGGGCTTTTAAACCTTGCTAATTCTGTTGATAAACTTTTGAAAAAGGGCAACACTGTAACCATTTTTCCTGAGGCAACAATTTGGCCTTATTACACAAAGTTAAGACCAATGCCTTCTGCAAGTTTTCATTATGCAGTCAGGTCTAATGTTCCAGTTGTGCCTTTTGCGGTAACATATAGATACGCAAAAGGGAAAAACAAATTTGCAAAAAAACCAAAGGTTAACATTACAATTTGTAAACCAATTTACCCTGATTTAAGTTTAAATGCAAAAGAAAGGAAGGAAGACCTTGCTTTAAAAACCCAAAATGCACTAAAAGTTGTTATTGAATCTGAAGGTAATGTTGCATTTTATAACTATGTTAAGGTTGAAGAGTAGGGGGCGGTTTAACAAACTGCAAGTTGATTTATAAAATTTTTACTATTTTTATTGCTTGTTTTGCTAGTAAAAATCATGGGGGAAAAAAAGTGTTGTAAAAAATGGCTAAGGCTTCATAAAATTTATTTGTGTTAAAAGATAACACTATATTGCTTGCATAATTTCATTTTGTTTATTTGTGAAAAATGTTTTGTAAAACATAGATTGAATTATTAATCTTATAAAAAATACAAATCCAAAACTTGGATTTGTGTTTTGTTTTTACTACGGATTTGCATTTTGTTCTTCAAGGCGTTTTTTATAGCACCAGTAACACATGGTTTCGTAACTTTCTTCGGCACCAATTTGAAATTCTTCACCGATGGTAACAATTTCTCCGTTTACAATTCTGGCGTTAATTGTTGCTTTGTTTCCGCATTTGCAAACAGATTTAATTTCAATAAGTTCATCTGCAAGTTCAACCAGCCTTTTGCTTGCTTCAAAAAGTTCACTTTTAAAATTAATAAGCAACCCAAAACAAAGAATTGTTAAGTTTTTGCTTAAATTTTTTAGTTGCTCAATTTGAATTTTTGTGCAGAACTGACATTCATCAATAATTAAAACATCAAACTTTTCAATATGCTCATATTTATTAAACAATTTTTCAAGGTCAGCAGTTTGGCTGAAAACCACACAATCAGCACTTAGCCCAATCCGTGACACAATTTTAGTTTTGCCCTCGGCAAACCTTGTGTCAATAGCAGGTTTAATTAAAAGCACATTTAGGCCCTTTTGAAGGTAGTTAAACCTAAGCATTAATGCCTGTGCAGACTTTGATGAGTTCATTGTTCCATAGTAAAATGTTAACATAAATTTTCCTTTTCTGTTTTGCTTTTGTTGTAACTGAGTAAGTTTTATAAAACTGTTAAAAGTGGCAAATTTTAATGATTTTTATGTGTTTTTAATTAAAATTTTAAAGTTTTTGCATTTTTAATGTAATTTTAAGCAAAGTTTGAATATGCGTGCACGCCATAAATGCAAAACTCGCTTAAAGAATATGCAAAGTCATTAAGTTGTTGGTTTGTTGTGAAAAGTTCATAATTAGTTAGGGTGAATATAACTGTTGTGTTTGCAGCAGATTGTTCAAAAATGTCATCAATTTCCATTGAATAGGTTTTTGATGTTCCTGCCTTTTGGTCACAAACAAGGGTATATGTTGTTGATTTTACCCCAAGGGTGCCGTTTAATTCACCTTGTTTTAAGTTGGTAATTGTGATATCAAACTGCAAACTGGCATCTTTGTTTGTTTCAAGGCAAAAAGTGAATTTTTTTGCTTTAAGTAAATAAAGCCATTCACTTGAAAGGTTAATGGTTATAGTTAAATATTGCCTGTAAATCTTAGTATCTCGCACGAAATCGGTTGAAGGAGTAGTTACACTTTGCGTTGATGCTGAGGCCAGGGTGTAAGAAGAGTTAGCAAGGGTGTAATAATCCATGTCAAGTTTATTTTCAGGCTTGCAAGCCGCAAAAAACAAAAACACAAAAAGAAAAACGAAGGTGCAAACTAATAATGCACCTTTTTTTAAAAATACGCCTGTGTTAGTCTTGCTTGTTTCCATCATTAATGTAAAGTAATCCTAATGTTCCTTTGCCACAATGGCTTGTAATTGTTGCACCAGCAACTGTTTCAATAACCTCTTTGAAAATGTTTTTAGATTTAACATATTCGCAAATTTCTTTTGCAATTTCAGGCTCAATTGAAGAGTGGGTAACAAATGCTCTTGTTGTGTCAGGAGTGTTAAATTCGTTTAAAACATTGTCAACATATTCCTTTAAAACTGCAACCATTTTGCCCCTTGGCTTGCCGTAAGGAATCATGGTGCCATCAACAACTTGAATTCTTGGTTTAATTTTAAGAAGATTAGCCCCAATCATTGCAATGCCTGAGCATCTTCCACCACGGTAAAGATATTCTGTGTCTTGAATTATAAAACTTGCTTGAACAAAAGGAACTCTTGCTGAAATTGTTTCAACAATTTCCTTGCTTGGTTTACCCTGGTTTGCAAGGTCGCTTGCTGCAAGCACCAAAAGCCCTGTGCCTGTTGAAAGGTTTTTGCCATCAATCACATGAACCTTGCCGTTAAAAGAGGCAGCCGCATGCAAACTTTGAGTATATTGTGTTGAAAGTTTGCTTGAAAGCCCAATGTGAATAACCTCGTCACATTCACGAAGGCACTCTTTAAAAAACTTTGCAAATTGCTCTTCTGAAAGGGCAGAGGTTTTAGGCAATTTTTTGTATTGCTTAACATAATCAAAAATGTCTTGCGGGGTGATGTTAATGCCATCAAGATATTCCTTATCTCCAAGGCAAACATTAATGGCAATTTTTTTAATATTTCTTTCTTTTAATGTCTGTTCAGGTAAATCACAAGAGCTATCTGTTGTAATCATAATTTTCATAAAACTTTCTCCTTAACCATTAAAAAATCATATCCCATATAACTTGCACAAGGTTTTTCCCATACGGAACATGAATTTTAACCTTGCCAATTATATTTGAATAAATAACAGGACCAAAATATCTGCTATCAGTTGAGTTGTTACGGTTATCTCCCATAACAAAAAATTCATCATTACCAAGAGTATAAGAAAAACTTTGACCCATTGTCAACCTTTTAGATAATTCGTTATAAAAATTATAGACCTCAATGTCAGTGTAAGAACCAAGCAAAAGTTCCATTTCTTCTTTAATGTAATCTTCGTTTAGTAAAACACCATCAACAGAAACATTGTAATGAATGTAAATCTTTCCGCCGTCTTTAATAACAGGGTCGCCATAAGGTGTAAAAGTTATGGTTTGCCCTGGGGTTGCAATAACTCTTTTTATAATTGAGTGCCCCTCTGTTGAGTAACTTGAATTTATAATAATAATGTCTCCATAAGTAATCTCACTTAGGCTTGCAGGCTGAAAATAAACGGTGTCAGTGTTGTAGGTTCCGTTTTCGCCACCAGCATTAAGGTTAATTGTTGGTTGCATGCTATACCCTGCAACAGTGATAGGTCTGAATGCTACTTGAAAAACACAAACAAAAAGAATGAAACAGCCCCCAAAAACAGCCATAAGCATTAAAATAAATTTAAAGGTTTTGCCGTGAAGAAATGGGTTTTCTAAAATTTCTTCATCGTTATCAGAGTTTTCTTTATAGGTGTTATAAGTCTGCAAATTTTCCATAAAACAATTATATCACAACCTAAAAAGTCACAGCAAACAAATTAAAAATGCTTTTAAAATTAACGGCTAAAAGATTTTACAATTTTCGCACCCTTTCATAAAATTTATTTAAAATTTTTTATCCCACAAAGTTCCGTTTTTCATAAAAATCCCTGCAAAACACCCAATTTTGCCTTATTTTAACCAACAAAAGTTTTTAGTGTGCGGTCTTAAAGCAAAACATAAAAAAATTACCCACCAGTTGCACTTAGTAAAAAAATATGGTAAACTTAACTTACTCATTAGTTAGTAATGAATTAATACTTGCACCACTAGCTCAACTGTATAGAGCACTGGTCTTCGGAACCAGGTGTTGGGGGTTAGAGTCCCTCGTGGTGCACCATAAATTCCTTTATTTTAGGGACATCTAGCGATTTTTGACTTCGCTAGATTTTTTTAGTTTGCGCAAGGTTTTGCAACGCAGGTTCTTATTTATGACAAAAAAATAACCCACAAATCAAGACTTAAATCTTAACTTGTGGGTTCAAATTTTTTAAATTAAAATTGGTTATTTGTTTTTAAAAACACTAAAAAATTGGCACTGTCTACGAATTTGTCACGAATTTGGTTAAAATTTTTGCAAGAAAACCTTTATTTTCGCATAAAAACGCATAACATCTTAGAGTTTTTTATC
>CAJKVX010000029.1 GCA_905203455.1 uncultured Eubacteriales bacterium
TCAGCATTCTTTTTCATTTATTTAAACATTTTAATTGCCCTATAAATTTTTTCGTCATGGCCAAAACACTCAATCATTTGATTTAAATCACTTTCGCTTATTTTACCTAAAATTTTAAAATTGTCATCAAGAATATAAATAAAGTTGTAATGGTTAAAACTCAATTTTTTAAAAACTGTTTGCAAAGTAAGATTCATGCTAACACAAATTTCTTTAACCTGTAAACCATGGTTAAGTTTTTTTCGCTTAATGCTAAGAGAAATTAATTTTTTATATGCAGTGTTTTTGTCTTCGCTAAAAGCACTAAACAATAGTGTAACACTCATCACACCAATTGAAAAATTAGGATAAACAACTAGTGAAATGCAGAACACAACAAACATAACAATGGCAAAAATTATGGTTATTATTTTAACAATTTTAACGCTCAATTTTCTGTCAAAATTTTTGCTTATTAATGCAAGAACAACCCTGCCACCATCAAGCGGAAAAATTGGCACCAAATTAAACGCGCCACAAACCAAGTTTGCAATAGCAAAATCACAAGTAATGTAATAACAATTTGGATAAACCCACCACAAACAAACAATAATAAGTGCCACAACAAGATTAACCAGTGGCCCAGTAACCGCAATTAAAATTTCATCTTTGGGGCAAAACTCATCACTTTCGGCTTCAAGCACAGCCCCAAAAGGCATAAGTTTAATTCGTGCACAAAAATATCCTAACTTTCGTGCAATTAGCATGTGCCCAAGTTCATGAATTAGCACACACAAAGTATAGGCACAAAACATAAACCCTTGCCCAAGAAAAGCCATAAGCACCCCAACAATTATAAACAAAGGGTGAACAACAAACCGCATTTTCTGCAATTTTTTCACACTTAAAGCAAAAAACCGCAAAATTTTATTTTTTGAAATTAAATCTTGCAGTTTTTCTTTCCTTTGCTCTTTTCTTGAAAATTTTATATTTTGCCTTTTAATTTGCTCTAAACCATTTCTACATAACATCTATTTTCGCCTTACATTAATGAAATTTTACCATCATTTACTTTAAGTTTGTCAAACACTTTGTTTTTGTATAACACTTGAATTTCAATCATGCTTGACTTGCTTGTTCCAACACTTTCACCTTTGCTTAGTTTATTGCCAACTTCAACTCCAATGTTATCAAGCCCAATGTATACCACCTTAATGTTATACCCTAAATCAAAAGTAACATTTTTCTTGCCTTCTGAAACTTCAATGTCACTAACCGTGCAGTCATAACAACTAACAACCATTATTTCGCCGTTGCCGTTTATAAAAATTCTGCCTTCATCATTTTGTGTTGCATAGCCCGCTTTAAAAGGTAATGTGAAGTCAAAAACTCCCATGCTAATAACCTCCATAAAATCATCATAACCATCAGTGGAAACAAATTTTATTTTGCCAATATCACTGTTTGGTGCCCAACTTGCAACAATTCTTTTAACATAATCACTAACGGTTGTTGCCCCTAAACAAACCCCACACAAATTGACAAAAATTAAACACACCAAAAAACACCCAAACACCATTTGCTTTTTTCTGGAAAACACATTACTTTTTTTGGTTTTAATGTTAACAATTTTTCCATTCTTCTCACTGTTTGGGTAAGAGTTTGCGTCATGCTTGTCAAGGTCTGATGGGTTGCCATCAGTTTTGCCTGACTGTAATTTAACTGTGCATTCAATGTTTTCAATGTTGTTATACATATTAAATGCTATGCCACAGTTTTATTTTTTATTACTTAATTTATTGATTTAAGTTCACTTGCTAGTGCTTGAATTTGAATTTTATATTTCCCATCATTAGTCACTAAAACATCAACAACAGGTTTGCCAGATATTACCATAAAATCTCCAAGCAAATTTTCAATTTCAGCACTAAGCATTTTTGAAAACCTGTTAGGGTTATTAAGTTTATCTATAATTAAAACTGAATTTAACCTTTCTTCTATTCTGTTTGAAATTATCATAAAACTTCCCCCTTTAAGCATTCTTTTTTAATTTGCACATTATTGCCCCAACAATGCCCTTATATTTTGAAAGATAATCAAACTTAACTTTTTTGTTAAAGTTAACATTTTTGGCTAAAACATCAAACGCACCCTTTACTGCCGCTCCGCATTCATAAACAGATTTCAAGTTGTTCATAACAAAAATATCATCACTTTCAGGAATAACCCCCAAAAGTTTAACATCAAGCGCTTTTGCCATTTGGTCTTCATCAATCATCTTTTTTGACATCACCAAATCTCCCCTAATTCTGTTAACCACCAAACCAATATTGGCACTTTTTGAACTTACAATAAGGTTTTTTATTTTGCTTGCATCTCTAAGGCTTGAAATATTAGGAGTTGCCACTAAAATAAATTCATCTGCAACGCCACTCGCAAGCAAAAAACCATTCCCAATGCCAGCGGGGCTGTCAATTAAACAATAGTCAAAAACCTGACTAAGTTTGTTAATAACACCGGCAACTTTGCTTTCATCAATATTTTGAGCTGACGAAATTTTACCAGACGGCAAATAAAACAAGTTGTCTTTTTGTTTCTCAGGAATTAACGCTTGCTTTAACCTGCACTTTCCACTTATGCAGTCAGATAAATCGTAAACGACCTTATCTTCAAGGTTTAAAACAAGGTCAAGATTGTTAAGCCCAAAATCTAAGTCAACCATGCAAACGCTTGAGCCAAGTTCACTAAGTGCAGCCCCAAGCCCAGCAGTAATTGTTGTTTTTCCAACACCGCCTTTTCCACTTGTTATTACTATTTTTCTTCCCATAAATTCTCCTTTATTGTATTTTAATAAATAACCATAAAACTTCAAAGGCAAAAAAAAAGACATAATGGCTAATTATGTCTACAATATGTAATTTTTAAATGTTAACTAAAACCTTTTTTAAAAGTTCATTGTTTTCAAGAAGTTCAGCCGCCCCCATAACATCAAGGTCGTCAGCATCATCACTGCTGTTAACACTTATTCCAAGTTTTGTTTTAAAATATTTTTCAAGACCAATAATTTTGCTGTCCCCACCAACAAAGGTTATGCCCTTTTTTGTGATGTCTGCAACAACATCTGGTGGGCAAATTGAAAGCACGCTTGAAATAGATTCGGCAATTTTTGAATAATAATGTTCAACTGCTGGGTAAATATCCATTGCAGAAACCACCAAGTTCTTGCTTTCTTTTGTTGTGGCGTCTTGCCCTGTAATTTCAATTTCATTTTTATCATTAATGTAAAGACTGCCAATTTCCTTTTTAATTCTTTCAGCAGTGTTATCCCCAATAATAACATTGAACTTTGCAAGAATTTGCTGTTCAATGGCTTTGTCAATATTACTTCCGCCCATGCCAACATTAACACCATTAATTAACATATTCTGACCAATAACGGCAATATCCGTGCACCCGCCACCAATCCCAACAATCATGTTAGCGGTGGCAGAACTTATATCAATTCCCATTCCAATTGCAGAACAGATAATTGATGGCACCAAAATAACATCACTAATTCCCGCTTGGTAACAAGTTTTTTCAAAGGCAATTTTTTCAGAAAGTGTTATTCCCAGTGGCACGCAAACCAAAGCCCTTAAATTAGGCTTAAACAATTTTTTAGGGCAAACTTTTGCAATAAATGCGCTAAGCATATCGCTTGCAAGTGCTGTGTCAGTAATAACACCCTCATAAATTGGAGCAATCACACTTGTAAGCCCGTCAGAACCTGTTCTTCCTTGAAGCCTTTTAGCCTCAAACCCAACAGCACAAACCTCTTTGCCTTTAACTGACCCCGTAATGGCAACCAAACTTGGCTCTTTAAGCAAAAAGCCATCATTCTCTTTATAAATTGTTGTGGTGCTTGACCCCAGTTTAATTGCAAGCATAATTGTTCCCATGAATAAATCCCCTTCTTATCCTAAAAATTATACAACAGAATAAAGTATCAATGCAAATATTTATTTGACTTGCAAAAATAATTCTAATCAGCAATTCGGGAATATATAAATTCAGCCTACCTTTGATTTGGCACTACTCTTTCAAGAAAAATTCTTTTTTCAAAAGCACCACGCTTTGAATTCTTTTTATCTGCCACGGTTACTATTTCATCTAAATTTGAATTTTCTAACAATGCTAATGCCTTTAAAATTTCCAAAACATCAGCAAGTTCTTCAACTCTCTCACCACCACTTGCTTCAATAACTTCCCTGCATTCTTCTTCCAGTTTCTTTTCAAGTTCTCTTTTATATTCCTGCACATTTAATGTTTTAACTATTGGCGTTTCACCATTTGATTTAATAATATCTGGTATTTTATCTCTTACTAATTTGTTGTAAATTCTATCCAATTTATTATAACCTCAATTTAAAAAATTTAATGTTAAGCGTAACAAATGAAGCCGACTAAAATCTTTTGAAAAACTTCTATATTTTTATCAATCAAATTTCCATATTTTTCAAAATTTTCAAAATTTTACTTTTTTTGTAATTATAACCCACTGCTAGCAATAAATCAAACAATTTGACGCTTATGTTTTAACAATAATTGCAAAAAAAGAAGGCTAAAAGCCCCCTATAAAATCTCAATTTTTTTGCCAAAATTCTTTTCAAAGTCTTTGGCACACTCGCCCGCCTTTTCAATTTCGTAACTGTTGTCTCCAACAGCAATGGTTTTCATTATAACTGAATCGCCTAAAATATCACAGTTTATGTCAACAATAACGCTGTTTTTAGTTCTGTCAAACGCCTCAGCAAGCCTGATAATTATTCCAAGTTTTTTAACAGCACCAATGTCTTCTTCGCTGATAAGGTCTTTATATTTAATAAATTCACTCATGGCAATGTCTCCGCCACAATGAAGTGAAACAGCAAAGCCCGCAAGCAACAATTCTCTGTGAGTTGCCCCACAAATGTCTGACCCCATTATAACATTAAAGCCATTTTTTGCATGGTTAGAGTAGTTAATTCTTGCCCCACAGTCATGCATAAATGAAGCAAGCCTTAAAATTTTTGTGTAGTTTCTTGGAAGTTTGTGCAAAACCCTTAACTGTTTAAATAAAAGCATTGAAAGGTTATAAACCTGCTCATTATGTTTAAGATTTTCTTCATCATAATACATAACTTGCCCAGTCATGCTGAACCCTAAAACATCACTTATTGGTTTTTCTTGAGTTGATTCAATAACATGAGTGTAAAGCACACCTTCAATAATTCCCTTAATGCTAACAACCAAATTCTCTCTGTTAAGTTTTTGAGCAACACAAAGATTGATAATTATTGCAGCAACAAACACATCTGCTCTTGCTTCACTAACACCTTTAATTTTTTTGGTTTTGTCAATATCAATTGAGCAAATTTGGTCTAACACCTTTTTGCAATCTGCAATTTCCATAACATAGTTATTTTCAATGTCAAGCGGATATTTCCTAAGTTTTTTAACCATTTTTGAAAGGTCACGATAATAATCTCCACTTCCAACCAGGGTATACTCTTCTTCAATTTCCTTTAAAAAATCAATTTCATCTAATTTTTTATTAACAAAATCTGCCATGTTTTCAAGATTACCCTGTTTGTTTCCACCATCAAGCGGGAACATTTCAGCAAGAGTAAGCGAACCAAATGGCAATGTAGCCTGGTTAATTATCATTCTTCTGTTATAAAAAATCACATGAATACTTTGTGTTGTGATGTGGCAAATAACACCCTTAGGGATATCAAATGAATTGATAATTCCACTGTAAATGCAAGAGTTCTGCTCTTCTTCACTAAGAATTGAAAACCTGAACCCACAAGTGTTAAAAACTTCTTCAAAAAAACTATAAACATTTTTAGGCTTTTTATTATTCGCAAAAATTGCTTGTGCTTGAACGCTATTTACTTGGTGCATTTCACAAATTTTGCGGAAATTTTTTAAAACTTTAATTGCCCCATCAATTTGATTTTTCTTCAAAAACATATCTGCATCAGGAACAAGGTCAAGGTTTACAACCTCACTTTCCATGTCGCTAAACACAAAATAATTATTATCCACAACCGATGCAATAACAAGTTTTGCACTGAAATTTTCAACTAAAACAACGGCTATTTTTTCCAACTTTCCATCTCCTTTCGCATTTGTTAAACTAAGTATATCACAACAAAAAAATTTTGTATAGATTTATTTTCATCAAATTTTTAAATTATAATCTTGATATGCAGTGATTTGGGCAAACCCTTACACACTTGTAACAATGAATGCACTTGTCTTCATCAATAACAGGCACTCCATCAACCATGCTTATTGCCCCAGTTGGGCAAATTTCAACACAATGCCCACAGTGAACACACCCCACCTTGCAATCAAAATTTTCACCAGGCTGTGTGTTTTTGTTGTTGCACACAACAACCACCCTTTGAGTATACGGAATTAATGTTATTAAATCATTAGGGCATGAAAGCACGCAGTTTCCACACCCAACACATAACTCTGGGTCAACAAAGGCAACGCCCTTATCTGTAATTTTAATTGCACTAAACGGGCAAGCCTTAACACAATCTCCGCAACCAAGGCAAGCATATTCACAAGTTTTTGGCCCGCTGTGAAGTTTGTTTTGGCTGTAACAAGAATTGCACCCGTCATATTTAAACTTATCAGGGCAATCAATCCCCCCCTTACACCTAACTAATGCAACCTGTTTAACATTTGCAAGGGCATCTCCCCTAAAAGTGCTGTCAATCTTTGCCCTGTTTTCAAAAGACACAAGCGGGCAATCTTCAGCCTTTGCTTTTCCTTCAACAATGTCTTGCGCAAGCCATTTACAATATTCCCTGCCACACGCCCCGCAGTTAACATTAGGCAGCAGTTTTGTAACAAGGTCAACCGCACTGTTGCTTGGCTTTCTTTTTTTAATAATTATTGAAATAACAAGAACGGTTAAAAAAATCGCAACAGCCACAGAAATTGAAACAACAATTATCTTCCAAATCTCCATCATTTTCTCCTTATAGTAACAACCCAAAAATGCTAAAAGCAACGCCAATAACACTAAGGGTAATAAGCATCAGTGGCAACCCCTTTAAATATTTTGGAGCATAAGTGCCGTTAATTTTAAAATACGCCCCATAAATAAAGAAGTTTATAAACAAAAACCCAATTGCTGAAAACAGCAAAGTGAAAAAGTAGTTTGAAAAAGTTTGGTTAGCAGTTGTTGAAATCAAAATTCCTAAAACTGACACCATCATCAGCAAAAATGTGTAACTTTTTTCATAAACATAAAATGCTTGCTTGTTAACCGCTTTTATGAAAAAGTATGCCACAAAACTGAAAATTCCAGCAAACAACACCATAATAAAAAGGGATAAAAACTCAGTTGCAGTTGTAAGCAAAACATAGTTATAAATCAAGAAGTAAGCAACTCCACTTAAAATTAAATTGAAAGCAAAAACAGCACTTAAAATGGCGGTGTAAGCAAAACTTCTTTTGTAAGCCAAAAGGCTAGGCACAGCAAAGCCAGTGCCAACACACACATTTGATGTGAACATTGATGTTATGAAAATGTATAAAATATTACTCACTGCTTCCACTTCCTTTATCATCTTTTTGTGTTTTTTCAGGTTTGTTTTGCAAAGGAACAAAATCATCATCAATAAGTTCGCTTACTCCAAAGTTGTCAACTTCACTTTGGTTAACCTTATCAATTCTTGCTTGGTTTCTTGACATATTGATTTTCATTTTATATTTTTCAACAAGCAGGACATACTGTTGCCTTTTTCTGCTTATGTTAAGCCAATAAGCATTAACAAAGGCACACATGAACGCAAGCAAAAGCATTGCCCCAGGGGTAGATTTAAAGAAATCAAGCCCACCAAACCCTAAATTGGCATTCCAAATTGAGCCGTAAGCAATAATCTCTCTTAAAAAGCCAAACACAAAATACATTCCCAAAAAACTTGGAACTTGCACAAGCAATTTATAAAAATAATGAGTTAATTCTTTTTTAGAGTTATAGTAAATAATCTGCAAACTTAAAATGCTTGCTGAAATTAAACAATAATTAATTTTTGAGCCAGCATCAGTGTAAAGCGAGTTAGGAAAAGTTGAATAAATGTAATTTAACACCGTTATAATTGCACAGGCAATTAAAATAAAAACAAAAAACCTTAAATTTCTGTCAACCAAACTTTCAAGTGCTGACACAATTGAAATTGCAATAATATATGTTAGCCCCACAATAAGCCCTAAAAACACCACTTCGTTTAAGGTGCTTGCAACGCTAAGCAATGGAATTATTGCAAGCGTTATGATAAAAATTGGGTTAATAGCATCTTTTGTCATTACTTGCCCTCCCCAAAATAGCGTGGCCTGATAATTCTGTCAAACAACGGGGTAAAGCAATTTGCGATAATAAGAGCAACCAAAACCCCCATTTCTCCACACAAATTAATTTTAATAAACACAGCCGAAAGTACCCCAAAAATCAAGGCATAAATAATCTGCCCCAAAGTTGTGTTAGGGCTTGTTGTGTAATCAGAAAGCATATAAAAACTTGCAAACAAAAACATTCCACTAAAAAGATAAGGCAACACACAATCAAAATTAAAGCCATTTAAAATTAGTGCAAACACCAAATATCCGCCTATTGCAACCAAAGGCATTTTGTAATCAATAACTCTAAATGCAAGCAAATATACCGCTCCAACTAACACCGCAATGGCACAAACGCAACCAATGCTTGCAGTAACATCTCCAATTAAAAAGTCAACAACATTAAACCCCGCAAAATTCCCACTTGCAATTGCCTCAATTGGACTCAGGGCAAAATCAGTGCTTCCCCGCGAACCTATCCAATTAGTAAAAGTTGAACTAAAAAGCGCAATGGTAATAACCGCCCCACTTGCAGCAGGGTTAAACATGTTATCAGCAAACCCACCAAACATCATTTTAACAACAACAATGGCAAAAAACATTGCAATTATTGGAACATAAAGCGGAGTGTTAATTCCGCTAATGCAAGAATACATCAACGCCGTTACCACGCAAGACCAATCATCAACCTGCAACTTTTCATAAACAAGATAGTTATAAAGCAGTTCAAACAAAAATGCACTTGCAAGGCTTATAAGTGTTAATAAAACCACCTTTAACCCAAGAAGAATGCTTGAAACCACCAAAATAACAAACAAAACAACAACCATGTGTTGCAAAAGCATGCTTGCACTTGTTCTGCTTTTAATGTGAGGCGAAGGGGCAACTTTTAACAATTCCATTACATTGTCCTCCCTTCACTTATTGCAGTTTTTGCATCACTAATTCGCTGTGCAAGAAATCTTTTAGCGGGACAAACATAAGAGCACGCCCCACAATTTATGCAAGCCTCTGCCCCATACCTTTTTGCTCTGCCAAAATCTTTTAAAAGTGCATATTGGTCTAACAGAACTGGTGCAAGCCTTGTTGGGCAAACTTTGTTGCACCTGCCACAATTAATGCAGTCAATTTCATTGTTATCAACATTTTTAAAACTGTGCAAACTTGTTGCACTTAAAGGCAAACCAACCGTTAGTTCGCTTTGGGCAATGCCACACATTGCACCGCCCACAACAAAACTTTCAAGTTTGAAATTTTCTGCAATTTTAAAGGCCTTTATTAAATCTTGTGCAGAATTTCCGTTTTTAACAACGCAAATTGCAGGTTTTGCAACATTTGTTCCTGAAATAGTATACACCGCTTTTGTTGTTGGTTCATTCAAATAAACAGCATTGTAAAAATTCAAACAAGTCTGTGCATTTTCAATCGCAATACCTTCATCTTCAACTCTTGATGAAATTTTTATAGTTTTGCCTGTTGCAAATTTGGCAAGCAGATTGTCATAATCACTTGGATAATTTTTTTGCGCTTTTATAAAACTGATGTTATTTTCAGCAATGCCTTGCCCAGCCAAATGAGTTTTTATTTTTTTAGATATCTCTTCAAACTCATCAAAACAAACAAAAGTTAACTTTATGGCCCCTGAAACTTTGTAAAACAACGCAGCCCCCAATGCCACTTCTTTTGCAAACTGCTTTGCAATGGTGGCATTGCTGTAAATAAACCCATCACTGTCATAAAGTTTAATAATTAATGTTTTTATGTTTTTAGAGTTTTCTCTTGAATATTTAACATAACTTGGAAACCTATCTTGCCATGTGTCGCAAGAGCCACTTTCAATTAGCCTTCCAAAAAGGTTAGGTGAAGAAAAATCAGTAAGCGGTTTAAAAAGCAATTTAATGTCAACAACGGCAGGCTCAATTTCAATAATTTTGCACCTGTCGCCAAAAGCGTTAATGCCATCAGCAATGCTTACAACACTTCCGCTAACTGGGCTATATATAAAAGCAGATGTTTTATCACTTGGCGAGGCTAAAACACTTCCCGCTTTCACAAGGTTGCCAACTTCAACCAAAACCTTGCTTTCACTGCCTTTCCCAAGTTTTGTTGGCACGCAAAAATTCGTAGAATTTTTCAACTCCACGATTTCTGCTTTTTTTATTGCATCTCTGCAACCTGCTATAAAAACCCCGCGAAAACTCGCTAAAGCCACTACGCATTCCCCCACTCTTAATATAGGTTTATTTTAACAAAATAAATTAATTGTGGCAACTGTTTGTGGGGGTAATTTAAATTTACCCTTTTTGTTTTTTTGCTTTCACTTGCCCAATAATGGTAGATATGCCCATAAAAAGCCCAACACCAACCAAAAAAACCCCAAAAATAATCTGCAAAATTTTGCCTTGAATTTTAATTGCAAGCAAAGACCCCGCCCCGCTAACAATTACTGCTGGCACAAGCAACCACCATATGTTTTTAATGTTTAAAAGTTTCTTTTTATGATAAATAATTAAAACCATAATTGCCAAAGGAATAAACACAACAAGATTAACGCCTTGTGCAACTTGCTGGCTAACCCCCATTAAAATTGTTAAAAGCGGAATTAAAAAAGTTCCGCCACCCATTCCCATTCCTGCAAACACGCCGCTTAAAATTCCTATTAAACTAAACCATAAAAAATCCATTAAAAAATCAGTTTAACCCCCGCAACAATCATAATAACACTGAAAATATAAACTATCACATTGTTTTTTAACTTTGAAAGCAAAAAACAACCAGCAACCGCCCCAACCAGTGAGCCAATAAGCACCGGCAGTGCAACGCTAAAATCAAAAAACCCCTTAATTATGTATACTATGCCTGACGCAACACATATAGGAAGTATTACAAAAATGGCTGTTGCGTGGCTAACTTTAACATCAAGTTTAAGCAAATATCTTATAAGCGGAACAACAATAATTCCCCCTCCAGCACCAAGAAAACCATTAACAAAGCCAACCAAAACACCACCTAAAATTAAAAATAATATCACTTGCCAACGCTTCATAATTCTATTATGCGGTTTTTTTTCAATTTCTATTAAAATTAAAGACTTTTCTGCCTTTATTTAATTGATTTTTATAT
>CAJKVX010000030.1 GCA_905203455.1 uncultured Eubacteriales bacterium
AAAAGCCATAGTGTTATGGCTTTTTTGTAACAAGATTTTAAATTAATGAGACATTGTTAGGTAATTGCTTGTAAAATTTGTTAAGTAAAGATATGTAAATTGTTTTTGAAAAATTTTGAAAAATACTGATATATAATATATAACTGCTTTTAAAAATTAGATATTTTTTGCTAAAATATTAAAGTTTAAGTTAAATCGACAAATGTTAAACTATTGATTTGAATTATGGGTTAAATAAACAGGGTTCCAATTTTAAGGTCATTAAAGTGGGGAATGTTGGCAAAGTTGTTATAAATGTTTGATGCAAGTAAATCTAAGGCTAAACTTGGACAATCAAATTTTTTGTAATCTTTGCTTGAAACAACAATGCGTGCTTTGCCACCATTAAGATATTTTAAGTTGTTTTTTTCATTTTTTTTCATGCATAATAATTTTATGGTTGGGGGGCTTTTTGTTATTTGTTTTTGCAATTTTTTTGTAAAATTTAAAACAGAATAAAGGGCAAGCCTTTTAAGTTTTGCCGTTCTGTAACGCTTGGTTTGGGCGCTAGTTATGAAATCTTCAATGCTTGTTGCACTTTGTGCGCATTTTTTAATTAAAAATTCAATGCCCTCGCTGTAATCAAAAAGGGTGTTAAGGTGTTTTGTTGAAGAAAGTTTAAGTGTAAGCAAAACATATTTATAAAAGGCATCATAGTCAAAATGTTGATTTGTTTTTAATGCTTCAAAGGTTTTTATTGGCACAACTTCTTTAACTTCATTGATGCTGCCGTTTTGCACAAGATTTCTTATTGCGCTTGCCCCTAAAAATTTACCTTTTTGCTCATCACAGTTAAATCCATTGTCAGTTCTTTTTATTGTTAAAACTTCAATGTTTGACTTTTCTAAAATAATTGCCTTTATGTATTCAATAGCAAGAATGTTGTTAGGACCACTTAAAATTGAATCAATATTTAAATGTGGCAAAAATTGCTTTAAGGCTTTTGTTTGGGCATTGTTATAATTTGCCCCTTGTTTAAGTTCATTTTTAATGGTGTCGTTAAAACTTTTTGGTGGGGTGGCTAAGAATGTTGCAATTTCTTTTAAAACTGAAATATCTCCGCATTCACTTCCAAAAACAATTTTAGATATGCAACCTAATGAGTCAAGGCATTTTATTGCCCCGTAAGCGAAGTTTTGAGCAGGGCTGATGGCGTGGGCAGTTGGCAGTTCTAAACAAAAACTGCACCCAGCGTCAATGCAAAGTTTGGCACGAGTGAACTTATCAAGAATTGCAGGCTCACCACGCTGAGTGAAATTTCCACTCATAATGGCAACAACATTAAGACCAGTAAGTTCTTTTGCTTCATCAATTAAGTATAAATGCCCGTTAGTTAGCGGGTTAAACTCGCAAATTATTCCACAAAATTTCATAAAAACTCCTAAAATGTTTGAACTAAGAAATAATTAATTGTATACTTTGTTTGAAGTATTTTATCAAATTAATAATAAAAAAACAAGTGGGGTTATAATGAAAGGAAATGTATCAGTTTTAGACAATTTAATTTTAAGGGCAAAAGGCTCAAACAAAACTATTGTGTTGCCTGAGGGTGAAGAAAAAAGAGTAATTGATGCTGCAATTCTTGCAACAGAAAGTGATGTTTGCAAAGTGGTGCTTATTGGAAGGGAAAGGGTTATAAAAAAACAGATTCCAGAAAAAATAAAAAACAAAATTGAAGTTGTTGAAATTGAAAAAAGTAAAGAAAAATTAGTTCGCTATGCTTCAAGACTTTATGACCTTAGAAAGCACAAAGGGTTAACTCTACAACAGGCAGAAGAACAGGTAAAACTGCCAATAGTTTTTGGCACAGTTATGGTTGAACTTGGTGAGGCTGATGGATTGGTTGCGGGAATTGTTACCCACACGGCTGATGTTATTAAACCTGCGTTTCAAATAATAAAAAGCAAAAACCAAAACAGCAAAGTTTCAAGCATAATGATAATGCAAATGCCAAATGGTTCACCTTATGGTGAAAATGGGGTGTTAGTTTTTGCCGATTGCGGAATTATTCCTTATCCAGACAGTGCAGATTTAGCCTCAATTGCAATTGATTCAGCAAGGTCTGCAAAGGTGTTTTGTGGCATTGACCCAAAGGTTGCACTTTTAAGTTATTCAACAAAAAGCCCACAAGACCAAAAAGATGAAAATATAATCAAAATTAAACAGGCAGTAAGCCTTTCAAAAAAACTTGAACCGAATTTGGTTATTGATGGAGAGGTTCAGGCTGATGCTGCCATTGTTCCAGAAGTTTCTAAACTTAAATGCAAAGATTCAGTTTTAAAGGGCAGGGCAAATGTGTTGGTGTTTCCTGACCTTGCAAGTGCAAACATTGCATACAAACTTGTTCAAAGAATTGCAAATATTGAGGCATTTGGCCCAATTTTGCAGGGTTTGAATAAACCAGTTAACGACGTGTCAAGGGGAGCAACTTCACAAGAAATGTTTAGAGTTATTGCAATTACCGTGTTGCAATCACAAAATTAGTGTGGTATATTATTAGGGTATTTTAGTAAGGAGAAGATGATTTAGATATGAAAGTTTTAGTTGTAAATTCAGGCAGTTCATCAGTTAAATATCAACTGATAGACATGGAAAATGAAGAAGTTTTAGCAAAAGGCTTGTGTGAAAGAATTGGAATTGATGGCATTTTTACACATAAGTGGAAGGGAAACAAAAAGGTGGTAAATGTTGATTTGCCAAACCACACAGTTGCAATGGAGCATGTTTTAAACGCACTTGTTGACAAAAAAACAGGCGTTATTTCAAGCCTTAATGAAATTGATGCCGTTGGAAACAGAATTGTGCAGGGTGGTGCAATTTTCACAAAAAGCACAATTGTTGACAGCAAAGTTATTGAAGATATCAGGGGGTTAACACCTCTTGCTCCGCTTCATCAACCTGCTCACATTGCGGGAATTGAGGCATGTTTGAAATTGCTTCCAAAAACTCCACAAGTGGTTGTGTTTGACACTGTTTTTCACACAAGCACAATGCCAGATTATGCTTATAGATATGCTGTTGATGAAAAAGCATATAAAGAATGGGGAGTAAGAAAATATGGTTTTCATGGCTCTTCACATAAATATGTTTCACAGGTTTTAGAGCAAAAGTTTGGAAGAAAGGGTAAATTTATTATCTGCCACATTGGAAATGGTTCTTCACTTTGCGCAGTTAAAGATGGTAAGTGCCAAGACACTTCAATGGGTTTTACCCCACTTGAAGGGTTGATGATGGGTTCAAGGTCAGGGGACATTGACCCAACAGTTGTTGACACTTTCTGCAAAAACACAGGCAAAAGCACCGAAGAAGCCACAACTTGGCTTAACAAAAAGTGTGGGCTTTTGGGGGTTAGTGGCGTTAGTGAAGATATGCGAGATGTTGAAAAAATTGCTTTTAGCAATGAGCAGAGCGAAAGGGCAGAAAATTGCAGACTTGCTTTAAAAATGTATATGTATAGAGTTAAAAAATACATTGGCAGTTACATGGCAGTTTTAAATGGTGTTGATGCCATTGCGTTTACTGCTGGTGTTGGCGAAAATGGATATGAATTCAGGGAAGGCGTAATTGAAGGGCTTGAAAACCTTGGCATTGTTATTGATAAAGAGAAAAACAAAAATGCTAAGCGTGGCGAGTTTGCTGAAATTGAGGCAAGTGAAAGCAAAACAAAAATCTATGTTATTCCAACAAATGAAGAAATCATGATTGCAAGAGAAACCGTTGAAGTTTTGAAAAACGCAAAGAATGGTTAAAATATAAAAAATAATTGACAAATTGAAAAAGGCATTATATAATGAAACACGCAAACTATAACCAAACTAATTTGTTTGATTTAACGCAAGTTTTGGCAAACCCGAATGAAAAATTTAAGGTTTCATTTGAGTTTATGCCACAGCAAAGCCTTGTGGGCAATAATCCATATAAGTTTGTGGGGGCGGGGCAGTTTTCAGGCTATTTCTGGCTTGATGAACAGTTGCACCTTCAAGGCACGGTTATTGTTCCAACACAATTTGTTTGTTCAAGGTGCGGGGCAAAGTTTGAACAAAACTTGTTTGTTGAAGTTAACGAAGTTTTAACTGACAACAATGCTGATGATGAACATTTTAGTTACACGGGCAACAAAATTGATTTAGATGATTTAGTTGCTCAAATTATTGCAAGCAATATACCATCACAAGCATTATGCAAAGAAGATTGTTTGGGGGTGTGCCAATATTGTGGCGTTAACCTAAACGAGCAAAAGTGTAATTGTGATAAAAAACTTAGGGGGAACAATCCCTTTGCAAGTTTGATGGATAAATTTAATTAGGAGGAAATTGAAATGGCAGTACCTAAGTGTAAAGTTTCAAAAAGCAAAGGAAGAAGCAGAGTTGCTAATTGGAAGGCAAGCGCTCCAACACTTGTTGAGTGTCCAAATTGTCATGAAAAGAAATCTGCTCATGCTGTTTGCCCTAACTGTGGATACTATAACGGCGAAAAGAAAGCATTAGTTAAAGCAGACAAGAAAAAACAATCAAAATAAATTTATTTAACTTTAAGAGCAAGAGAAATCTTGTTCTTTTTGTTTTAACCTTATCTGAGAAGAAATTTTTAAAAAACAATAAAAAAGCACTTTTTTATGAGTGCTTTTTAATTAGTTGTTCAACCTGCCTGATAAGTTCTGCTGTTGATTCTTGTTCGTTTATATTAGTAGTGTCAAATATTAATGCACCATCTGGTATGGTAAGAGGAGAAATTTTTCGGGTTGAATCTTCTCGGTCACGCTCTTCAAGTTCGGCTTTAATTTGGTCAATGCTTAAATTTTTACCAAGTTTTAAATAATCTTTTTGCCTGCGCCTTGCGCGTTCGTCAATTTGAGCAGTTATAAAAATCTTTAAATCTGCGTTAGGAAAAACCACACTACCAATATCTCTGCCTTCAACAACAACATTTTTACACTTTTTTGCAAAGTCATGTTGAAGTTTTTGGGCGTAATCTCTTAATTGTTTAATAGGGGAGATTTTTGAAACAACAGCAGTAACCTCAGGCGTTCTAAGTTCTTGTGTAACAACCTTGCCATCAAGAACAATTACGCCCTCGCCATCAACATTTTCAATATTAATTTGGGTGTTGTTTAAAATGATGTTTGTTACACTTTTTTTATTAGGTGAAGAAATGTTTTGCTCTAAACATTTTAGTGCAAAAGCCCTGTAAATTGAACCAGAATTAAGGTAAGCAAACCCTAAATGCTTTGCAAGTTTTTTGCATAAAGATGATTTTCCTGAACCACTGGTTCCGTCAACGGCTATTATCATTTGTCCACCTACTTTATAATATTCATTTTTCTTTAGTAGTGTAACATATCTGCAAAAATTATGTAAAGTTAAATTTGGTGCTATTTTATTTTGATTTTAATTTAAATTGTTTTAAAATAAACAAGAGGAACTTATGGCAAATAAAAAACCAAATTTTTTTGTTAGAATAATTTGTTTTGTTTTGTTTGTTGTTCTGTTGCCTGTTTTTCTTATTTATTTAATAATTAGGGCAATTTATAAGCATGCCAAATTCAAAAAATGGAAAAAACAGGGAGAGACGGGCAGAAAACTCATTCTTTCTAGCGACATCACAACAATTGACCTTATGGAAGGGTATGAGTTTGAAGAGTATTTAAAAAGTTTGTTTTTTTATGATGACTGGGCAGTTGAAGTAACAAAAAAAAGCAGAGATTACGGTGCAGACCTAATTCTTGTTCGTGGACAGGACAAAATTGTTGTTCAGGCAAAAAGATACAACAAAACTGTTGGAAGCAAGTGCGTGGCTGAAATTGTTGGGGCAATGAAGCACTACAATGCCACTGAGGGGTGGGTTGTAACAAACTCCCACTTTTCAAGTCAGGCTGAAACTCTTGCAAAAGACAACCAAGTAAGACTGATTGACAGGGAAGAACTTATGGAAATGTCAAGGCAGGTTTGTGAAAAATTAAGAATAAACAATAACACTGGTGAAGTTGCCTATATGTCTGCATATAATGGCGGCTCTGTTGAGGGTAACAGTTTCCGCATTTAAAAAGGCTAATAGTTTGCACTTTTATGTTTTTAAAGGTTTACACATTAATTGTTTAAAAGGATTGAAGGTTTGCACTTTTTTGTTTAACTTGAAACGATATTTAACACAAAATTAGAAGGGTTGTTTAATGTTTTCATCGTTTAAGCATTTATATTATTAGTGTTAATATGGTTGAATTAAATTGATATTGAAGTTAAAGTAATTAAAAAGGTGGCGGATAAAATTTTTAGAGATTTTTGCAAAAAAATAAGTTTTTGGCACTAACCAAGGGGAAGTGCCTTTTTTATTTAAAATTTTGATTAAATCTGATTTTGATTTCATATACTACCAATAAGCCAAAAACTAAACAAAAAAGAGGTAGTGCTTTTTAGATGTGGGAATTAACTTTAATTTACAATAAAGAAAAAGTGTGTTATTTAGACTTTATTTATGCAAAACTTGAACACCAAGTTAAATTTGTTGGTGGAATTATTATAAAGCAAAATATGGGCAAAAGGGCAACAATAAGCCTGGCTGTTCCAAACAAACAGAAAGATTATTTTGTTTTGCTTCTGCTTGAACTTATAAGTGAAGTTATTACCCAAGATTATAAATATGAATATCTTAATGCAAACCTTGGTTATTTTGTTCATAATGAATTAACAAAAGTTGCCTTTTTAAAAGCGCTTACGGTTTTTGATAAACAAACAGATAAAGATTTAATTAAAAAACAATTAGTTTTTGAAAATGAACTCAATATTGACAGTTTTTATTATTTTAAATTAAATAGCCTTAGGGTAAGGTGGAATGATATTTGTTTGCTTGTTAAAGAAAATTTAACTTCTCTGCAAGCGTCTCAGGGGCTTTCAGACTTACTTAAATTTCTTATTAAAACAAATGATGATTGCTATGATGAAGTTCATGTTTTTAAAAAGAACAAAAAATATTATATTGTTGATAAACAAAACAGACCAATTAACATTATTGGGGCAGTAAACAAAGAAATTGGTCAAGTTGCAACGCTTGAAAATTTAATAACATTAAGCCCATCAAAAATTGTTTTGCATGATGAAAACCTAGCAGGCGAACCGTTCTATGATTTTTTATGCAATATTTTTGATGATAAAGTTACATTAAGCGGAATTAGCTTTGGGAAATTTAGGTAAAATCATTGACAACTTTGTTTTAAAAAAGTATAATGCTAATAGTTGTCAGCAGACAAGTAGATTATGTTAATCGTTTCTAAGAGAGTTCGCCCTTTGGCTGGAAGGTGAGCAAACAGGCATAATTAAAACCACTGCAATAAAAGGCAAAAACAAAACAAATAAAAGTGGCAAGGTCTTCTTGCAAATAAGGTGGAACCGCGGAATAATTTTCGTCCTTATGTTACAATTTTTTGTGGCTAAGGGCGTTTTTTATTAAAAAAAGGAGAAAAGGTAATGAAAATTCAATTAAAAGACGAAATTAGGGAATATCCAAAGGGAACAACTGTTGAAGAAGTTGCAAAAAGCATTGGTGAGGGGCTTTTAAGGGCAGCAATTTGTGGCAAAATTGGTGATGAATTGGTTGACCTTCAAACCAAATTAAACCAAGACTGTTCTCTTAAAATTATCACAAATAAAGACCCTGAATATAAAACAGTTTTAAGGCACACAACTGCCCACATTTTGGCTCAGGCTGTTAAAACCATTTATCCAACTGCAAAACTAGCAATTGGCCCTGCAACAAGTGAAGGGTTTTATTATGATTTTGATTTTAAAAGCCCAATAACTCAGGAAGATTTATCTAAAATTGAAGCCGAAATGAAAAGAATAATTAAGGCAAATTTTGAAATTAAAAGAAAAGAAATTTCTCGTGAAAAAGCCCTTAAACTTATGGACGAAAACGAAGAAACTTTTAAAATTGAATTGATTGACGCCATTCCTGAGGGTGAAAAAATAACAATGTATAGCCAAGGGGATTTTAGCGATATTTGCCGTGGGCCACACCTTAAAAGCACTGGCATGGTTAAAGCCTTTAAACTTACAAAACTTGCAGGGGCTTATTGGCGTGGAGATGAACACAACAAAATGCTTAGCCGAATTTATGGCGTTGTTTTTGACAAGGCAAGTGAAATGGACGAGTATTTTAAATTGCTTGAAGAGGCTGAAAAGCGAGACCACCGCAAACTTGGCAAAGAACTTGATTTGTTCTTTTTAAGTGATTATGCCCCAGGAATGCCATTTTTCATGCCAAAAGGGCAAATTGTAATTAACGAACTGATTAATTTCTGGCGTGAAGAGCACCAAAAGGCGGGGTATGTTGAAATAACAACTCCAATTGCCCTAAACCGCACTTTGTGGGAAAAGTCAGGGCATTGGGACCATTACAAGAAAAATATGTATACCTTTAATGTTGAAGATGACACTTTTGCAATTAAACCAATGAACTGCCCAGGCGGAATGATTTATTATAAAGAAAGGCTTCATAGTTACAGAGAGTTTCCTTTGCGTGTTGCAGAACTTGGTAAGGTTCACAGACACGAAGCAAGCGGAACACTTCACGGGCTTTTTAGGGTTAGATGCTTCACGCAAGATGATGCTCACATTTTCATGACTCCTGACCAAATTGAAAGTGAAATTGCAAACATCATTACCCTTGTTGATAAAATGTATAGCGTGTTTGGGCTTACTTATCATCTTGAACTTTCAACAATGCCAGAAAACCATATTGGCGAAATTGCCGAATGGGAGCATGCAGAGAGTTGCCTTAAAAACGCCTTAAACAAAATGGGCAAAGAATTTGTTATAAATGAGGGTGATGGAGCATTCTATGGCCCTAAAATTGACATTCACATTAAAGACGCTATTGGAAGAACTTGGCAATGCGGAACAATTCAACTTGATATGCAACTACCTAAAAGGTTTGACATCACATACACTGCCGCTGATGGCAGCAAAAAAGAGCCAATTATGGTTCACAGAGTAATTTATGGGTCAATTGAAAGATTCTTTGGGGTTATAACAGAGCATTTTGCTGGTGCATTTCCACTTTGGCTTTGCCCAGTTCAGGCAATTGTTATGAATGTTAGTGAAAAAAGTGAAGGCTATGCAAAGGAAATTGCAAACAAATTAAAAGAAGCGGGCATTAGGTGTGAAGAAGACACAAGGGGCGAAAAAATTGGCTATAAAATTAGAAATGCCCAAATGCAAAAAATTCCTTATATGATTATTGTTGGTGAAAATGAGGTTGCAAACAACACAATTTCAATAAGAAAAAGAGGCAACATTGAACTTAAAGATGTTAACCTTGAAGACCTTATTTGCCAAATGAAAGAAGAGATTAAAACTAAAGCCAGATAATGCGGTTTAGTCTGCCAAACATTTAAAAGTGGTATTGACAAACATTTAATTGTTTGTTAAACTTTCAAAACAAAGGAGAAAACATTATGGAATTTTCAAACTTCAATGATTGTATGCCTTATTTTAAGTCTTTTAGGTTTAGTGATTATTCACAAACAATTAATGATTACAGGGGTTTTAAAATTGACATTCACCGCATTTTAAATTCAAAATTTGCAGAAGATGGTGTTTATATTTTAATAAATGATGTTAACACTCATGTTTTAAGAAAAGATGCAAGCATTAAAAATGCCGAGGTTATTGCAAAACTTTATGTTGATGATGTTCTTGTTCCTCAAATTGAAAGTTTAACTTTACCAAAAGAGGTAAAAGATAACGAAATTGAAGAAATTTCTAGCGAAAAATAGCAAAACGCTAATTTATGCTTGACAAATTGTTTTTGGTGTGTATACTAATTATAGTATTTTTAAAGAAGAAGGCCACTTCTCACCAAGCGAATGAAAATTTTTCTTGGTTAAACATTTAATTTAACACACAGTTTTTGTGTGCTTTTAAATTGGTTTATGAAGATGGCTTTTTGTGTGCCATCTTTTGTTTTTTCTTAAAAATACAAGTTTTATGCGATAGTGGCAAAAAGCCCAAAAAGGAGGACAAAACTATCAAACAAGAACATCAAATTAACGGTGAAATAACAGATAAACAGGTAAGGGTTATTGGCTCAGACGGCAAGCAGTTAGGCTTGATGACTGCTCAGGAGGCTAACCGCCTTGCAGACGAAGCAAATCTTGACCTTGTTAAAATTTCACCAAACGCGGTTCCGCCAGTATGCCGAATTATGGATTATGGCAAATTCAGGTTTGACCAAATGAAGCGTGAAAAAGAGCAACGCAAAAACCAGAAGGTTGTTGAACTTAAAGAGGTTCAACTTTCAATGACAATTGAGTTGCATGATATGCAAGTTAAAGCCAAAAACGCAACCAAGTTTTTGCAAGCAGGAAACAAAGTTAAAGTTTCACTTAGAATGAGGGGGCGTCAGCAAGCGTATTTTCAAAAGGGAATTGAAATCTGCAATCAATTTTTTGGCTTGGTTGAGCAATTTGCAATTAAAGAGAAGGAACCAAAAGTTGAAGGGCGTAATATCTTAATGATTTTAGCCCCAAAGCCAAATAAATAGAAAAGGAGAAAAGTTATGCCAAAACAAAAAAATAGCAGTGCCGCAAAAAAGCGTTTTGTAGTTTTAAAAAGTGGCAAAATTAAAAGAGCAAAACAAAACAAAAGACACATTTTAACAAAAAAGGAAACTAAAAGGAAAAGGGCATTGCGCCAAACAGCCTATGTTTCAAGCAGTCAAGAAAAAACAATAAAGAAATTGGTTGGTAGCCAAGATTAAGGAGAAGAACTATGAGAATTAAAAGAGGCGTTAATGCAAACAAGAAAAGAAAAAAAGTTTTAAAGGCTGCCAAAGGATATCGTGGCAGTAAATCAAAACTTTACAGAGTTGCTCGTGAAGCAGTGATGAAAAGTGATAATTACGCTTACATTGGCAGAAAGAACAAAAAGCGTGATTTTAGAACTTTGTGGATAGCAAGAATAAATGCCGAAGCAAGAGTTAATGATTTAAGTTACAACAAACTTATGCATGGTTTAAAACTTGCAGGGGTTGAACTTAACAGAAAAGTTCTTGCTGACCTTGCTGTTAGTGATAAGGTTGCGTTTGCTGCACTTGCCGCGCAAGCAAAAGAAGCGTTAAGTAAAGAAAGCAAATAACAAAATTGGCGTTGGTTTCAATGCCATTTTTGGTTTTAAAAAGATTTTAAATTTAAATTTTGGGGTGTGATTATGGATATTATATCAAGTCCAGACAATGCTCAAATTAAAATTCTTAAAAGTTTGCAAGAAAAAAAATATAGAAAATTTTA
>CAJKVX010000031.1 GCA_905203455.1 uncultured Eubacteriales bacterium
AAATGGCGGTTGCACAGACAGACTTAACAAATGATGCCTACGAGAGAACGGGTATTTTTGAGAATGAAAAGCAGCATGGAGGTTACAGTGCAGTTGCTGCATTGTATACAGAAGCGTGTCAGATTGTTGTAAAGGCAGATTCCTCTATTAATACGGTAGAAGATCTGCAGGATAAGAGAGTCAGTGTTGGTGAGGAAGAGTCTGGTACAGAGCAGAATGCGAAGCAGATTCTTGCAGCGTATGGTCTTAATGACAGTCTGGTTGATGAGGTGAATCTTGACTATTCCAATGCAGCGGAAGAACTTAGAGAAGGTAAGATTGATGCCTTTTTCTGTACCGCCGGAGCACAGACAACAGTTATTGGAGAACTTGCAAAGAAATGTGATATTCGTCTTCTGAGTATTGATGAGAAGAGTGCGGAAAAGTTAAAGGGAACATATAAGTTTTATACGGATTGTACGATTCCAAAAGAGACGTATAATGGACAGACAGAGGATGTTAAGACGGTTGGTGTGAAGGCTGTGCTTCTTGCAAGTGATAAGCTTTCTGCTGATACAGTAAAAGATATTACAAAGATTTTATTTGAGAATAAGCAGGAATTACAGTATGCTCTTCCAGTAGATATTTCGCTTGATGAGAAGTCTGCGGTGGAGGGAATCACGATTCCGTTTCATAAGGGAGCTGTGGCATATTATGAGGAATGTGGTATGGATGCAGCAGAACTAACAACAGAGAAAGAGAGCAATTAGTGGCCGAAGGTAATAGTTTATGAAGATTCAATTAGATATGTACCAGACAATTGCCGTAGCGGTAGTTGTTCTGATGTTAGGAAAGTTTTTAAAAGAAAGGGTGGAACTTTTAGAGAGGTTCTGTATCCCTGCGCCGGTTATCGGTGGTGTTATATTTGCGATTTTTACCTGTCTTTGCTATGTAACAGGTATCGCAGAATTTTCTTTTGATGATATTTTAAAAGAAGTTTGTATGGTATTTTTCTTTACATCAGTTGGTTTTCAAGCCAATTTAAAAGTTTTAAAAAGTTTTTGATTGGATTTTTGTGTTTTGTTTCGTTCACCTTTTTAATGGGTGGGGCGTGTTATGCACTTTTGTTAATGTTTGGGAAAAGTATAGACAGCGCATTTTATGGCTATGATGCTTCAATTCCACTTGGTTTGATGCTTGCAATTGTTGCCACATATGTTATGGTTACAATTGAAATTGCAAAGCATATTTATAAAAAGCGTGATGCTTGCCAATTCATTGGAAAAATAAAAATACAATTTGACAACAAAAGTGTTGAATGTGAAGGCTTTGTTGACAGTGGTAACAGATTGTTTGACAATGTTACAGGATTACCCGTGATTATTGTTTCAACAAAAGTTTTAAAAAATTTACTATCTTCTGAAATTTTAACCAACATTTGCTTCGGCAAAAATAATGTGCAAAATAAAAATTTTCACTTTATTCAATTTGCAACATTAAGCGGAAATTCAAAGCCAATGCTTGTGTTTAAGCCACAAAAGGTTTTGTTTATGTTTAAAGGCAAAACCACAGAGTGCCAAGTTATTGTGGGAATAACAAGTTCAAAGTTTAGTGATGTTGTAAACTATGATGCCTTGTTGCATCCAAGCATGTTAATTTAAAGGAGGGAAACTATGTTTAAATTAATAAAAAAATTGCTACTTAAAATTAGGTTGTCACTTTTAAGCAAAGATGTTGTGCATTACATTTGCACAGGAGCAAATGTTTTGCCCGAAAAACTTACCTGCCAGGAAGAACTAAAACTTGTTGCAGACATGAGCAATGGAGATTCTAAAGCAAAAAAAGAACTTATTGAACGCAATTTAAGGCTTGTGGTTTACACGGCACAAAAATTTGACAACACGGGGGTAAATATTGAAGATTTAATAAGTGTTGGAACAATTGGGTTAATAAAAGCAGTTGGAAGTTTTAATGGTGACAAGCAAATTAAAATGGCAACCTATGCATCAAGGTGCATTGAAAATGAAATTTTAATGTTTTTAAGAAAAACTGTTAAGGCAAAAAAAGAAGTTTCACTTGATGACCCTCTTAACATGGACAGTGACGGAAACGAATTAAAACTTGCCGATTGTCTTGGCACTGCAAGTGACGAGGTCAGCCAAAATTATGACCAAAACATTGAAAAGGAAATATTAAAAAAGGCACTTTCAACCTTAAATGAAAGAGAAATGCTTATAATGAACATGCGGTTTGGGCTTGAAAATGACCATGAAATGACACAAAAAGAAGTTGCAGATAAGCTTAACATCAGTCAGTCTTACATTTCTAGGCTTGAAAAAAAGATTATTGAAAGGCTTAAAAAAGAGATGTTGAAACTAGCATAACTATTAACCCTGAAAATTCAGGGTTTATTTTTTGTATATTTATCATTTAGGATTGATATATTAACTAAAATATGTTAAAATTAATTCGGTGTAGAAAAATGGAGAAAAATAAAAGCAAAAAGCAAGAGCAGCTTGAAGAGTTTTTGCATGAAGAGCAAGAAAAGATAAATAATGAAAATAATGAGGGTGAAAATTCAACCAATCTGCAAGAAAGCGAAAAAATATTAAATGAAAATTCAAATGAGCCTGAAATGAATTTAGCAGAAAGCAAAACTGAAAGTGAAACTGAAACTTTGACTTTGAGTAGTGAAAATGGCAATGAAAACCATGAAACTAATTCTTTAAAAGAAACTGAATTTTTAAAAGAAGCCGAAACCTTAGTTAAAGATGAACCAAAGGCAGAAGTTAAAACTTTTAGAAAAAATCTTTACAGTTGTTTTTTCAAAAGGTTTTTTGACGTTTTGCTTTCAGGGTTGGCTTTAATTTTGCTTAGCCCTGTTATGCTTGTTGTTGCAATATTAATTAGGTGCAAAATGGGCAAAGGCGTAATTTTTTCACAATGGAGATTATCTAAGGGGAATAAACCTTTTAAACTTTATAAATTTAGAACAATGAAAAATGCCTTTGATAAAAATGGTAATTTGTTGCCAGATAAAGACAGGGTTACAAAATTTGGAACAGCATTAAGAAAAACAAGTTTAGATGAACTTCCACAACTTTGGAATATTTTTAAAGGTGACATGAGCATTATTGGGCCAAGGCCAAGAATGATTGAAGAGTGTGTTTTTTTAGATGAAGACGATTTAATGGCAAGAACATTAGTAAGGCCAGGGCTAACAGGCTTAGCCCAAATTAATGGAAGAAACAATATAACTTTTGACCAAGTTGTTAAATATGATAAAGAATATGTTCAAAGCATTTCGCTTTTAACAGACACAAAAATTTTCTTCAAAACAATTGCTAAGGTCTTCAAAAGTGAAGATGTTAACAAACAAGGAACAGTTAGCAACGAATTTTATGGTGATATGTTGCTTCGAACTGGTGCCATTTCACAAGAAGAATATGACGAAAAGAAAAATTTAGCACAAGAAATTATTAAAAAGGTAAGTTAACAGATGATAACTAACAAAAGAATTTTAATTGTAACAACAACTGATTCAATGATTGGGCAATTTTTGTTGCCACACATTAAACAATTAACAGATTCAGGAAACATTGTTGAATGTGCGTGTCATAAAACAGGGTTTTGGTTTGATGAAATGGTTAAAGACGGATTGAAAGTTTATGAAATTCCTTTTGCCAGAAACCCATTAAAACCAATCAATTTAAAGGCAAAAAAAATGCTTTTAAAATTGTGTAAAGAAAACAAATATGATTTAATTCATTGTCACACTCCTGTTGGTGGGGTTATGGGCAGAATTGTTGGAAAAAAATTAAATATTCCAGTTTTGTATATTGCCCATGGTTTCCATTTTTATAAAGGAGCCCCGCTTATCAACACTTTAATTTACAAAAATATTGAGAAACACTATGCAAAATTTACTGACGCCTTGGTTGTTATGAACAATGAAGATTTTGAGGCTGCCAAAAAAATGAAAGCCAAAAGAGTTTATAAAATTAATGGCATTGGCTTACCACAACAAAAAACTAGCGCTGGTGATTTAGAAAAATTAAAGTTAGAATTAAATATTTCTGATGATGATATTGTTTTGTTAAGTGTTGGTGAACTTAATGAAAATAAAAATCATATTGCAGTTTTAAAAGCGTTATTAAAACTAGATTTAAACAACATTAAATATTTTGTTTGCGGAAGAGGAAATAAACTTGACTTTTATAACGAATTTATAAAAGAAAATAATCTTGCAAATAATGTAAAATTTTTAGGGTTTAGGCGTGATATTTTAGATATTTTAAAGTTAACGGATATCTTTATAATGCCATCTATAAGAGAGGGTCTTCCAGTTAGCATAATGGAAGCAATGGATGCTGGTTTGCCAATAATTGCAAGCAATATAAGAGGCTGTGTTGATTTGGTAACAAATAATGGAATATTAGTTAATCTTGAAAACGAAAATGGTTTTGCTGATGCAATAAAAACTCTTGTAGATAATAAAGATTTAAGAGAACAAATGGGCAAAAATAGCAAAACCAACATTAAAGGGTTTTATATTGACACTGTTTTAGGGCAGATGGAAAAATTTTATGATGATATTTTTAATGTTTCAGCCAATTAAGAAAGTGAAAAATAGAAGGATTGGTATTCTTTTGTAAAATGAAAATAAACAATGCAATGGCATTGTTTATTTTTTTGTTTGCTGCTTAATAAACATTTAATAGGTTTGTTGGTGTTTATTAAGATGTTATTGTTTTTATTTGAGATAAAGCGGTTTTTTCAAGCCTTGAAACTTGTGCTTGACTTATTCCAATTTCATTTGAAATTTCCATTTGAGTTTTACCCATGTAATATCTTAAAAATAAAATTTGGCGTTCTCTTGCACCAATAACATTCATGGCATCTTTAAGCATTCTTTTTTCAACCCAACTGTCTTCATTTGTTTGGTCTTTAATTTGGTCTAAGATTAACGCACTGTCGTCATCATCGTGGTAAACTGTTTCATATAAACTAATAGGTTCACTTATCGCTTCAAGTGCACACGCAACATCTTTTATTGGAATATTAATTTCTTTTGAAATGTCTTCAACTGTGGGCTCTTTTTCGCTATTATGGTTCAACTTTTCTTTGGCTTGAAGAGCAAGATAAGCAATATCTCTTAAACTTCTTGTAATTTTAACACTATTGTTATCTCTTAAAAATCTTCTAATTTCACCAATAATCATTGGCACGGCATAAGTTGAAAATTTAACCCCTAAGTCAACATTAAAGTTATCAATAGCCTTCATCAGCCCAATAATTCCAACTTGAAAAATGTCATCAGTGTTATATTTTGAAACAGAAAACCTTTGAACAATTGAAAGCACCAAACGCATGTTGTAAGTTATAAATTGATTTCTTGCTTCTTTATCTCCGCTTTTAACTTTTATCATAAGTTCTTCAAGTTCTTTTGCATTACATTTTGGGAGTGTTGATGTGTTTACTCCACAAATTACGACTATATTTGCCAATTTTTACCTCCTTTAATTTAATATATAATCTCCTTTTGATGTTGTTTTTATTCAAATTTACTGTTTTAAAGGATAGAGGTAACGCTGGTCTAAATTGGCGGGTTTTGCATATAATACTAAAAAAAGGTAAACAAAATGGAGATAACCTTTAACGAAATAAGAGCAAGAGAGATTGTTAACATTTTTGATGGTAAAAGGTTAGGCAGGGCACAAGATATTGTTTTTGAAAAAGAAACAGGGCAGGTGTCTGGCATTGTTGTGCCTGGAATTTCCAAGTTTTTAAGAAAGGCTGATGACATTTTCATTCCTATGCAAAACATAAGAAAAATTGGAGAAGATGTGATTTTGGTGTCTCTTGTTGGTGAAGGGGATTACCAAAACACAAAACCACAACCAAGGCAGGCAAACAAAAACACAGTAATTAAAAATGATAATTACGCAAGATATAAAAGGCCAAGTGTTAAATTAAAATAACTTGCATATTGATTTTTTGTGTGCTAAAATAAACAAAAAGGACACAAACAAATGAAGTGTATTTATTGTGGAAATGAAGAAAGCAAAGTTATTGATAGCAGGTCAGTTGAAGAATCAAATTCAATAAAAAGAAGAAGAGAGTGTCTTAAATGCGGAAAAAGGTTTACAACTTTTGAAACAATTGAGGTTACTCCTGTTTTAGTTGTTAAAAATAATGGCGAAAGAGAGGCTTTCAGCAGTGCTAAAATAAAAAATGGAATCATTAAATCGTGTGAAAAACGCCCTGTTTCAATGAAAGATATTGACAGGCTTGTTGCTGAAATTGAAAAGAAGGTTTATAACAGCCTTCAAGAGGAAATTTCATCAAAGCAGATTGGTGAATATGTTATGGAAGGGCTAAAAGAACTTGACGAAGTAAGTTATGTTCGATTTGCCTCTGTTTATAAGCAGTTTAAAGACATTTCAACATTCTTTGAATTTATTAATGATTTTGAAGAACTGCTAAAAAACAAAACAGAACAAAATAAAACAGAAAAAAAATAATACTAATTTGTTTAATATGGTTTTTATTGTCTAAAAATAAAAGATAAAAAAGACTATATAATTTGTTTAAGTTAGTGGTTTACTTAAAACTAGAAATTTATGAGTTTGATTGACACTAGGCACAAAATAATGGCATTATATTTAACAGGGAGAGGACAAAAGAATGAGAAAATTAAAAAATATTTTAATGGCTTTATGTTTGTGTGTTTGTGTTGGTTTTGGATGTTTTGCATTAACTGGCTGTTCAGATGGCACAACAAATGATGAACTTGCAAGTCTTAAAAGCCAAGTTGAAGAGTTGCAACAAGAAAACTCAACACTTGAAACAGAAAACCAAACTTTAAAAAACAACAATAATTCCCTTGAAACAGAAAATGAAACTTTAAAAGATAGCAATAGTTTGCTTGAAGCAGAAAATTCTGCAAACAAAAGAGATAGGGCATTTGCAAAATTATATGAAGCGTTTGTTTTCACAGCCGATGAAGAAAATGTTAATGCAACATTTAGTGGTGTTTACACAACCCTTGATAGTGATTTTTTAACTGCTCTTCCAAATTGCATTTTATATTATAAAGAATTAGATTTAAGTCTTGGTAAAGTTTATAATCTTAATATGGGGGCGCAAGAGGGTTCATTTATTGTTGAAGAGAAAGATAACAAGATAATTTACTGTTCAATTACTGCAATTGATGAACAAACTAGTTTTCAACAATTAACTTTAACTATTGATGAAAAAGATAATATAACTAATATTGAATATATATCAAAAACAGATTGGAAAATTTTATCTGATGTTTATTATAAATATTATGAAGCAAATTATGTTGTAAATTCAAACACTCCTTTTGATGGCAACAATACTGACACATTTGAAATAAAAACCATTGTTTATAATTCTAGTAATAATTCAAATGTTGAAGAATTTATGCAAGTTGGGGGAACTTACAGTAATTATAAAAGTGATGCAACTTATAACATAACAGAACTTACGCAATTTAATGCAGGGGTTAGCGTTAATGGTGAATTAACTGTTAATGAATCTTTTAATCAAGAACAGGCAAATGCCCAACTTGAAACAATGAAAACGCATTACGATATTTCTGGTTATGTTGTTGAAGAAATTGATTTATCTTCAATAATTGGATAATTTTGGTTTAAAATAAAAGCATTAATTTTATTGGTGTTTATTAGATAAAAGCAAGAAAATTTTCTTGCTTTTTTATTTTTTAAGGCTTTTTATTTTTATTAAAATTAAGTTTACTACATAAATGAATTTGAAATTAAATATATTTTATTAGGCACAATATTTAATATATTTTGAGGTGTGGTTGTGAATTTAACTGAGTTAAAGGTTGGAGAGTTTGCTTATATTTTAGACATTGAAGTTCATGGAAAAGAACTAAAAAGGCTTTTGGAGTTGGGGTTTGTGAACAAAACAAAAATAAATGTTGTTTGTGTGGCACCAAAAGGCTTTACATGGCTTGTGGCAATAAGAGGATATCTTTTAGCATTAGATAAAAAAATTTGCGAGCAAATTAAAGTGGAGAAATGTTAAAATGAACAATGTTATTTTAGTTGGCAACCCAAACACTGGAAAAACCACTTTGTTTAACACAATAACAGGGGCAAGTGAACATGTTGGGAATTGGCACGGAGTTACAGTTGAAGTTAGAAGCAGAAGCATTTTAAAACTGCAAAATGTTAATCTTTGTGACTTGCCGGGGATTTATTCGCTGAATGCATATTCACCAGAAGAAAAAATAAGCGTTGATTTTTTAAATGAAAACAAAAACAGTTTGGTAATTAACATTTGTGATGCAAATAATTTAAGCAGAAATTTATATCTTACAAGTGAACTTATTGAACAGGGTTTTAATGTGTGCATTGCTGTTAACATGGCAAAAGAACTTAAAAACAGAGAGCAGGTTTTAGCAAGCCTTGAAAAGCATTTAGGGGTTAAAGTTTTTGGAATTGACGCAAGAAAGAGAAAGGGCTGTAAAAACTTGCTTGATTACATTAAAGAAAATGCACAGGCAAGCACAAAAAAGGCAAATGAAACAAAAAGTTTAAATAAACAACATTTAACCTCAGTTGTTAATTTTGAAAGCCAAAAAGGTGAAGATTTCATAAAAAAACAGGCAAAAGAAAGATTTGCTAAGATTGACAAAATGTTAAACGAAATTAATTACGCAAAAAAGGGAAATTATGGTCAAAGCAAATCAGACAAGATATTTTTTAATAAATATTTGTCAGTTGTTTGTTTTTTAATTTTGTTCGGCATTATTTTTGTGCTTACATTTGGAAGTTTTGGGCATACATTATCTAACGCACTTGGTGAAGGTTTTAGTTATATTATTGGAAAAATTTTCCCATTTCTTAATAATAATGCAGAAAATTGGTTTATGGCGTTTTTGAATGAGGGTGTGCTTGGTGGGGTTTTGTCTGTTCTTTCATTTTTACCTCAAATAATGCTGTTGTTTCTGTTTATAAACCTGCTTGAAGATATTGGTTATCTTTCAAGAGTTGCCTTTATGCTTGATGGAAGGCTAGCCAAAATTGGTTTAACAGGAAGGGCAGTTTTTAGTTTGCTTATGGGTTTTGGTTGCACAACAAGTGCCATAACCACCACTAGAAATTTAGACAACCAAAATCTTCGCAAGAAAACGGTTCTGCTTTTGCCTAATTTTAGTTGCAGTGCAAAATTGCCAATTTATGCCTGCATTTGTTCGGCATTTTTTCCTAAAAGTCAAGTTTTTATAGTTTTGGGATTGTATCTATTTGGGGTTGTTATAAGTTTTATTGTTGCATTAATTTCAGTCAAAATGCAAAAAGTTAATTACACCCAATCATTTATAATGGAAATGCCAAAATTAAGGTTTCCAAGTTTTTCTAAAATCATTTCTTCAGTTTTGGGTCATGCAAGACAATTTATTGTAAAAGTTGGGTCAATAATTCTTGCAATGAGTGTTATCACTTGGTTTGTAAGTAATTTTAATTTTAAATTTCAATATGTAGGTTCAAATTATCATGAGTCAATAATGTTTAGCATAAGTTCAATTATTGCACCAATTTTTAGCCCACTTGGGTTTGGAAGCAGTGCTATTGTTCTTGCACTTCTCACTGGTTTTGTAGCAAAAGAAATGGTTGTTGGCTCGCTAATATTGACAAATGGGGTTCAAACAGTTGGTGAACTTTCTTTAAGTTTATTTAACAGTGCAAGTCCCGCAAGTTTTACAACCGCAAGTGCATTAAGTTTTTTGGTGTTTGTATTGCTGTATCCTGCTTGTTTTAGTGCAATGAGTGTTATGAAAAAAGAGTTGGGAACCAAATTTGCCTTAAAATCTTTTGTTGTTCAATTTGCTCTGGCATATATTTGTGCGTTCATAGTTTACAAATTGGCCAGTGTTTCAAATGTTTATGACTTGTTGCTTGCATTGGCGTTTATTGTTATACTTGCAATTTGCATAATTTTTGTGATACACTACGAAAAAAGAAAATGCAAGGAGAATTGTAATGCCTGCAAATTTAACAAGGGAAATTGTCAAAGCCAAAAATGAAGTTAAACTTTCAAAATGGTTTTTTGAAAATTTTCCTAATTGTAAATATAATTCTTTTCAAAAGTTATTGCGCAATAAAGACATTAAAATAAATGGCAAAAGAATAAACAATGATGTTGTTTTAAATAATAATGATTTAGTTGAAATTTTTTGTAATAAAGAGATTTTAAATAACAAAAACCAGATAAGTAGAGATGTTGTTGTTTATGAAGATGATGACATTTTAATTGCAAACAAACCTGAAAATATTGAAGTTTGTGGCAAAGATTCTTTTGAAGAAAAACTTTGCACACTTTTAAATAAAAAAATTATTGCCTCAAACAGACTTGACAGAAACACCATTGGTCTTGTGATTTTTGCAAAAAGTGAAGAGGTTTTAAAACTTTTAATAAGTGCAACAAAAAAACACCAAATTAAAAAGTTTTATTTAACTTGGGTTGTTGGTGTTCCAAAAATTAAAGAAGGTGAATTTAAGGCTTATTTATTTAAAGATGCCAAAAAATCTTTAAGTTTAATATCAAATGAGAAAAAGTTGGGTAGCGTTGAACTTAAAACGCGATATAAAACTATAAGAACGGAAAATAATAAAACCTTGCTTGAGGTTGAAATTAGCAATGGAAAAACACATCAAATAAGGGCACATTTGGCGTTCTTAGGGTATCCAATTGTGGGTGATGGCAAATATTCAAACAATGCCATTAATGCAATGTTTAATGAAAAACACCAGCAATTATTTGCATATAAAATTATATTTAATTTTAATGATAATAATAAATTAAAT
>CAJKVX010000032.1 GCA_905203455.1 uncultured Eubacteriales bacterium
AAGCACTTAAATGGAAAATAAAAAGAAAAATGATGGGGTTTTTGAACTTGTTTCAAAGCATAAGCCAACAGGAGACCAGCCACAAGCAATTAAAAGTCTTGTTGATGGAATTCATGATGGGTTAAGAACACAAGTCTTGTTGGGTGTTACTGGAAGTGGTAAAACTTTTACCATGGCTAATATTATTAAAGAGGTTAACAGACCAACCCTTGTTATTGCACACAATAAAACTCTTGCGGCACAACTTTGCAATGAGTTTAGAGAGTATTTTCCAAACAACAGCGTTAACTATTTTGTTTCATATTATGATTTTTATCAACCAGAGGCTTACATTGTTAGCAGTGATACATACATTGAAAAAGAAACACAAGTAAATGATGAAATTGATAAACTTAGGCACTCTGCAACTTGTTCACTTTTTGAAAGAAAAGATGTTATTATTGTTGCCTCTGTTTCGTGCATTTATGGTTTGGGTGAGCCAAGTGAATATGAGCGTATGGCTATATCTTTAAGGCCAAATATGCAGATAAGCAGAGATGAGGTTATTTCAAGGTTGGTTGATAACCAATATAGAAGGAATGACATTGATTTTACAAGGGGAACTTTTAGGGCCAACGGAGATGTTCTTGATATTTTTCCCGCAAACCAAAGTGAGCATTGCATAAGAGTTGAGTTTTTTGGTGATGAGATTGAAAAAATTAGTGAGGTTGATGCCCTTACAGGTAAACCGATAAATGTTTTAAGTCATGCTGCCATTTACCCAGCAAGCCATTATGTTGTTGGTGGGGATAAACTTGAAGGGGCAATTGCAAACATTGAAAAAGACTTGGCAAAAGAGGTTGCAGATTTTGAAGAGAAGGGGAAATTGATTGAAGCCCAAAGGTTAAAACAAAGAGTTAGTTATGACATTGAAATGCTAAGAGAAGTGGGGTATTGCAACGGAATTGAGAACTATTCAAGGTATTTTGATGGAAGAAAACCAGGTGAAATGCCTTACACCTTGTTTGATTATTTTCCTGATGATTGGCTGCTTTTAATTGATGAAAGCCACATAACAATTCCGCAAATAAGGGGAATGTATAACGGGGATAGAGCAAGGAAAGACAACTTGGTTAACTTTGGGTTTAGGTTAAAATCTGCCTATGACAACAGGCCATTAAAATTTGATGAATTTGAAAAAAAGATTGACCAGTTGATTTGTGTTTCAGCAACTCCTGGGCCATATGAAATGAAAATGCAAGACAACATTGCCGAACAAATTATAAGACCAACGGGCTTGCTTGACCCTGAAATTGAAGTGAAACCAACAAAGGGGCAAATTGATGATTTAATTAGCGAACTTAACAAAACAATTGCAAGTGGCGGAAGGGCGCTTGTTACCACTCTTACTAAAAAAATGGCTGAAAATCTTGGAACATATTTAACTGAAAACGGCATAAAATCAACTTATTTGCACAGTGAAATTAAAACCATGGAAAGAATTGAAATAATCAACACCCTTAGAAGTGGCGAGATTGATGTTATTGTTGGAATTAATTTGTTAAGAGAAGGGCTTGACTTGCCAGAAGTTAAACTTGTTGCAATTTTAGATGCTGATAAAGAAGGGTTTTTAAGAAGTGAAGGAAGCCTTATTCAAACCATTGGAAGGGCTGCAAGAAACAGTGAAGGGCGAGTTATTATGTATGCTGATGTTATGACAGATTCAATGAAAAAAGCCATTGATGAAACAAACCGAAGAAGGGAAATTCAAATGGAATATAACAAAAAGCATAACATTACGCCAAAAACAATTATTAAAGAAATTAAAAACACGCTTCAAATTTCAACTAAGGTTGAAGATAATGTTAAGGCTGTAAAAAAGGAAAATATTCCAAAAATGATTGAAAACTTAAAGGCGATGATGAAAGTTGCAAGTGCCAATCTTGATTTTGAAAGGGCAATTGAACTTCGAGATGAAATTGCAAAACTTAATAAAAAACTTGAAAAATAGCAGATAATTTTTAAAATATGATACTAGATTGCGAAATTTTGAAAAATAAACAAAATTTCGCGGTGTTATGTTAGACATAGTTTACATTAGATGAGGTAAAAAAATGAAAAATTGTATAAATGTTTATGGAGCAAAAGAAAACAATTTAAAAAACATTGATGTTTCAATTCCAAGAGACAAGTTTGTTGTTTTTACTGGGCTTTCAGGGTCAGGTAAAAGTAGCCTTGCTTTTGACACAATTTTTGCAGAAGGGCAAAGAAGATATATGGAGAGTTTGTCTTCTTATGCAAGGCAATTTTTGGGTCAAATGCAAAAACCTAATGTTGATAAAATTGAGGGGCTTAGCCCAGCCATTGCAATTGACCAAAAAACAACATCATCAAACCCAAGGTCAACAGTGGGAACGGTTACTGAAATTTATGACTATTTAAGACTTCTTTATGCTCACATTGGGACGCCATATTGCCCAAATTGTGGCACCGAGATTAGCACAAAAAGTGTTGACAGCATTGTTAGCAAAGTTCTTGCAAAAGAAGATGGTGCAAAAGTTATGGTTATTGCGCCTGTTGTAAGAAACAGAAAGGGTGAGTTTGGCAAACTTTTTGATGGGTTTAGAAAGGCTGGGTATGTTAGGGTAAAAGTTGATGACACAATTTACACTCTTGATGAAGAAATAAAACTAGATAAACAAAAGAAGCACAATGTTTTTGTTGTGATTGACAGACTTGTTGTTAAAGATAATATAAGGTCAAGGCTGTCTGAATCAATTGAAACTGCACTTAATCTTGCAGATGGTTTGGTGGTTATTAACATTGATGGTGTTGATGAAATGTTTAGCACAAAACATTCTTGTGCCAATTGTGGTTTTAGTTTTAGTGAAATAACACCAAGATTGTTTTCATTCAACACTCCGCTTGGAGCGTGCCCAACTTGCTTGGGAATTGGCTATAAAATGGAGATAGATGAAAACTTAGTGTTTAAAGATAAATCAAAGTCTTTAAATGAAAGTAATTTTATGTCAATTAGTTGGTTTAATGGAGATTATTATTACAAATATTTCACAGCACTTTCAAAGAAATACAAATTTAGTCTTGACACACCAATTTGTGAACTTCCAAAAGAAATTTATGACATTATTTTATATGGCAACAATGGTGAAGAGTTGCAGGTGAAATATCAGGCGGGCAATTTTAGTGGAGAGTTTAAGGGGTCTTTTGAAGGAATAATTAACAATCTTTACAGAAGATATAAAGAGACTAACAGCGAATTTATTAAAAGTGAAATTGAAAAATACATGGTTTCAAAACCATGTAACACTTGCCATGGCAAAAGACTTAATAAACAAGCGCTTAGTGTTAAAATTGAGGGGATAAACATTGCCGAACTTTGTGATAAAAGTGTTGCTGAGATTGTTGAGTGGCTTGAAAACTTAAAACTTAGTGCTAAGCAAAAGCAAATTAGTGAAAGCATTTTAAAGGAAATTAAAGCAAGGTGTAAATTTTTAATTGATGTTGGGCTTGATTATTTAACACTTTCAAGAAGTTCTGGAACTCTTTCAGGGGGTGAAGCACAGAGAATTAGGCTTGCAACTCAAATTGGCAGTGGGCTTGTTGGTGTTTGTTATATTCTTGATGAACCAAGCATTGGTTTGCATTCAAGAGACACAGAAAGGCTTATAAAAACACTTACAAATTTGAGAGATTTAGGCAACACTGTTATTGTTGTTGAGCATGATGAAGACACAATAAGAGCAGCAGATTTTGTTGTTGATGTTGGACCTAAAGCGGGTGAACATGGTGGAACCATTGTTGCAACGGGAACCCCGCAAGAAATTATGAAAAATGAAAAATCAATAACGGGGCAATATTTAAGTGGCAAAAAGAAAATTGCTGTGCCTAAAAAACGAAGAGAAATTGACCCAAATAAATGCATAACTATTGTTGGGGCAAAACAACACAACTTAAAAAATGTTGATGTTAAAATTCCGCTTGGAGTTTTTACTGCGGTTACTGGGGTTTCAGGCTCAGGAAAAAGCAGTTTGGTTAATGATATTTTGTATCCTGCACTTGCAAATAAACTTAACAGGGCAAACCTAATGCAGGGGGAATATAAAGAAATTCTTGGAGTTGAAAACCTAGACAAGGTTGTTGTTATTGACCAAAGCCCTATTGGCAGAACACCAAGAAGCAATCCCGCAACTTATACAGGGGTGTTTGCTCAAATTAGGGAATTGTTTGCAAAAACAACTGATGCAAAGGCAAAAGGTTACACAGCAGGAAGATTTAGTTTTAACATTAAAGGCGGAAGATGTGAAGCCTGCGGTGGTGATGGTGTTATTAAAGTTGAAATGCATTTTTTGCCAGATGTTTATGTAACTTGTGATGTTTGCCATGGGAAAAGGTATAACTATGATACTTTACAGGTTATGTATAAAGGCAAAAACATAAATGATGTTTTGGAGATGACGGTTGAAGAAGCGCTTAAATATTTTGAAAATATTCCATCAATTTTAAATAAAATACAAACGCTTTATGATGTTGGGCTTGGATATATTAAACTTGGGCAACCTGCAACAACTCTTTCAGGCGGAGAGGCTCAAAGGGTTAAACTTGCAACCGAACTTTCAAAAAGACCAACTGGCAAAACTATGTATATTTTAGATGAGCCAACAACAGGGCTTCACACATATGATGTTGATAAACTTATAAACATTTTGCAAAGACTTGTAAGCGGGGGTAACAGTGTTGTTGTTATTGAACATAATCTTGACATGATTAAAGTTGCAGACCACATTATTGACCTTGGCCCTGATGGCGGAACAAGGGGAGGAAAAGTTGTTGCAACAGGAACTCCTGAGCAAATTGCAAAAAACAAAAAGAGCATAACAGGCAAATTCCTGGCACCATTGCTTGAAAATAAATAACACTTTACTTATTTATTTTTAGGTTTTAAGATTGGTGAACCGCCCATTAAAAATCTGTAAAATTTATAAGTAGTTTTAAAAGGGTAATTTAAACAAATTACTCTTTTTTATTTGAAATTTGCTTCATTTTTTAAGGTTGGTGATAAAATTTGCATAATTTGAAAATATTTGGCAAAAATTGAAACATGAGTTTAATGGCAATAAGGGCAGTTATTATTTATCTGTTCGTTTTAATTGTTGTGCGGCTTATGGGTAAAAGGCAAATTGGTGAAATGCAACCGTTTGAGTTGGTTATTACTCTTATTATTGCAGACCTTGCCTGCATTCCTATGGCTGAAGTGGCTGTGCCTTTGGGGCATGGCTTAATTCCTATTTTTACTCTTTTGGTTTTGCATTTTCTTATCTGTTTTATTTCACGAAAAAGCATGAAGGCAAGATATTTAATTTCAGGCAGACCAGCAATTGTTATAAGCCCAACGGGAATCAACTATAAAGAATTGAAAAAACTTAACATGACTCTTGATGATTTAATTGAATCTTTAAGGGGGTGTGAAATTTTCAATATTGAAGAAGTGGCATATGCCATTATTGAAACCAACGGGAAGATGTGTTGCGTTCCTAACAGTGAAACTTCACCTGCAACACGGCAGGATTTAAAAATAAAACCAGACCCTGCATCTTTGCCTGTAAACATTATTATGGACGGAAAATTGATGAAGGAAAATCTTGCACTTTTGGGGATAGATAATGATTTTGTGTCTAAAATTTTGAAAAAGGCTGATATAAATGCAGTAAATTCGGTGCTTATTTTAACAATGGATAGCAATGGTAAGGTTTTTATTCAGGGTAAATATAAAAAGAGTTATGAGTCGTTTACCGTAAAATACAAAGGTGGGCAGATTGATGGTTAAAAAATGGATAGTTATGTCAGTCATAATACTTTGTATTGTTGGGCTTTGTGTGGGTGAAAATTTGTATATTCAGGCTAGTTTTGCTTTTTTGAAAGAAAATTTAGTGCAAATTCAAGAAAGTTTGAGTGTTGACACTGAAAACATTAACACACAAGAAAATATTTTGGCTCTTGAAAATTTGCACACAGAGTGGAGAAAAAGGGCAAAGGTTTTGAAAACTCTTGTTTGGCACACGGGTATGAAAGAAGTTGAAATTAATTTAAGCCGAATTTTAACTTACACCGAACAAAATGATTATAAAGAGGCTGTGGTTGAACTTAATGCACTGCTTGATTTTAGTGACCATTACATGAATGATTTTACAATTAACCTTGAAAACATTTTGTGTAAATTACCAAGTTTTTAATTTCAGTTTATTTAATTTTCTTTAATTTGATTTATTTAGTTTGTGTGATAACTGACTGCGTTAAGTTAAAATAAACTATTAAATAAACACCTTTATTTGATTTGCCATATAAGATTGTTGCGTTAAGTTAGAAATAAACTAGTAATTAAATGTTTTATTTAAAAAATATGCATTTTAAAAAATCTGTTTTAAGTTTAAACAAAATAAAAAATAATACTTTTTTGTGCTTAAAACGCTTGAATTTAAAAGATGTGAAAAAGATGTGATAAATTGAAAATAAACCAAAAATTGCAATTTTGGTTTATTTTTTATGTTAAGTTTGGTATTATTTATGTTGGAGAAAGAAAAATGAGAGTTGTTGTTCAAAGAGTTAAAAGGGCAAGCCTTGATGTGAGTGATAAAGAAATTTGCAAAATTGGGCAGGGGCTTGTTTGTTTTGTTGGCTTTTGCCCTGATGATGATAGGGCTAAATTTGAGTTTATTGCAAAAAGAATTGCAGGGTTAAGAGTTTTTGAAGATGAAAACGGCAAAATGAATAAAAGCCCCAATGATGTTGGGGCAGAATTTATGATTGTTTCAAACTTTACGCTTTATGGTGATGTTAAAGATGGTTTTAGACCAAGTTTTACTGGGGCAATGGCGGCAGATAAGGCTAGGCAATTGTTTTATGATTTTGTTGAGTTTTTTAAAACAAAAACTAGTTTGAGGGTTGAAAGTGGGGTTTTTGGGGCAGATATGCAAATTTTGCAACAAAATGATGGTCCAATTACACTTATTATTGAAAATTAAACTTTTGCTTTTTTGCGTTTTTTAAAGATAAAAGTTTTAACATTTGCAAGGTTTGTGCATAAAACAAGCAAAACTAAAGAGCCAATGCAAATTATTGCGCCAAACATAAGGGCAACAAACAGTGGAAGGAAGCGAGAGAGCAAATTGTAAGTAAGTTTGCCTAGAACGGTTGCAGGAACGCACATTAAAAGCATGATAAGAAGGATTTTAAAAATTTTTTTGTCTATCATGTTTCTTTTGTTTAACATTAAAAGGTTTAGGGCACTTGATATTGTTGAAAGCCCGCCCATTCCTAAAATAAGAGCCCAAATGCCAAGATGTTTTGGAAGGAAATAAATGCAGATAAACAAGAATAGTGCACTTATTGCGTAGTTTATTAATGATTTTATTTCAAGACCTGTTGCGTTTAAAATTGATGATGTTATTTGGCTTAACCCCATGGGAATCATTAAAAATGCTGAGTAAGACAAATAAAGGCCTGCTGTTTGGTTTGAATAAAGAAAGGTTCCTAAATCTTTGCCAAGAACAATGTAAGCTGGAAGAAGAATGCATGAAATGATTATGCTTAAACTTATGCTTAAATTTATTTGCGATTTTAAGGTTTGTGGGTTTTTAACGCCCAAATCAATGTTTGTGGTTTGCTCGCTTATTTCAGGGATTATTGCCACTGCTATTGAACTGATAAGTGTTCCTGGAATCATTAAAAGGGGGAAGGTCATGCCCATAATAATTCCAAACTGTGCAAGGGCTTGGCTGCTTGTGTAGCCATAAAGCATAAGTCTTGCTGGAATTATTATTGAAATTGCACTTGAAACAACATTTGAAACTGTTCTTACGGCTGTTATTGGTGTGCTTGTTTTAAGAAGAGGTGCAAAACTGCCCTTTGGGTTTCTAAGTTTGCCACCAAATGCAAAGTAGAGAACAACAACAAAAAGAGCAGAAACAATGCAGGCAAGGCTAAGTGAAAGTGCCGCTCTTTCGCCAAGACCAATGTTTAATGGAAGGGTTACTAAAATTGCAAGAATTATAAGACGAACAACTTGCTCTAAAAACTCAGCAAAACTGATTGAGAAAAATCTTTTTTGCCCCCAAAGTGCACTTCTTAATATTGTGTAAACACTGCTGGCAACAACGCCTGGAAGCAAAAGAAGTAGCATGCTTGTTGAGTGTTCGCTTGTGAAAATTACATTTAAAACACTTGGGCAAATGAAAATAACAAAGCACACAACAACGCTTATTGTTACAGAAACAATTAAGCCTGCTGTAACGGTGCTGTGCTCTGCTTTATTATTATTGTTTGACCTAAGGTTGGCAACCGAGCGTGAAATTATTGTTGGAAGTCCGCTTGAAACAAGGGTCATAAGGACCCCAAAAACGCTCATTGCCACTTGGTAACCGCCCAAAAGTTCAGCCCCCAAAACTCTTGAAAGATAAATTCTTAATAAAAACCCAAGGGCGCGGGTTAGGATTGAAAAAATGGTAACAAAAGCCACCGCTTTAAATAATTTGCCCATAAGTAGTCTCCTTATTTTAAGTATATTTGTTGAATTTTTTTGATAGAACGAAAGTTTTTATTACCTTGGTTTGATTTTTTAATGGAAAAATAGATAGGGTTGCTTAAAATTATAAAAATAAAAGGGAAGATGGCTGATAAACTTAAAATTATAAAAGTAAAAGGTAAAACAACTGATAAACCTGAAATTACAAAGGTGAAAGGGGGAAGTGCGGGTTTAAACTTAAAAATATAAAGGTTAAGGTGAATGAGGCAATGTTGCTTAAAATTGATTATTATTTCATAATCACTTGCAAAAAATCCAATTAAGGTTTACAATTAGTGTGTTTAAAAAACAAAAGAGGCTAAATTATGGTTGAAGTTAGAAAAGTAAAAAATAGAAGAGAGATGAAAAAGTTTGTTAGGTTTCCTACCGAACTTTATAAAGATAATCCTTATTATGTTCCGCCAATTGAACTTGATGAGTTGAATCTTGCAAACCCAAAAAAGAATGCATCATTTGAAGAAAGCGAAGCAGAATATTTTTTGGCATACAGAGATGGCAAAGTTGTTGGAAGAATTGCAGGAATTATTAGCCATGCATATAACAAGAAAAACAAAACTAAATATGCAAGGTTTTCAAGGTTTGATTTAATTGATGACAGCGAGGTTGCAAAGGCATTGCTTGAAACCGCTGAAAACTGGGCAAGGGAAAAGGGCATGGAATATATTCATGGGCCACTTGGGTTTAATGACCTTGAAAGAGAAGGGCTTATGGTTTCAGGGTTTGATGTTATGGGAACTTTTCAAGCGTCATATAATGCTCCGTATTATCAAAAACTGGTTGAAGAAAATGGGTATGTGCCTGATTGCAAATGGGTTGAGTGGCGAATTCCTGTTCCGCAAGAAGAAAACGCGCGGGCAGAAAGAGTTGCAAGAATGGTTGAAAAACGCTATGGTTTTCATGAAAAGCATTTTAAAAACAAAAATGAAGTTATTAAAAAATATGGCAAAGAATTTTTTAAATTGCTTGATGAATGCTATGAAAACATTTATGGAACCATTCCGTTTAATGATAAACTAGTTAAACAAACAATTGGGTTGTTTAAACTTGTGCTTGACCCAGATTACATTAGTTTAATTTTTAACAAAAATGATGAACTTATTGGCTTTGGCTTAGGTTACCCTTCACTTGCACAAGCAATGAACAAAAGCAAAGGAAGATATTTGCCATTTGGATTTATAAGAATGCTTAAAGCAATTAAACACCCAAAAGTTTTGGAACTTGGGTTAATTGCTGTTAAACCTGAATATCAAAGGCTTGGTGTTACGGCAGTGATAATAAGCAATATGCACAAAAGAATGCGTGATAACGGCATTATTTATGCGGACACTGGGCTGCAACTTGAAACTAATTTGCCTGCCATTGCGTCACTTGATATGTTTGAAAGAGAACTTGTAAGAAGAAAAATTTGTTATATTAAAAAATTATAATAAAAAACAGCACCTAAAAATGGTGTTGTTTTTTTGCATATAATTTTGTGTAATATTATTAAATAGATTTGGTTAAATAAAACAAGGGAAGGGG
>CAJKVX010000033.1 GCA_905203455.1 uncultured Eubacteriales bacterium
AACTAATTAAAATTTTTAATATATAATTTAAAAAGTAAAAAACCCTTAACAAGCAAGGGTTTTAATTTTATTTATTGACATTAAAGGTGTTGAAATGTTAATAGGTTATGGTTTAAAGAAGTGGAGAAAACAGGTTTAATATGTTGCAAATGATGCGAACAAAAAAGTTTTGTTTGGCATCTTTTTTTGAAATTTGTTTGCTAACTGAAAGGGTGTTTTGAAGGTCAAAGGCTATTGACTTTATTGATGAGGTTTTGTAAAGCCAAACGCCGTTTTCAAAGTGGTGAATAAGGCTTCGATAATCAAGATTTATTGTGCCAACAATTGCAACTTCGTCATCACTCAAAATTACTTTGCTGTGAATAAACCCAGGGGTGTATTCATAAATTTTAACACCTGCTTCAATTAAAGCGGTGTAATTTGAGCGGGTTAGAAGAAAAACTGTTTTTTTGTCAGGAATGTGAGGGGTGATTATTTTTACATCAACCCCTCTAAGGCTGGCATTTCTTAGGGCATTTAAAAGAAGGTAATCTATTATTAAATATGGGGTTGTGATGTAGACATATTTTTTTGCAATGTTTATTATGTTTAAATATGCGTTTTCGCCAACTGCCTCAGGGTAAAGAGGGTTAGGACCATCACCAAAGGCAAAAACAACACCATCTTTATAATCTGTGTTTGTTTGAAGGGGAATGTAGTTTGCCATTTGTTCTTCTTTTTTGTTCCAAACTGAATAATTTTGCAAGAACATTATTGTTAGGTTTTTAACGGCTTCGCCTTCAAGCCTAATGCCTGTGTCTTTCCAATGACCATAAAGAATTTTTTCATTAATGTATTCATCGGCAAAGTTAATGCCACCAGTGTAGCCAATGGTGCCGTCAATTACTGTTATTTTTCGGTGGTCACGGTTGTTGTGAACGGCTGTCATAATTGGTTTAAAGCGGTTGAATTTAACACAGGCTATTCCCATTTTGCGAAGTTTTTTATAATAATTTGATTTTATTTTGTTGATTGAGCCAATGTCGTCATACATTACTCTAACTTCAACACCTTGTTTAACCTTTTGTTTTAAAATGCTTAAAATTGTGTTCCACATTACGCCTTTTTCAATAATAAAATATTCCATAAAAATAAATTTTTTTGCATTTTTAAGGTCGCAAATAAGGTTTTTGAAATATTCTTCACCTGTTGCAAGATAAGTGGTTTTTGTGTTTGTGTGGGCAAACATGGCATTTGCCTTTGCAAGATATTTCACTTCACCAAGGCGGTCTTTTGCCATGGTTGCAACCTCTTTTTTGTTAGTGTTTGCAAGGGAAAGTTCAATGCCGTGTTTTGCAAGAATGTAATAACGCTTTTGGGTTTTTCGGCTTAGTTTGTTTTGGCTTAAAAGAATGTAGATAACAGTGCCACAAATTGGAAAAATTAAAACAACAACAAGCCAGCCAACTTTAAGCGAGGGGTTTGTTGGTTTGTTGATTATTCTAAGTAAAATTAAAAAGGCAAGAACACTTGATGCTATTTGAAAATATATGAAATATTCAGTAAAAGAAAATATGAAAACAAACAGCAAAACAAGTTGCGCTAAAATTGCAAGAGCAATTAGGGTGAATCTTGAAAATAAAAGTTTTAACAGTCTCATAAAAATCCTTGTCTTATTTTATCATATAATTTTATTATGTGTAAATATTTTGGCGAATTTACTTATTATTAAAATTTGCCTATTTGCAGTTGACAATAAAATAAAAACAAGTTAGAATTCTAAGTATTGCGTCCTTTGGGGGTGATTATGAAAGAATTTTTGGGTGAGTTTACTAATAAAATTGTGCTTGAAGGGAAAAGAAAACTTAATGATTTTATTAGCAGTTATGACATAACTGGCAAACAGGCAAGAATTTTGCATTTTATTTATAACGCTAGTAAGCACAAAGAGGTTAACCAAACTGATGTTGAAGAGCATTTTTTAATAAGGGGGCCAAGTGTTACATCAATTTTGCAAACGCTTGAAAAGAAGGGATTTATTAAAAGGCTTGTAAGTAAGTTTGACGCAAGAAAAAAAGTTCTTGTTGTTACCGATAAAGGTGAAGGTGTTTACGCCGTTATTGATAAAAAAATAAGCGATTTTGAAAAAGCAATGGTTAAAGGCATTGATGATAAAGATTTATCCGTTCTTGAAAAATGTTTTAACCAAATTTTAAAAAACTTAGTAGAATATTCTTGTGGAAATGAAAATAATTAGAGGTAAGGTATGGGCAAATATTTAAAGAGTATAAAGCCAAGTGAATGGCTTATGGTTATTTTTAGTGTTGTGTTTGTTGTGGGGCAGGTTTGGCTTGATTTAACCTTGCCAGATTACATGAGTGAAATTACAACCCTTGTTCAAACACAAGGAAGCACCATTGGCGAAATTTTAAGGGCAGGGGGGCTAATGCTATTGTGTGCACTGGGAAGTGCAGGGCTTTCAGTTATTGTTGGCTATTTTGCTGCAAAAATTTCTGCAACCATCAGCATGAGGCTTCGTGATGATGTTTACAGCAAGGTTTCAAACTTTGGTGCGCAGGAAATTAAAAAGTTCAGCACAGCAAGCCTTATAACCCGTTCAACTAATGATGTTAGGCAAGTTGGAATGGTTGTTGCCTTTGGGCTTCAAGTTATGATAAAAGCCCCAATTCTTGCTGTTTGGGCTATTGTTAAAATTTTGGGCAAAAGTTGGCAATGGTCTGTTGCAACTTTGATTGCCGTTGTTATTTTGATTTTAATGCTTGTTATTGTTACACTTTTTGTTATGCCAAAGTTTAAGAAAATTCAAGACCAAACAGATACTCTTAACAGGGTAACAAGAGAAAGTTTAATGGGGCTTAGGGTTATTCATGCGTTTAATGCTGAAAAATATCAAGAAGATAAATTTGAAAACGCCAATGCTCAACTTACAAAAACTCAACTTTTTACTCAAAGAGTTATGAGCATTGTTGGCCCAACAATGACGCTTGTTATGAATGGGCTTAACCTTTCAATCTATATTATTGGGGCATTTTTAATTAATGCTGCGGGAACTGTTGAAAAACTTACGCTTTTTAGCGACATGGTTGTGTTTTCATCATATGCAATGCAGGTGGTTATGGCGTTTATGATGATTGCAATGATTTTCTTTATGCTTCCAAGGGCAGTTGTTAGTGCAAAAAGAATAGGTGAAGTTTTAAAAACTGAACCTGAAATAAAGGAAGGCACTTTTGACGGAACCACACAGCAAACAGGAACGGTTGAGTTTAGAGATGTTTGCTTTAAATATCCTGATGCAAGCGAATATGTTTTAAAAGACATTTCATTTAAAGTAAACAAGGGTGAAACGGTTGCTTTTATTGGCTCAACAGGAAGTGGCAAAAGCACTCTTATTAACCTTGTGCCAAGGTTTTATGATGCAACAAGTGGTGAAATTTTGGTTGATGGGGTTGATGTTAAAGATTACAAACTTGAAAAACTTTATGACAAACTTGGCTATGTTAGCCAAAAGGCCGTTATGTTCCATGGAACAATAAAAAGCAATGTTAGCCTTGGCAAGGCGAATGGGAAAACTCCTGATGATGAGGCTGTTGAAAAAGCCATTGAAATTGCAAAAGCAAGTGAATTTGTGAATGCAAAAAAAGACGGCATTAATTCTCCAATAACACAAGGGGGAACCAATGTTAGTGGTGGGCAAAAACAAAGGCTTTCAATTGCAAGGGCTCTTGCAAGAAAACCTGAAATTTTGATTTTTGATGACAGTTTTTCAGCCCTTGATTACAAAACTGACAGAGAATTAAGGGAAAATTTAAAAACCAATCTTGCTGACACAACTTGCTTAATTGTTGCTCAAAGAATTGGCACAATTTCAAATGCAGACAAAATTATTGTGCTTGATGAAGGCAAAATGGTGGGGCAGGGAACTCATAAAGAGTTGCTTGAAAATTGCCCAGTTTACAAGCAAATTGCGTTAAGTCAACTTTCAAAGGAGGAGTTATAGTATGGCAAATAGAACTCCAAGAGGGCCCATGGGCAGAGGGCAATCTTTTGAAAAACCAAAAGATTTTAAAAAGGCAATTGGCAAACTTGCAATAAATTTAAAGGGCAATTACATTGCAATTATCATTTCATTAATTTTTGCAATTGCGGGAACAGTGCTTACCATTGTTTCACCTAATTTAATTAAAGAACTTACAAACATCATAACAAAAGCAATTCCAATTCTTGTTGATGGAGCCTACATTAATGTTGGGCAAAGCGTTGACATTTCAGCGGTTGTTAACATTTGCATTCTTTTGGTTGTGTTCTTTGCGTTAAGTTTTGTGTTTTCATATCTTCAAGGCTTTATAATGTCAACCGTTACGCAAAGAATTTCAAAAAAGATGCGAAGAGACATTTCAACAAAAATTAACAGGCTTCCATTAAAATATATTGACAGCACAACTTACGGTGATGTTTTAAGCAGGGTTACAAATGATGTTGACACAATTTCACAGTCATTAAACAACAGCATAACAACCTTAGTTAGTTCAATTGTTATGCTTGCAGGCGCAACTTTAATGATGTTTATAACCAACTGGATAATGGCACTTTCAGCCATTGCGGCATCAATTATTGGTTTTGCAATTTCGCTTGTTATTATGACAAAATCTCAAAAATATTTCGTTATGCAACAAAACAGTCTTGGCGACATTAATGGGCACATTGAAGAGGCTTACAGCGGGCATAACATTATTGTTGTTTCAAACGCAAAAGAGCAAACCAAGCAAGAGTTTGACAATTTTAATAAGTCTCTTTACAAAAGTGGCTGGAAATCTCAATTCCTTTCAGGGTTAATGATGCCCGTTATGAACTTTATTGGCAACTTTGGTTATGTTGTTGTGTGCGTTGTGGGTGCAATGCTTACAATTTCAGGGCATATTGATTTTGGTGTAATTGTTGCCTTTATGATTTATGTAAGGCTGTTTACTAACCCTTTAAGCCAAATTGCCCAAGCCACAACCAATCTGCAATCAACAGCGGCAGCAAGTGAAAGAGTTTTTGAATTTCTTGATGAAAAAGAGGTTGAAAACGACCCATCTGCAACAAAAAGGCTTGATGAAGTTAAGGGTAATGTTGAGTTTAGCCATGTAAAATTTGGTTACAACAAAGATAAACTTATAATTAAAGACTTTTCAGTTCAAATTAACTCTGGGCAAAAGGTTGCAATTGTTGGGCCAACAGGGGCAGGAAAAACAACTCTGGTTAACCTGCTTATGCGGTTTTATGACATTGATGACGGCGACATTTTAATTGACGGTGTAAGCATTAAAGAAATGCCAAGAGATTATGTTCACAATCTTTTTGGAATGGTTTTGCAAGACACTTGGCTTTTTGAGGGCACAATTTATGAAAACATTATTTTTAACCAACAAAATGTCACCCACGAGCAAGTTGAAAATGCCTGCAAGGCGTGTGGGTTGCATCACTTCATAATGACGCTTCCACAAGGGTATGACACCGTGCTTGATGACAACACATCAATTTCAGCGGGGCAAAAGCAACTTTTAACCATTGCAAGAGCCATGGTTCAAAATGCTCCAATGCTTATTTTAGACGAAGCAACAAGTTCGGTTGACACACGAACAGAAACCCTAATTAGCAGTGCAATGGACAATTTGACCCAAGGCAGAACAAGTTTTGTTATTGCCCACAGGCTTTCAACAATAAAAAATGCAGACATAATTTTGGTTATGCAAAATGGAGACATTGTTGAAAGCGGAAACCACCAAGACTTACTTGCAAAAAATGGGGCATACGCCACCCTTTACAACTCTCAATTTGAAGAATAAAAAATATGAATATCCGCCAATATTGGAGGATATTTATGTTTTTATAAAGTTGATAATTTTTAAAAATAGACTGCTAGAATGACAAAATGATAAATGTATTAAAGTTTAAAGTTTTCTAGCACAATTGTAATTCATAAACATTGACATCTTTAAGCATATTAATTTATAATATGTCTAGGAGGTAGTTATTAATGGAAGGTAATTAATAATGGAGATTTTAAAACAACCTAAGACGAGTATCTAAAAAAATGAAAGTAAGCGGTTGTAATAAGCGGTGTTGACCGCTTGTTTTTTATTTTTTGCAGTTAATAGTCGAAATTAAAGTCGAAATTAAATCTGTTTATAACAGGTTAAAGCAATAAACTTAGGGTATTTAATTGTTTTAGCACTGACACTACATATTTTTATTTTTTAGAATAATGTTAAGTATGTTTCAGGCAACTAGAAAACAGATTATCTTATTGTAAACTAGTGCTGGGTGATTTAATATGGATACAAAAGAGATAGCAATAAGAATTGGATATGTAAGATTAAAAGCAAATCTTTCTGCAAGAGAGTTGAGTTTGCGAATGGGAATGAACGGACAATATATTTCAAAACTTGAAAGGGGTGAGTTTACTCTTACCATGCCAAAATTGTTAGACATTTTGGAAATTTGCAATTTTCCTATTGAAAGGTTTTTTGCTAAAAACATTTATAGTTTTGAGGTTGACAACACGCTTTATAATCTTATTTCAAGCCTTAGTGATGATAAAAAGAAAAGTTTTATTGACATTTTGAAAATGTAGGTGTTATTGCTGCCCTTTGGGGGTGGCATTTTTATTTATTTTTTTGATTATGTTTGACAATTTTTGGTAATAATTAGTAAAATTATTAAAAGTGAATAAAAAGGAGAAACAAAATGAAAAAACAAATTAAAGTTTTCCAAATTGGTTGCGGGAAAATGGCTGCTTACACCATGCGCTATGTGCTTGAAAAAGGCGGAGTGATTGTTGGGGCTGTTGATGTTAGTGATATTGTTGGGCAAGATATTGGGGCTGTTATTGGGTGCAAAAATTTAGGCGTTAAAATTGCACACGCAAAAGACCTTGAACAAGAACTTAAAAGAACAAAACCTGATGTGGCAATTGTTACAACAATGAGTTTGATGAAAGATTTGTATGAGTCTCTTATGGTTTGTGCTAAGTGTGGGGTTAACGCAATAACCACTTGTGAAGAAGCATTCTTCCCTTGGAACAGCAGTGAAAAATTGACTAAAAAAATTGATAAACTTGCAAAAGAAAACAATTGCACAATAACTGGAAGTGGGTATCAAGACATCAGTTGGGGGCAGTTGATTTCAAGCCTTTGCGCAACAACTCAAACTGTTAAAGTTATTCACGGCAAAAGCAGTTACAATGTTGAAGATTATGGCATTGCTCTTGCACAAGTTCATGGGGCAGGCCTAAGCCTTGACAGGTTTGAAAAAGAAATTGCCAGTGCAGACAAAATTAGTGATGAAGAAAGGCAAGAAATTATTAAAAAAGGCGAATATTCACCATCATATATGTGGACGGTTAATGGTTGGCTTTGCGAAAAATTAGGGCTTACCATTACAAGGCAAACTCAAAAATGCATTCCACAGACTTACAAAAAAGATTTGGTTAGCAAAACTTTAAATATGAAAATTCCAAAGGGTTATGCAACAGGCATGAGCGCAGTTGTTACCACCGAAACCAAAGAGGGCATTAAACTTGTAACCGAGTGCATTGGCAAAGTTTATGGTCCAGATGAGTTTGACTGCAATGAGTGGACAATTGAGGGCGAACCAAACACAACAATGGTTATAACAAGACCAAAAACAGTTGAAATGACTTGTGCAAGTGTTGTTAACCGCCTTCTTGATGTTATTAATGCCCCAGCGGGGTATGTAACAACTGACAAAATGGGTGAACTTAAATATATTGTTAAGTTTTAAAGATATATACATTAACAAAATTAGTCTTTCAGCTTGTAGACAAATTAACCAGGCTGTTCAAAAACAAGCAATACTTGGCTCGGAAATGCCTAAAAGCAGGATTTTAGTTTCCATAAGTGACTGTTTTTAGGCGTTTTTGAGGTAATGCAGCAAGAAAATATTTAAAACTTTTCGGTCGTGCAGTTTTGGGGTAGTCTGAAGCACTAACAAAATTAGTGCTTTTTTATTGTTTTAATTTTTGGTTAGTGGCATTTGTTATTGACTTTATTTGTTAAACATTTTATACTTAATTTATGCATTAATTTGCAATAGATATTGGTTGTGGGGGAAGGGCTTAATGGCGTTATTTGGTAAACGATTTAGCATAATAAAACTAATATTGTTTATAATAATTGCCATAATTGTTGTGCTTTTAATTTTAAGGGGCAACATTATAAGTGCGGTTAATGGTTAATGAAAAAAAATAAAACTTTAAGATTTTTTGTTACTCTTTTAATTGTTCTAGCAATTTTAGGCTCACTTGTTGTTGGGGGCTATTTTATTCTTGACAAAGCGGTTGTTCCAAAATATTTTGGGGAATATGGCATTAACAACATGAGCGACCTTGTTGAAATGATGGGCACGCTTTATAATAATAATGATGAAAGCGATATTGTTACAAACCCATTTAGAGAGTCTGACAAAGTTTCAGCTGAAAACAAGTTAATTGAGGTGGGCTTTCCTGTGCTTGCAAATGGTAACCTTGATTACAAAAAAATTGCAGAAGGTCAGTTTGAAGTTAGCAGTGAGGCAAGCGTTGAATTAACTGATAAAGAACTAGCAAGCATTGTTGGTGAAATGTTAAACAGTGGGGTTCTTGCAGAAAAACTTCCTAATTTAAGGTATCTTAACACTCTTACATTCACCATGCTTGAAGTGATTATCACCCCTGATGTTATTATAGGTGAAGAAGTTGACCTTAACAGTGCACACATGGAGTTTACTGTTAAAATTGACACATCTTCTGTTAGAACACAAATGGCAAATGAAATGGAAATGCCTTTATTCCTTTTAAACATGATTGTTCCAAAAACCCTTTATATTAGCGTTGAGTTTGATTTAAGCATTAATGAGGGCGAGTGGGTTTACACAAACAGTTCAATAGGAGTTAACGGCAGAACAAGCAAACAAAGCGAAATTTTGCTGAATTTGCTTATTGATTTCATTTTTCCGCCAGAAGACCAAATGACGCTTGAAAGGTTGAATGAAGAATTTGGTGGCGTTATTATTAATGGGCTTGAACTGCTTGGCAATGTTCAGTTTACCAATTCAATTTACTCAACCAGCCAAAACGGCGTTATTTTAACATTTAAATAAAAATTAAATTAAATTTAAATAAAACAAAAAATAAAACACTCGTCTTTAATAAACACAAAAGTGTAAATTAAGCGAGTGTTTTTTGTTAGTGTAAATAAGGGGCATTTATCGTCAGGTAGAGTGCATCTGTCGTCGGACAGACTTTTTTAACCTTCGTAAACGATTTTGCCGCCGATATACGTTTTTAAAACGTTAAGCTTATCGTCTGCAATAAAGAAATCTGCATCATAACCGGGTTCGAATTTTCCTTTTTTAACATTAATATATTTTGCAGGCGTGTCGGAAGCCATTTTAAAAGCTTCTTCTTTCGGAATGTTAAATTCAATTGCTTTCTTTACGCAGTCCAGAAGAGAAGATGTGCTTCCTGCAATTGTGCCGTCTTTTGTTCTTGCAACACCGCCCGAAACCGTTATCTGCTGACCGCCGAATTCGTATTCGCCGTCGCAAAGACCCGTCGCACGCATACTGTCGCTTATGAGTATGAGTTTGTCCGAAGTAAATGTTTTATAAAGCATTTTGATAACGGATTTGTGAATGTGGAGTCCGT
>CAJKVX010000034.1 GCA_905203455.1 uncultured Eubacteriales bacterium
AATCTATAAACGGAAGACCGTCTGGAAGTTTAAAATTCATGACTAGGTCTTCTACGGAATTATATATTTCATCTGATATTAGATTATCTGTAAATGCGTTTGTTACATATGCTCTATAAACTTTTTTTTCGTTGTAGGTATCCTGATAAATTTGAATTCTATATTCTTTATATCCAAAGTCTGCATCGCCACCTAATCTAGCCAATTGATTCTCTATTTCGCCAAAAGTTTCTGCTTCAAGAAAAACACCTGAATTAATCGGTTCCATATTTTTTATTGTATTCCATCGCTTCTTCATATAATACTAACTCCTCGTGCTTTGGGCTTCTTACTAAATTTCTATTATTCACATCGTAATGAACATGTATTTCTTCTTTTTCATATGTGCCATGTTTATGTCCCCAATTTAGTTCTTTAACTCTTTTGTTTTCGCTGTTATAAAAAACAATTTTTTCAATTTTTTTGGTTCTAGGATTGGCGGAAGCATAAACTTTTGATGAGTGGCTAAATTGTGGGTTGGTTGCATTATTTTGTGTAGTATGCTGTATAACTTTAACTCCACTTGGAAGAATGCCAACTGTCTTCCGCTCAAACTTAGTCATATCTCGCACATTATTTAATACTGTGCTACTAGCATTTCTACTTGTTCCCATTAATTTTATCTCCTTTCTTTAAATTGTGCAACCGTTTTGTAAATGGTTCAAAAATTATAACCTTATCTTCATACTCTTTTAATTCATTAAAAAATCGGCCAAAATAAACCACTAGCCGGGGCTTTGCCATTTGTATTAGGTGTTTAAAACCTTCAATAAACATTTGCTTATCTGCCCCCACAGAACTGACAGAAATGACACTGTTTTCTTTGATTGTTTCAAAGCACCACATATAACTTTCTATATTTGTCCAACATGCACAGGGAATTATTTCAATACCGTTTTGTTTGTAAAAATTGCACAAGGTATTGTTTCTATATAAATTAAAAATAGATATTGCCTTTGGCATGTTAGCAAACATGGAAAAGTTGGGGCCAATGACCCCTTTAAATTGTTTCAAAATTTCTAAATATCTGAACGGATTGTTCCAAATTCGCTCGAATTGGTAGTCGTCTATGTAAAAATGAACCCATGTTTTCTCTCGCTGTTCAATTGGAAGTTGCAAGGCAATATTAAACGGCAAGATTTCAGTTGGCAAGGAAGATAAATTGTCTTCAACTAATGGTATGCCATATTCACCAACCAATGTGGCGTTTTGTAACAGAATGAATTTAAAATTATCTATCTTTGTCATTAATAATATCTCTCAAATCTTGCACAAGTTGTTTTACATCAGTAAGATAAATATATAAATCGCCTTTAATCTCGATTTCATCATGCCATTTATCGAAATTGCGAAGCCGTCTGTTTATTTTAAATATCAAGTTTTCAATATACTCACATACCCCTTTGGTATCTAATGGACAAAATGTAAAATCCCCGTCATTAACTAATCTGTTTGATAATTTGCAAAATAAATTAGGCATATCACTAGAATCTAGATGTTTGCATTTTAAGCATTTGTTGTTATTCATTCCTTTTCTCCTTTAAATATCTAAATTTTCAAGGCTGTTAAATAAGCCTTCAAGTTCTTTTTTCGTGTATTCTCTTTCATCAAAATTGGCAATTGTTTTCTTTATTCGAATTAACCCTGGATTGTCTATTGCCATGTTGTAAAATAGCGAAATTGCATAATTAAACTTGTTTTTTATATTGTTTCTACTGTCAATGAACGCATAGCACTCACTTATAAGTTTGGTTGTAATGTTATAATTTTTTTGTTTGAAAAAATCTTGCAGAACCAGTAAAATGTGTGTTGTTGAAATTTGTTGACCCAATATTGTGTAGAACTGTTTTAATGAAAATTTTTCAATAAAGTTGGCAAAGCGTTTTTTAACTGCGTTGATTTCGCTATCTTCAAATTTATCCTGGTCAATTTTTTCTGCATAATCTTTTATTTTTTCTCTAAACCAGTTCAGATAAAATTCAAGTTCAGGGGATTTAGCAGAAGCGTCAATTACACACAACTGTTTAGTTGGTTCAATGCTTTTTGCGTTTGGAATTAGTTTTAAATTTAATTTATAGAATGTCTTCTTTCTTCCAACTGTGCGGTTTAATGGGGTTAATACATTACAACTAATTAAATCTGTTATCAAGTTTATGATTTGCTTTTTTCCAACATCAAAAATGGGTAAATCAGTTAATAGTTTTTGATAAGCAATATAAAAATAACTTTCACCGTTTAATTGCTCTTTTTCGCAATTTCCACTTGCAATAAAGTCGTTGATATATGAGACAATGAGCAAATGGTTAATTTTTAACCCACAAATTATTGCGGATTTTTGCGAAAAATTTAAATTGCCAATTTTTAAAATTTCCTTCATTTCGTTTTTTCCTTTCAATTTTGTAGCATTTTTAGTCAAACATTGACTGCTGGCCGGGGAGTGTTCCGTTAATATAGTCATACGCGTCGTCTGGATACATGAACTTTTTTTGGATTTTGGCCATAGTCAAATCGCTTGGCTCAACTTCGCCGTTTTCCCAACGCGAAACATTTGACTGAATAACACCCAACCGTTTAGCCATTTGCGTTTGAGTTATTCCATTAATTAATCTAATTCGCTTTATTAAATGTCCTTTTGTTTCTTTTATTTGTTTCATGAATTTTCTCCTGTTTTTTGTGCATAAAATGGCATATTTTTAATCAAAAATTAGAATTTCAAAACCTATGAAAATTAAAGTCATTTTTCTTGCACACACTCACAGATGTGAGTATGCACTTCGAAAAATTTTATTTAATTTTCATTACGGTTTTTTCAATCCCAATTTTTGATTTTTTCTGATAAATCAAACTCACTCTCAGGTGCCGTCTTTTTATTTATTCCTTTGATATATCAACCAAATTTGAACTTTTCAACATTGACAAACATTTCTCTCTACGCATTCTTAATTTTTCAAATGGCTTTAACAGAATTTCTTGACTGATTGGTTTGTATCCATTTTTATATGCACGAGTTTCATATTTAAATGGCATTGTTCGTGGGAAATATATAATCTCATCAGGACAATCATTTTCTCTGACACTTACAACAATTTGTTTAGTGTCGACGCTTTGAGTTTCTTTTTTCAACTTTTTATATTTGACTTTAAAGAAACCAACTCCTTTAATAAACTTTTCAAAATTAATTAAAAATTTTGACCAGCGTTTTGCTTGCACAAATGACATGTATTTAACCGCTAAATTTTTTAATCTTTCAAAAATCCATTTTAAAATTTTGGGTTCAAGCACATTTGTTTTTCCTTGAAACGAAAGGATTTGAGAATTTACTCTTCTAAGGTCAATGAAGTAGTTATTTCCGTCTTGTTCACATGCCATAAATCTAAACTCACCAAAATGACGACAGAATTTGCCCATGTCAGAGATATCCGCGGAACCATTTTTATTTTTTTGTCTGTCAAGATACAACTCTGTTGGGCAAATGGTGCTAAGTTCGTCATATAGACCATTCATTCGGTAAGGTAGACGCTCTTTCATTTTTAAATGCTCAACTGAAATGTCGTAAGCATAGCGTTTATAGACTTTTGAATATAAGCCTATGTTTGACCCTAAACAAGGAACACCGTTGTTCTCAACATAAAACCTATAAGCTTCCACAACTTCTCTTTCATCTTCATTTAATGGCTTGTTGTTGTATAACTTTGGCAATATTTTCCAATATTCATATTGGAGTTCTTGCCAACTCCATTTACACATTGCGTGTGTTGCAAAACAAGCATAAAGAGTTTTACAAGTTCCAGGGGCGCCTTCATTAATGTCAAAATGGTTGGGGGTTCTGGCGGTGTCATACTCCCAAGCCTTATATCTTGTCCTGTAATACCACCACCGTAGCATGTTTATTATGCACACAATGCCAATTATTAGAATGGGGGAAAGAATTAACCATGAATACCAATTTTTGTAATTTTTAACTAGAATTGGAATTGAAATTATTGCAACTATACTTATTTGAATTAATGCTTTGGTTAATGGATAAAAGTAAGCTAATCTTTCAATAAATGGTAACTTATATTCTTCAATGTGGGCTATAAGTGGCAACATCTTGTTTTCTTTAATGGAAGTTTGCTGTTTTATCATTTTTCACACACTAGCCTATAACTATGGGTTGTTTCTAAACAAAACAGCAACATTACAATCTTCTGTAAACACTGGTGTTTCTCCCAAATTTACATATTCATATTGAGATATGTTAGTTATTGTATCAGTGAAATTGCCATCAAGAATAATCGCACCTTCAAGAACTCTGGCAATGTTTTCCAAATATGAATTATAACCAGAAGCGTCTGCGTTGTATGGAAAATTAAAGAAAGTATCAGGAAATGCACTACCAGAAGAACCAGCAACAAACTTAATCTCATCACCAGCATAAACAGGTATTTCATTAACAGCACCATGCCCGGTAAACCTTGTATAAGTTTCACCATCAGAAGTTACATAAGCAGTTGCAGTTATAACAAGCATTTTGCTAAAATCTGCAACAAAAGTTGTGTCTTCTGTCATTTCAAAAGTTTCGATATCAACCAATTCTCCGTTGACTTTCCAGCCATTAAAACGACTTAATCTACCGTCAACTTCCTGTGTTGGGTTAGTTGGCTTTTGTAATGTGTCAGTTTTAGATAAACTTTGTGTTGAATAAACTGTGTCATTGGCCATAAAAGTAGCCGTTATTGTTTGTTTAACAACAGCATTTAAAGTAACATTTTCAGTTGCAACAAAAGTATCTGTGTCAACCTTAACATCTCCGTTATACCAACCTTGGAAAAAGTAACTTTCATAACCAGTTAAGGTTGGATAATTAGGCTTTGTGCTACTTAAAATAATTTCACTTGAAAGACTTTCGCCATTGACAGTGTAAACTACTTGAACTTTTTCAGTTATGTCAGCTACTAATACAACATGGTCGGTTACAACATAAGTAGAAATATCTATAGTTTCGCCATTTACCTTCCAGCCGTTAAAGGTGCTTACATTTCCGTCTTCAAAACTAACTTGATATGGATTAGTTATTGTTGAGTTTTTATCAATAACTTGAATATCTTTCAGCTCGTTACCCACCATAAATTTAACAATGGCTTGGTTTTCTTCAACTAAAATTGGCAGAGCGTCCTCATAAGCGTCAACTAAGTTTTGCAACTCAGTATTTTGAGATTGCAGGCTAGAAATCTGCTCTTGAAGTTCGCTAATCAAACTTTGATTTGCAGAACTTTGTTCTTGCAAAGTCTGAATTTGCAACTGCAAGTTTGAAATGGCAACTTCGTTTTCTTCAATTGTTTGTCTGTATGCGTTAATTTGAGTTTGCAGGGTCTGCATGTTTGCAGTTCCTTTTTCGTAACCTTCTTCATACTTTTCCTGACCTTGTTCAACTGTAAGCAAGGCTTCGCCAGATAAGAAGAGTTTAACCTTATCCCAATAAACGCCAATTACCACTGCAATAATTGCTATGACTGCAATTAAGATTGAGTTAAATACAATCATTCCTTTATTGTTCATTTTCTCCTCCTTCAAATAGAACAACTTCTATTTTTAATCCGTTGTTGTCAATGTATTGCTCAATGTAAGTTAAGTTATCTTGGTCTTTCGTTGTTGTTATTCTTAACCTTGTTATGTTTTCGTAAAAATCAATGCGAATTGTTAATGATACTGTTGCGTTAACTTCGCCCTCTGGGCTATAAAAGGTTTGGCTAAACACTCCCTGAACATAGCCCGCACCACATTCGTTGTAACTACAAGGCATTTTGTTAACTAAAATACGGTAATCTTTATTTGTGCCGTCAAACTGTTGGGCTTTTAATTCATCGTCATAGTAATATTTTGAAGCGTCTTGAGTGTCCTGGTAAAAAACCATGTCAGTGTAGTTTTGTGTCATGAATGTTGTTTGGTTAACTTCTTCAACAACAATTTGACCAACGCTTTGGCTTTGTGCTGTTCCGACTGTTACAAAGTCTGCAATGGCAAAGCCAGAAGAAATAATAACTGCTAGGCCTGCTAGGTAAAACATAACCTTTCTTGCAAATTCGTTTTTTAGGAAAAACAACATTACAATAAACACAATTGCCAAAATTAAGATGATGATTATAGGAGTAAACAGTTGACCTTTCAAATCAATTAATGTTAACAACCTGTTCATTAAATAACCACCTCCTCATAAACAGCGTTTATTGCATTTTCGGCCATTGAAATTGTTATACAATTTGAATGTGTTATTGTTTTTAAATTAGTGTCGTAAAGTGAATAATTTAAGAACTTGAAAGTTGAATACATTGAACTTGTTATCTTAATATCTGCGACATTAAAGCCAAATAGTGCATATTCGTCAAGGCCAACAATATTGATGTTTTCTAGCCTGAACTCGTCAAGGTTAATAATTACATAAATATCAAGGTTATCAAACTTTGAAAGATATGCAAAAGTGTCTTGCTTTAAAGTTAAAACATAGCCACCGTTTGTTGCAGAACTTCTGTATTCGAAATTATCGTTGGTTAAGTAATAATTAACCCTTGAAGCCCAATATTCTTGTCCTTCGCCAATTCCACTTGTGTTGTAAGTTGCATCGCCGTGGAACATATTAACCAGGGATTGACTTGCCCTTGTTAAACCGAACCTGTCCACATGGGCCTTAACGCTGAAATAGTTCCTGACGAAAGTTGCGTCAACTTGGTAAGGGTCGTCTTGCTTGGTATCTTCGTTATATTTATAAAAAGTAAAATATTTAGATAAGTCGACTAAGTAAAGGTTAAAATCACCATACCCTTCGCTTGTTTGTGTTAGGCTTTGCCAACAGTCAATAATAAAATCGTCAAAGGTAAATTCTTTTTCAGGGCCGTAGTAATAATCATAAGCATAGTCAGTTCCACTATTTCCGCCAAATAACTCATTAAAAAAGCCAACAACTGCTTTGCCAATATTAACTGATTTTAAAAGTTCACGGTAAGTTCGGTCTAGTCTAAAAGAATACATCTCGCCTTCAATCTCAACATACATTGGTTCGTTTCGTTGAATTTCCTGCACTGGGATAAAATGACTGCCGTATCCGCCTGAATAATATGTTATTTTTGGTATTTCTAAATTTAAACCATCAACAGTGAACTTTTGAAGTGTTGCTTGAATTGTGGTTGATTGCACTGCCGTTTTTTGGGCGTCAGTGTAATAATTAAGCTGAATTTCCATAACTTCTTCGCCCGTGTTGTTGGAATTTGAATAATAATTTAACTGAATTATATTTTGTTCGTTACCATACTGGTCAGTTACTGTTTGAACATAAACAGCATTCGTGGTTGTAGGCTTTTCAACAAAGAACTTCCAGTAAACCCAGGCAAAGTCAATTACTGCACAAAGCCCAAACAGAACACAAAAAACAATGTTAACAATTCGCATTCCAACGCTAGTTTGATTTTTTGCCACTCTTTTTTTGACCTCCTAAAATTTTTAATAAGTTGTTTTTTGTTTTTATGATAACGGCTCAAAAGAATAATTGGTTAAGTCAATGTGTGTTAATATTTCGTTTGCTTCTCCGCTTACTAAATAAACATGCAACTTGTTTTGTGTGTCTTTGTATAAAATTGAGTAATTGTATCCTAAATCACTTTCAAACTTTAAATCTTCGGCGGTTGACCCGTAGAGAATATATGGTGTTTGAATTTTTATAACTTTGAAGTTTTCATTTAGGCTATTATTGTTTGTATATATTCCAGCCCAGCCATTTTCTGCAATTTGGTAATCAAGTGGTTGTTCAGTTAAGCCATAAGCAGTTAAGCCTTCTGTATTGGTAAAGTCATAAGCAAGTAAATCTATTGTTTTTTCCAGTTCTCCTGTTGAATTATTAAAAACTAATAACTTTGGTCTAATATTTACATTATTTTCAAGATTATAAAAACCAAAACTTGAATATGTGCTTTCTCCAATCTGCACTTGGCTTGCTGAAATATTTATATTTGAATAAGTTTGAGTTGTTGATGTGTAACTTCCATAAAACGCTGAAACATCTTCGTCTGAAAGTGCGATATAATCGTAAGGAATTGTTCCTTTGTGTGGGTCTAACTCGTAGTCGCTTAATTTGATTATTGTGTCAAGTGCATAAGGGTCGTTTGGAACAATATGAATAAATATTTCACCATTGGGGTCAATAAGTAAGTTATACTGGTGAGTTGTTTTATTTGAAGGTTCAACCCAAACAGTTATTTGACTTGAAGTTAATTCAAAATAGTATTCTGAAATAAATTCTCTTGTTTTTAGTTTATATACTCCATAGGTAACAGTTGGTTGTAGGCTTTCAAGTTGGCTTTGCAAGGTTTCAATTGTTTGCTGATTTTGGGCAACAGTGCTTTGAAGACTTTCAATTGTTTGCTGGTTCTGTGTTTTCTCAGTTTGCAAAGTTGAGATTTGCTCAGTTAGTGAATTAATAGTTTCTGTATCTGTTGAACCTTGTTCTTCTAACTCTTCAATTTGAGATTGAAGTTGTGTTAACTGCTCGTCTTTTTGTGTGTTGCTTGTTGTCAAAGATTGAATTTGAGCTTTAATGCTTTCGTTTTCACTTAACACTTTTTCCAACTCTTCTTGCAAAGAGTTAATTTGACTTTCAGATGTTTGATTTGCTTCTTGCTCTTGCTCGACTTTTTTTGGTTCAACAACATATTTATCCACGGCGTAGTAAGCACCACCGCCTAACGCTAAGCCTGGTATAAGGCCAAGGCCTACGACTTTCCAAAAATTACCCATAAATTTTTCTCCTTTAATTTAAAATTTTTTGTTTACCCTACCGCCTAGGGCGGGGAAGTGCCAGGGAATTTAGCACTTCCAGGTGGATAAAACAAAATGGTGGGAAATTGTTTTGGGGTTCCCCAAACGGCCACCCTCTGCCGAAATTACATAACCTCAAATTTTTCTGTGTTGGGTTCACCAGTTTTTGCAGTTTAAGGGGAGTTACCCCTTCAACTGCATGTAATTCTTTTGTTCAACAAAGTCAATGCCGTTTATGTTTAAATACAACTTTGCTTTTATTTTGTTTTTGCCAAGGCTTAAAACCTTGTTAACTGCCCTTTTCACAGAAATAAAATTAAAAGAAATAATTTCTTTGCCAGCAACTGCGACAACTTTAAATGGAGCGTTTTTGTCATTTAAAATCTTTGTAGGGTTCCAAACCACCTTTTGGAAAACTTCATCAACTCTTTGAAAAGCAAATGGTTTTTTACCTTCTCCGCACATTGCTAAAAAGAGCCACTGTGCTTGCTGTTTGTTGTCAAAATATCTTGTTGAGCCATTAATTGATACCCCATAGTTCCAATTTGTCATATCCATTTCCCCCCACATGGTTAAATATTTACAAAAAGAATTTCATTTCCAAAAACATCATAAATTTGTGGTTTAAACCCGTTTTGAAGCAATCCGCTTTTCTTTAAACAAATTTCTTTAAAACTCGAAGCATAAGAAATTAATTTGCCGTTTAAAATTA
>CAJKVX010000035.1 GCA_905203455.1 uncultured Eubacteriales bacterium
AAATTTGAAACGAATAAAATTTATTACTTATTAAATTTAGCAAGCGGAAAGTGAAATTATGCAACTTTTTTAGTAAAAATTTTAATTTGTAAGTTAACGATTGTAATTTAAAACATAAAATCTGTTAAAAAGATTTGTAATTTAAACTGAAAAAAATTAGTATAAAGTGAATAAAACGGCTTAATTTGGGCAAAATAGATTAAGCACTAAGTTTTTCAAAAATCTGTTATTTGAACAACTTGGTGCTTTTTTTGTTTTGTATTTTGTTGAAATGCAACACAAAATGTGTTAAAATTAAGGTGTAAATTAAAGCAGGGTGCATGTCAAATTTTGCATGATTTTAAAATTTTTTGTCAAATTTTGAAATTTTGTTTTTGATGTGTATTTATTTTTATAGATTGGTAAAATTTTAGTTGATTATTATATTATTTATGCGGAGGAATTATGAAAAAATTTTTTGCATATTTAAGTTTGTGTTTGTGCGTGGTTGCAGTGGGCTTTGCTTTTTCAGCCTGCTCAAAAAAAATTGAGTCAATTGCACTTAAAGACGGAATAATTAAAAATGAATATTTTGTTGGCGAACAGTTTGACAGAACGGTTGGCACAATTGTTGCAAAACAGGGCAATAGTTATCAAGAAATTCCACTAACAAACACTGAAATTGAAATCTTGAATTTTTCAACAGAAAGCGAAACACAAAAGGCAACCGCTCAAATTACCTATAAGGGGGTTACCTTAAATTTTGATTATAGCGTAAGGCTTAGAACCTTGCAAGACTTTGAGGTTACTGGCGGAAGTTACACTTATGACGGCTCGGTTAGAGATGTTAGCATTAGCAATCTTATGGAAGATGTTACTGTTACAAAAACCTATGCTAATCTTGATAAGTTTGGTGAGCCTTTTGTTGGGGCAAAAAATGTTGGGAAGTATTACATTAATGTTACCGTTTCAAAACAGGGGTTTGAAAGCGTAACAAAATCTGCTGTTATTGAAATTGCACCAAAAGAAATTGAAGTGAGATTGACATTGCCACAAAACCTTACCTATGACGGAACAATTAAAGAGGTTGGGGCAGAAATAGTTTCAGGCCTTGTTGAGGGTGACACCTGTGGGGTTTACATTGGCGGAACAGAAACAGCCAAAGACGCAGGGGAATATTCTTCATATATCGTTGGGTCAACCAACATTAATTACACAATAAGTGAAAACACCCCGCAAGAAGAGAACCCAGTTGTTTGGGAAATTTTAAAGGCAGATGCAATTGGGGTTAGTGCTGAAAGTGTTGGGTTTGACTCAAAACAAGTGCCTTATGACGGAACAAAGCACACAATTGTTGCAACCAATGCGTTAGTTTTAAATGCTGGCAGCACCATGGAAGAAAATTCAACATCAATAAGATACACTTATTGCCAAGGGGATAACTGCAAAGTAAGTTCAAGCGGGGTAACTGATGCGGGGGTTTACACAGTTTATTTAACATATAAATTCAAAAATTATAACGACCTTGTGTTCAGCAAAACACTTACAATAACACCAAAAGAGGTTGATGTTGTTTGGCAAAATTATGAGGGGTTAACATTCACTGGTTCAAATTTGCTTGTTTTGGCAATGGTTAGTGCTGAAGATGTTGTTGCTGGCGACCAAGTGAATGTTGAAGTTGAGCAAGAAAATGCCATTAATGTGGGGTCTTATACTGCAACGGCAACCCTTTCAAACTCAAACTACACAGTAAGCCAAAACTCAAAAACCCTTAATTACACAATTTCACCAAAAGAAATTGAAGTGAGGTTGACATTGCCACAAAACCTTACCTATAACAAAACTGAAAAACAAGTTACAGCACAAATTGTTTCAGGGCTTGTTGAAGGTGACACCTGCAACATAACAATTCTTGGAACACAAAAAGCAACCACTGCTGGCACTTATTATTGCTATGTTCAAATTGATGGTAACAATAATTACATTTTAAGCGAATCTTCACCTTCACAGCAAAACCCACTTGAATGGACAATAAATAAGGCAACAATTGACATAAGTGGCTTAACCCTTGCTAGCGTTAGCGTTGACCATGACGGCGAGGAGAAATTTTTAACCCTTGAAGGTGAGTTACCTGATGGAATTACAGGTGTAACCATTACCTATAACGGCAGTGAAAATAAACCAAAGGATGTTGGGGTTTATGAGGTTTGTGCAAACTTTACCGTTGACGAACAAAATTACATCACCCCTGCAAGCCTTACTGCAACACTAACCATAAACGAAGTTGTAACCACCATTACATTTGACACTGCTGAATCTGCATATTCAAACTCAGAAGGATTAACATATACAGTTAATCTTGAAGAAAATTATTATGCAATTTATGATGATGGCTCAGGTGAACCAGTGGCTTATGTTACCATTTCTGCAAATGAAACTGGCAGTGAAGTTAATGCATTTAGTGATGCTGACCTTAAAAATCCAATTCCAGATTCTTCTTATAGTGTGAATGAAAGCAATGTTATTTCATCTTTTGTAATAAACGGGCAAACTTACACACTTGCATCTTAACAATTTGTTATTTAGGTAAATAAAAATTCACCAAGTTTACTGGTGGATTTTTTAATTGGTGTAAAAACATACTTTAAAGTCAGCATAAAATTGTGTGCACCTTAATTTTGTTCTGCTTATGCATTTGCTATTGGCTGTTTTGACCTGTTATTTTGCGACACCGTCATGTTGAGCGGAGCCAACGGCGAAGATGAATCATCTAGATTTCTCGGTTCGCTGATGCTCTCTCGAAATGATAAAGGCGTGTTGCGACACCGTCATTCTGAGCCTGCCGAAGAATCTAAAATTATTTAAGATATTTCAACTTGTTTCACTCCTCTACATGACAGTGGTTATTTTTTGTCTTTACTCATCGGTAAATCTAATTAAGCCCCAAATTTTTGGGTTTATAACCAAAAAAATAAACAAAACAGTTGTTTATTTTATTGTTTTTTATGCGAATTTTAAAAATTCTATTAAACAAAAATCTTAAACAAAGGTTTGAAGAATTGTTAATAACTTGTTAAAAAGTGCCAAAAGTTGTTAACAATTTGTTAATAACTTGTTAATAACTTTGTTGATAAGTGCCTTTTTGCTATGGATTATCAAGCAGAAAAGCGGTTTTTGAAATAGTTGTTTGTTTTTTGGTTTTTTTGCTATACTTAAATGAAATATATTGTTATACTTAAACTAAGAAAATAAGATTTGGTTTTAACAAAAATTTTCAATTAATAAAAAATAAACAAGATAGGGAAATTTTAATGATAACATTTACAGATTGGCTTATTAAAGATTATGAAGGAAAGGTTCCAGCAGGGGGCGGGCTTTGGTGCAATATGCACATTATTTTAATGGTGCTTCTTGCTGTTTGGCTTGTTGTTTGTTTTTTTGTTTTTAGAAAGTATAAAACATTTGCAAAAAACTTCACTTTTGTTTTGTGTTTTATAATGATAATTTCAAGGCTTGTTAGAATGGCACTTTTAATGATTTTTGCAAACCAAACATTTATTGAAGTTTGGCCATGGCAACTTTGCCATATTTTAGCCTTTGTGTTTCCAGCTTATTACTTTTCAAGGTCAAAGTTTTTTGTTCTGCCGGTCATAATGTTGACCTTTTTTGGCGGAATTTTAACTTTTGTGTTTGGAGATTATTACCAGTTTGTTTCATTCTCTTTTCTTGACATTGAAAGCATTGGTCTTCACTTCATGATGCCTACTGTGGTTTTGGGGGCACTGTGTTCAAACACAATGAAAATTGAACTAAAAAAAATCTGGCAACTTCCAGTTGCTTTGGTGGTGTTGGTGGCATATGCAAGTTTGGGCAACCTGCTTGTTCCAGGCGCAAACTTTATGTATTTAAAGGAAAATGGTTTGCCATTTAACTTTTTCCCTGGGCACAGCCACATTTACACCTATTTGATTGTTGGGGTGATTTTAATTATTCTTTTCCTTTTGCCGTTTATTATTTCAAGCCTTGTAAAAAAACATAAACAAAAGAACCTTGAAAACAATAAAGTTAAAGAAGGTAACTTGCAACAAACATAAATTACTTGACACAAAAATGTATAACAAACTTAAAAAAGTTAACAAAAGAAGGAGAAAAAACTAAAAAAATATTGCAACAGAAGTTTGCAACAAAGTGGTGAAACTGCAATAGTGGTGAAAGGTTAAAAATTTTGACTATAAACAAAAAAATAGTCCCAAATTTGCGGGGCTATTTTTCTTTGTTTGTTGAGAGAAAGCGTTTTAAAAATGCCTGTTTGTAAGGCTCGCCAAAAATGCTTGCCATTACTTTAAAATATTTTGTTTTGCTTTCGTTATCGTCAAAATATTTATTATTGTCTTCATCAATAACTGAATATTCAAAAGCGCCAAGTTGGCAAAAGGCAGGGGTTCCCGCTAAATCTAACTTGCCAAAATATGTAAACTCATTTGCATCTTTATAGTGAAGTTTTGTTGCTTCAACAACAAAAAAGTTGGGGCCGTGGCCTTCGCTTAAAGCGTCAAGCACGGTTTGAACAAATTCAATGTTTTCCATTTTGTTTTCTCCTGTGTTTTTAAATTAAAATTTTTAAATATGTTGCTGGTGTTTAGTGCTTTATTATTAAAATTAGGAAAATAAAAAATTTTTGTTAGGTACAATAAAGTTTTGTTATTATACACCAAAAGTCAAATTTTGTCAATACGCCAGTTTTGTGCTTTGCAAGTGTAAGTGTTGCTTGGCGATTTAAAAAGTGAAAATTTTACAATGTAATGTTTGTGCTTGACAAGTTGGGCATTTTGCTTTAAAATAGCCTTATATAAAAAACGATGACGAAAGACACGGCTTCCCCAAGGTTTTTGAACAGAGAAATGTCGGTTGGTGCAAGACAATAGCAAAGACTGGGGCGGTTATCACTTTTATCAGTTGCTTTCCCTAAGGGCAAGTTGCCTGTTAAGGATTGTCGGGACTTCCCGTTACAGAAGGCGTGGGTGTTAGCCTGCAATGCAATCAAGTGGTTATAATCCTTAGCGGGGTCTTGATTTGCTAAGGTTTTTTATTTTTTAAGGAGAACAAAAATGTATAAAAAGGTAGACACAAAGTTAGACTTTATCAAAAATGAACTTGATGTTTTAAAGTTTTGGCAAGACAATCAAATTTTTGAAAAAACAATGGAGAAAAACAAAGGTAAAGAGGTTTTTTCATTTTATGAGGGGCCACCAACCGCAAACGGAAAACCGCACATTGGCCACCCTTTAACACGCGCAATGAAAGACATTATTCCAAGGTTTAAAACCATGCAGGGATATTTTGTGCCAAGAAAGGCAGGGTGGGACACTCATGGTCTTCCTGTTGAGGTTGAGGTTGAAAAAACAAAGGGTTTTTCAGGCAAGCAAGACATTTTAAACTATGGCGTTGAAAAGTTTATTGCTGACTGCAAAGAAAGTGTTTGGAAATACAAAAAAATTTGGGAAGACTTAACCCAAAGGTTTGGGTATTTTATTGATTTAAAGCACCCTTATGTTACTTATGAAAACAATTATATTGAAAGTGTTTTTTGGGCTCTTAGTGAACTTAACAAAAAGGGGTTAATTTATAAGGGACACCGCATTGTGCCTTATTGCCCAAGATGTGGCACTGCACTTTCAAAAAGCGAAGTTGAGCAAGACGGCGCTTACAAAACTTTAAAAGAAAAAAGCATTTTTGTTAAATTTAAAAGCAAGGAAGAAGAAAACACTTACTTTTTGGTGTGGACAACCACTCCGTGGACTTTGCCAAGCAATGTTGCCCTTTGCATGAACCCAAATGAAGTTTATGCCAAAATTGAAGCAAGCGATGGGGCAAATTACATTATGCTTAAAAACCTTATACCTACTCTTTTTGAAGAGGGCAGTTACACAATTGTTTATGAAAAACTGGGCAAAGAGTTTGAATTTCATAAATATGAGCCAATGTTTGACTATGTTTTAAATGAAGTTAAAACGGGGTATTTTGTAACGGTTGATAGTTATGTTACTGTTGAAGACGGCACAGGCATTGTTCACATTGCGCCGGCGTTTGGTGAAGATGACTATCTTGTTGGCAAAAAATATGGCATTACTTTTGTTCAACTGATAAATGATGAGGGCAAGTTTGACTCTCGTGCGGGAAGCCTTAGTGGCAAAGGGGCAAAAGAAAGCGACCCTGTTATTATTGAAATGCTTAAAAACAACGGCAAACTTTTTAAAGTTATGCTTTATGAACACAATTATCCACATTGTTGGAGATGTTCAACCCCGCTTCTTTATTACGCACAAAGTGCATGGTTTGTTAAAACCACTGCAATAAAAGACCAAATGGTTGAAAACAACAACAGTGTTTACTGGATTCCTGAAACAATCAAAAGCGGAAGAATGGGCAACTTTTTAAAGAATAATATTGATTGGGGAATTTCACGCACAAGATATTGGGGAACGCCTCTTCCATTTTGGGTTTGTGATTGCGGGCATTTTCATGTTGTTGGGTCAGTTGAAGAACTTAAAAAGTTAACAGGGGCAACTGGCGAACTTGACCTTCACAAGCCAACTCTTGATAAACTTACAATCAAGTGCCCTAAATGCGGAAAAGATATGCACCGCACCCCTGAGGTTTTAGACTGCTGGTTTGACAGTGGCTCAATGCCATTTGCTCAATATCATTATCCTTTTGAAAACAAGGAAATTTTTGAAAAAACCTTTCCAGCAGATTTCATTTGCGAAGGAATTGACCAAACAAGGGGCTGGTTTTACAGTTTGCTTGCAATAAGCACCATGCTTTTTGGCAAGTCTTCATACAAATCTTGCACGGCTCTTGGCCTTGTTAATGATAAACACGGAAGAAAAATGAGCAAAAGTTTAGGCAACGGCATTGACCCTTGGCAAATTTTAAACAAAGAGGGGGCAGATGCTCTTAGGTGGTATTTTTATAACAACTGCAACCCTGGCACAAGCCTTAACTTTAATGAAGATGCACTTGTTGAACTTCAAAGAAAGTTTATGGGCACTTTGTGGAATAGTTATGCCTTTTATATTCTCTATGCTGAAATTGACAAGTTTGACCCAACAAAATTTAACCTTGAAAACTGTAAATTAAGCCTTTTAGACAAATGGCTTTTAAGTGAATACAACAGCCTTGTTAAATTTGTAACAGACAGACTTAACAAGTTTGACATGCTCAGTTCAAGCAGAAAAATTACCGAGTTTGTGGATAATCTTTCAAACTGGTATATCAGGCGTTCAAGAGAAAGGTTTTGGGCAAGTGGTGAAGGGGAAGATAAAAACGCGGCATTTAAAACTCTTTACGAGGTTTTAAAAGGGTTAACATTATTAATCGCTCCATTTGTTCCATTCATAAGTGAATGTATTTACCAAAATCTTGTGCGTTCGGTTGAAAAAGATGCACCAATTTCAGTGCATTTGTGTGCTTACCCTAAGGCTTGTGAAAGGTTCATTCAGGCTGACCTTAACCTTGGTATGGAAGAGGTGTTAAACATTGTTATGCTTGGCAGAAGTGTAAGAAATGCAAGCAACATTAAAGCAAGGCAACCACTTAAAAGGGCAATAGTTTGTTTTGCTGAAACCAACGCATTAAGCCCTGAACTTAAAGAGTTAATTAAAGGCGAACTTAATGTTTGTGATGTTGAGGTTGTAACAGATGATTACAATTTTGTTGGCTACACCTTAAAGCCAATGCTTAATGTGCTTGGGCCAAAATATGGCAAGGCAGTTGGTGAAATTAGGAACAAACTAGCAAACTGCAACGCAAGCGAGGTTGTAAAGCAAGTTCGTTCAGGCAAGCCTTACAAAATTGAAGTTGCGGGGCAAGAAATAAGTTTGGCTGAAAGTGACCTGTTTATTGAAATTAAGAATAAAGAGGGCTTTGCAAGCGAAAGCAACGGAATGGTTACCGTAATTCTTGACACAACACTAACCCCAGAGTTAATTGAAATGGGCAATGTTAGAGAAATTATTTCTAAAATTCAAAATTTAAGAAAAGACAGCAACCTTGAAGTAACAGACCACATTTTGCTTCAAATTAACTCAACGCCAGAGGTTATGCAAATGGTAAACAAAAACAAACAGGCAATTGAAAAGGAAACCCTTTCAACCCTAACTTACGCCAGAATAAAATTACTACACACCACAACCTTTGACCTTCAACAATCATTAGTCACCATTTCACTAAATAAACAAATGTAAAATGTTATAATTTAATTGATTTGTTTTTATCTAGCGTACTACAAAATGTAACATTAGCCAATATGGTGTTTTGTGTTATTTTGTTTGTGAAAAATATTCAGTGTTGGTCATAAATAAGTATATCTTAGTTATTATTATATTCTTTAAAAAAAGCGAATAGTGTTTTGACTTACGGTGTTTAAAAAGATTTAGGGGATTACAGATGAAGATGGCGGTTATAAGTGACATACATTCAAATTATCAAGCATTACTAAGTGTATTTGCGGACATTGAAAGAAAATAAGTTGACAAAATATTTTATCTTGGAGATATAGTGGGCAAAGGGTGCAATGCAAACCAATGCGTTGACCTTGTGAAAGAAAAATGTGATGTTATTGTTGGTGGCAATGCAGAGCAAAGATTTTGTTGTGATGACCCAAATGATTTTGTTAATTGTGAACTTGAATATAAAAGACTAATGTGGAATAGGTCAATTTTGTCAAGTGAAAACATGAAGTTTCTTGCAGATTTAAAATTTTGTTATGAACTTGAGATTGGCGGACTTTTATTTAGATTTTTTCATGCAACGCCTAATTCTAAATTTAATTTTATAGATAGTTTTGAAACAGATGTTGAAAAACTTTTCAGCATGTTTATGCCTTCGCAAAACACGCCAAGTAATAAAAAGGCAGATGTTGTTGTTTATGGCCACCTGCATTATCAATTTTTAACCAAGTTGTATAACCGAACTTTAATTAATTGTGGAAGTGTTGGTAATTCAGTTTGCCTTTTGCAGAATAATGAAAGAAATGCGAACCCAAAACAAACAGTAATGGCAAATTATTTAATTATAAATATTGACGAAGCGACGGGTGTTTTTAGTTTTGAGTTTCAAAGCGTTCCTTATGATGTAGATAAAGAGTTAAAATCAAACAGTAGCAATATTGAATTTTCAAGTTATGCCGAAGAACTAACACAAGGAAAATATAGAGATATGCAAAGAATTAATCTTGGTTTTGAAAAGCAAGGTTATGACCTGACTAAATTTTAATTTCTAGTAAATAGTAAGTGAAATATTTTTTCATATTTCAAGCAATCAATTAATAATTATAAAAATAAATTACAGTTTCATTGAATTAAAACATAGAAAATCTTTTAAAAAAGGAAATAAAAAAAGTTGGTCATTTGACCAACTTTTTTGGCTCCCCCTGTTGGACTCGAACCAACGACCTATCGATTAACAGTCGAGC